>JBILUL010000146.1:0-12526 GCA_044371005.1 Phycisphaerales bacterium | reverse complement strand
CGCTTGCCTGCGTCTGCCGTTCGATCGTGAACGACGTTTCGTTGTTCGAGTTGTCAAGCCACGAGAGCGACACATCGCGCCCGTTGCCCGCATCGGTCGCGGCGAGCGTCGACGCTGCAATCGGTGCGATCTCGGCGACCTCCACAGTTGCCCACCCGGTGAACTGCGGTTCCAGATCGCCGTTCACCGCTGCGATGCGGTAGCGATGGCTGCCGATTCCCGGGGCGTCAGTGAGGGAGGTAGCATTTGTCGCCGCGGTCAGCACCACGGATTCACCCCATGCCCCACCGCTCTCAAGCGACTGCCGCTCAATGCGGAAGGTCGTCTCGTTGCTCGAGTTGTCGCTCCAGCTGATGTTCACATCGCGAGCATTGCCCGAATCGCGCAGCGCCAGTGCCGAAGGCCGGTCAGGAACCACGGGAAGCACTTCCATCGTCCGCCAAGCCGTGAACTCCGAGGAGAGCGACCCGTTGAGGGCGGCGATCCGGTATCGGTGTACGCCCACACCGGGGGCATCCGCGTACGTCGTTGCGTTGGATGCCGCGGCGAAGACGGTGGCCGCACCCCACGTGCCGCTGCTCTCTTGCGTCTGACGCTCGATGCTGAACGAGGTTTCGTTGTCTGAGTGGTCAGCCCATGTGAGCACCACGTCACGCTCGTTGCCCTGGTCTGTGGCGGCGAGCGTCGAGGGTGCCGCGGGGGCGATCTCATGGACCTGCACGCTGGTCCAGGCCGTGAAGCCCGAGGTGAGCTCACCGTTGAGTGCCGCGATGCGGTATCGGTGCGTGCCAACGCCAGGAGCATCGGACTTGATCGTCGCATTCGCCAGTGCGGTCAGCACGGTGGCGGCGCTCCAGGAAGCATCGCTTGCCTGTGTCTGCCGCTCGATCGTGAACGAAGTCTCGTTGTTCGAATTGTCAAGCCATGAGAGCGACACATCACTGCCGTTGCCCACATCGGTCGCGACGAGCGTCGACGCCCCAGCCGGTGCGATGTCGGCGACGATGACGGTGGTCCAGGGCGTGAAGCCTGAGGAAAGTGCTCCGTTGAGTGCCGCGATGCGGTATCGGTGCGTGCCAACGCCGGGCTCATCGGCCTTGCTGGTGGCATTGACGGGTGCGGTGAGCTGGGTGACCTCGCTCCAGGAAGCATCGCTGGCCAAGGTCTGCCGCTCGATGGTGAACGATGTTTCGTCGCTCGAGTTGTCAAGCCACGCAACCGAGACGCCGCGGCCATTGCCGGCATCCGTCGCGCTCAGTTGGGATGCGGCCAGCGGGAGTGGTTGGCGAACTTCGACCAGGCTCCATCCGGTGAACTCCGAGGCGAGCTGGGCGTTGAAGGAGGCGATGCGATACCGGAACGTGCCGACGCCGGGCACATCGGTGGCGGCAGTCGCATTCGACGCGGCGGTCAATACCGTGATTTCGCTCCAGCTGCCCGAGGTCTCGCGCGTCTGCCGCTGGATTCGGAATCCCGTCTCATCAGCGGATTGGTCGCTCCAGAGGAGATTGACGGCGTGGCCATTGCCCGCATCCGTCGCCTGCAAGGCTGACGGAGCCACGGGTGCCACAGGCTGTGGCGGCTCGGGGGTTGGCGTCGGAGTCGGCGTTGGCGTCGGAGTCGGTGTGGGTGTAGGGGTAGGAGTAGGAGTAGGCGTCGGGGTAGGAGTCGGGGTTGGGGTTGGGGTTGGGGTTGGGGTAGGCGTTGGCGTTGGCGTTGGCGTTGGGGTGGGTGTAGGTGTTGGCGTGGGTTCTGGCGCCGGGGGCTCCTCGACCTGCAACTGGACCCACTTCGAAAACAAGGAACGATCGTCGGGGGTAATCGCGGCGACGCGATAGCGGTGCAGTCCGGCGCCCGGAGTATCCACGAGGCTGGTTGCATCAGCGTCTGCATCCAGTGTCTGGCTTGACTCCCACACGCCGTCGGTCGCGAGCGTCTCGCGTTCGATTTCGAACCCGGTTTCGTCGTCGGAGCGGTCCGTCCACCGCAACTCGACATCGGTGCCGTTGCCGGCAACTCTCGCGAGGACCCCAGAGGGTGCCTGCACGACATTGAACTGGAACTTGCCATCGCGGCGGCCGGTGATGCGGATCTTGCGACGGCCATCGAGCGTGGTTGAACTGGAGACCTCAAGCGCCGCGGCTGATCTGGTGGAGGACTGAACCTGTGCTGTCGGTTCCGCGGCTGCCACCTTGCCGTCGCCTCCTGCCTGTGGTGTCGACGGTTCAACCGCGGCGTCGGTCGCCACCGACCGGATGACGGGCACCATGTGCGGCGTCACGTACTCTTGCAGCTGCGTGAAGCGTGCTTCGGAGTTGATGTAGTCCCAGATGGCAACGCCGGCTGCTCCAGCGGTTTTGGGGTCCTCGAATGACTGTCGCAGGTTGATCGGGTTGAGCAGATCGTCGGCGTACTGCTTGCAGGACCGCGGGTATCGCGGCCACATGATGGCGATCACGGGTTTGCCGTTCGCCGCGGCGACCGCTTCGCGAACGTTTCGCAGCACATAGGCGTGGTTCTCTTCGCCGGAGTTTTCGTTGAGTGCTCGCTGGGGACGCCCATCATCGCGGCTGTACGAGAGCTGGCAGATGTCGGGGAAGATTGCGTCCGCCGCGTCGAACAGCCATGCGTAGTTGCGGCCAGCGGGAGTTCCCGGATCCGGCACTGCTGAAAGAACACCGTCCTGATCGGGCAGTGTTCTGGGCGGAAACAGATAGAAGCCCCACTTGACCTTCGGCCTTGCCTTGCGGCATTCATCGATGATGGCCAGGAAGATGCTCTGCGATGCCTCTTCGAATGTTGAGGCAAAGATCTGCTCGCACTTCTCGTCGTTGAGCCCGGTGAGCAGGGTGTGGTGGCGAGTACGAATGTACTCCCGCCAATCGTCCTTGAAATCCTGGTCAAGAACCTTGTCACCCGCGTTGCTGGGGATGTTGGTGCACGAATCCCAGGACGGATTCCAGGACTCAATGTCAAGAAGGCCGAAGGCAACCGTGGAGTCGGGCGAGAGTCTGGCGCTAACCGCCGCCCGGACAGTGCGGCGGAGTTTGGCCATCGCGTTGGAATCGCCTTCGAGCACGTGCGGCCCCGCCTGGGGGAATCCCAGATCTGACTCGCGAAAGATCTCGATGTCTCGGTGGATTGGCGCAGTGCCGAACTCAATCGCTCCCGACCAGTCGCGTGGGCGGTCGCCCTGAAGTGGCTTGGTGTTCTCAACGGCCCAGTGGACTGTGAATGATGCCCCCACCGACTGCTGGGCGTGGGCAGCTTCGGACAGTACTGCGAAGGACGCGTACAACGCGGCGAGGCAGGCAGAACAAATGAGCCTTAGAAGGCGTTGTGGCGAAAACATAACACTCCCCCCAGCGATTCAACACCGCACGGGGCTTCTATCGATCTATCACGTCATGCCGGCTATCGAGGCCGCTGCAATCCGCGATCAGGCGGAGTTCAGACGCTCGGATAAGCGGGAAAGTCCATGTACACCGTACAGGTCCTCGTCGTTATGGACCTGCCCATGTCACATGGCAGTTTCAGTGAATGCCCGAAGCAAACTGCCTCTGAGCCGGGCAACACAAGCTCAGAGACAATAGTGGTTGGCGGCCAGCCTCTGCGGACCGCACTATTCCCTGGTTCCAATACCGCGTGGACGACACACCCCTGATGTGTCATCGCGGCTCTGACATTGACCCGGCCACGCCCGCCGTCCATCGAGAGGCACGGCGCGGACTCCGTCCATGTCAACAGCATCCGGGGCTGCGATCTGGCGGTGGAATCCCCGGTCCACTGAACCTGTTCGCCCGTCAGACGGGGCGGAGCAGATCGCGATCGATCTCAAGAACAGCGGCTTTTCCAATCATGTCGACATTCAGAACGAATCGGTTATCACGAAGGTTTGTATCGACCGTACCGCGGAGCCCTTTGAATGGGCCCGAAGATACCTCTACAAGTGTACCCCTGATCAAGGGAATGCACGGTGCGAGGCTCCCACCTGCTTGCAGGATCTTCATGATTGCGGAGAGTTCTTGGTGCAGCCGTTCCTGATTGTGAACTTCGATCAGTTGCGCGGAACGATCGCTGCGGTCGGCTACGAATGCCTCTTCGCGCGTGCCCGCCAGGAAGAGATAGCCGGGAAAGAGCGGAACAACCACTTTTGCTTTGCGACGTCCGTGGTATCGGACTTCCAAGACCAGCGGGAGAAAGCAGCTGATGTGTCGGGCGGTCAGATCGACCGCGAGCTGCTTCTCCTGCCGACTGCGCGTGCGAATGATGAACCACTGGCGACCGTTCTGTGACGGTGCCGGACTCCATGGCTCAGGTGACCACTCCATCATCTCAATATGGTTGTATTTTGTTTGGATGGTCATGAAGGCTTCATCGGCGAGTTTGGACAAACGAGTACAACACTGAGACGCCGCTGGGGGAATAAGGTCCGATAAATGAAAGCTGGGCGGAGATACCGGAGCGACTTTTGCTTCTTTTGGCTTTGAGGCAGATCCTCGTGGATGTGACTCGTACAGCAACTATTATAACGACGAGAGGTGGTCTGGATGTGAAGCCCGTATTGGGCTCGGGGTGGGTTCTCTTTCTAGGAAGGCATTCGTGCGATATCGCCTGACAATCGCGAGTCTGGTCGCGGCGGTTTCGACCGTTGCGTATGCGGACTCCGTGTGGTTGAATGGCGAGGGCCTTCGAGATCTCTCCATCGGGAGTGCCGTGGGTGGCCAGCTGTTTGAAGGCATGGGTGGCGATGGCCGCATGACCTTGCACAACGGTGGTGGGATCGGCAGCTCCAACAGCATCGGCCAGGACTTTGTTCGTTCGACTGACGCGGCGGTAGATTTCCGCATCACCTATGTCGCGTCGGTGGGGTATACGTTCACGCTCACGACTGCGACGTCAACTCGCACACTCAGTTGGGGCGGCTCGGCGAGTCAATCGGTCGTTGGGACAAAGCCGGTCCACGGTGCGACGAAGGGGTCTTCGGCTGCGTCGACGGATGATGACTCGAACACGGCCTCCGGCCTTCCCGGCAACGATAACTCGTTCAGTTCAGGCGCCAGCGCGTTGAACGGCTATCTCGCCAGTTCACGCTATTTCAACGCCATTTCCATCGAAGCCCGCGCGGGCCAAGGCCAGTTGAGCTTCTCGAATCTCTCCTTCAGTTCGTTTGGCGAACTGGATGTCGTCGCGGGCGCATTGGCTTCCGATGGCGCCGTGGGTTCGGGTGTCAACACAACCACCGGCGGCCCGACCAACTCGGTGTTGCGTCAGTCTGTGGTCTCGGATGTCGATCTCTCGCTGCGAAGCTGGATGCTCTCGGGCACGCTGCTGATGAGTGGCGGCTTCAACGACAATGTGTCGTTTGCCGTCACTGAAAACAGCGCCCAGTTCATCTCGATGGTTCCCCTGCCTCCCGCGGCGTGGGGTGGAATGGTGGTGCTTGTCGGACTTGCAGCCAGTGTGCGCCGCCGCACGTTGGCGTAAGCCACGGGGCGAAAGTCATTCAGTGTGATTCGTGCAAACCCGCCTGGATGCGGGTTTTTTCGAGCTCGTCGTGAGGTTGTGGTCGCGCTAAAGGCGATTCAGGCAGTTGCGTCGTGCGCGGGCGGAAAGTGACGCGTACCGCCCGCGGGGATACCATCGCCCGTTCGTGGGATTGACTCTGGCTCCTGCGTCTTTCGGGGCGGTCAGGTACCGCGGATGGGTGGGCTCAGCCGACCCGTGGGCGCATCGGAGATTGACGCCCCATCCCAGTCCCGGGTAGTTCTGGTCGATGACTTGGCACGCCGGGGTTGTGCGTCCAGTGCCCCGTGGCCGATGTGTTATTGTTGAGTTGGATCGCAGTTGCATCTCACGTATCTAGGGGTTGATATCTATGAAGGGCATCATTCTGGCCGGCGGTCTTGGCTCGCGACTGCGACCACTCACGCTGGTGACCAACAAGCATCTGCTCCCGGTCTATGACCGGCCGATGATTCACTTTCCCATCCAGTGCATGGTCAACGCGGGGATCGTCGATGTGCTCATCGTCACCGGCGGCGAGCACGCGGGTGACTTCCTCAAGCTGCTCAAGAATGGCAAGCACCTGGGGCTGCGTCACCTCGAATACGCCTATCAGGAAGGTGAGGGGGGCATCGCCGATGCGCTCAAGCTCGCCGAGGAGTTCGCGGATGGCGGGAAGATCTGCGTCATCCTGGGCGACAACATCATCGAGGGCAACATCCGTCAGGCCGCGGGCGAGTTCTTCACCCAGCCCTGCGGCGCCAAGATCCTGCTCAAGGAAGTTCCCGATCCGCAGCGATTCGGAGTCGCCACATTGGACGGCGATGGACCCAAAGCCAAGATCACCGGGATCGTGGAGAAACCCGAGAAGCCTCTGAGCAACCTCGCGGTGACGGGCATCTATTTCTACGACAACCGTGTATTTGAGATCTGCCGCACGCTCAAGCCCAGTCAACGCGGCGAACTTGAGATCACCGATGTGAACAACGAGTATCTCTCGCGGGGCGAGCTCACCCACAGCCAGCTGCAGGGCTGGTGGACCGATGCGGGGACTTTCGAGAGTCTCCATCGCGCCAGCCGGTTTGTGGCCGATGGCGGAGCCAACCACGTCGATTTCCCCGCGTCAAAGCCCTGAATGATGCATCGCTGAACCAAACCATTCGCCGGGCCCCGTGGGTCCGTGCCTGCTTGGGTGAAGGGGCGGCGGCGCGATTCTGCTTTGTGCATCCAACACCACTGACCGAGAACCTCCATGCAGCCTTCTCCCGCAACAGTCCGATCGGTGAACGAACCGCTCCCCACGGCGCACGCCATGGCCACCGAGCTGCATGAACCGCTCTTTGTGCCCTCGAGCGTCTACGCCGATGATCGCGGATGGTCGCTCATGAACCAGCTGCAGGGCGTCATGGGACCCGCCGGGCAGGTCAACTACTCGGTGCAGTACCCTGGTGTGATCAAGGCCTGGCACCGTCACCAGTTGCAGACGGACTTCTGGATCGGGCTTGCCGGGCACCTGAAGGCAGGCATCCACCGCGAATCCGATGGGAAGTCGTGGCTGATCGTCATCGGTGAAAAGCGGCCAGGCGTGCTGATCATCCCCCCCACTCTCTGGCACGGGGCGGCGACGGTGGGAGATGTCTCTGCCGGGCTGCTCTATTACGTCACCCACTCCTACAACGCAGCCAAGCCCGACGAGGAGCGAAGGGCGTTTGACAGCATCACCGGGTTCCCCTGGCAGGTGCGTCACGGCTGAACAGGGCTTCCCGGCGATGCCGCGTTACGAAGGAGACTTTCGCATGGATGATTCGGTTCTGGTCATCGGTGGCAGCGGAATGCTCGGTCGAGCCGTGTGCAACGCTCTTGCCGCACAGGGGACCGCCTTTGATGCGCCTTCCCATGCGACGCTTGATCTTCTGAACGCCAGTTCGCTCAGGGAGCATGTGCCCGGGCATACGCATGTCATCAACTGCGCCGCGTGGACCGATGTCGACAAGGCCGAAACCGCGGAGGCCGAGGCGACGCTGCTCAACGGCACATCCGTCGGTGTGCTCGCAGCAATCTGCCGCGAGCATCGCGCGACACTTGTTCACTACAGCACGGACTATGTCTTTGATGGCGAACAGGGACCCGCATATTCGGTGGATGCTCCGTTGCGTCCGCTCAACGCCTACGGGCGCAGCAAAGCGGTTGGTGAGCGGCACATCGCTGAACAGATGAGTCTGGGTGGCGCGAGCGCGTTGGTGATCCGGACGAGCTGGCTGTACGCGCCCTGGGGCAAGAACTTTGTACGCACCATCGCCGCGGCGGCACGTCAGAGGCCCACGCTCAAGGTCGTCAATGATCAGCGCGGACGGCCCACCTCGTGCGAGCATCTTGCCCGAACGACCCTGAGGCTGCTCGCAGCGAACGCACGGGGCGTGCTGCACGTGACCGATGGCGGGGAAGCGAGCTGGTATGACTTTGCAACCCGCATCGCGGCGATGGCCAACCCCGCATGCCGCGTCGACCCCTGTACTTCCGCCGAATACCCTCGCCCGGCCAAGCGGCCCGCCAACAGCGTGCTCGATCTTGGCCCTGCTGAGGCACTCGTGGGACCGATGCCGCACTGGCATGCCAATCTTGACTTGGTCCTTTCCCGACTTGAACTCTGACCCTTCACAGCTCCCCATTCACCCCCTGGCCCTTCACTCCCAGGCCCGCGAGGATCACCTGCAATGAACGTACTTGTCACCGGCGGCGCTGGCTTCATCGGATCCAACTTCGTGCAGTTCGTGCTGCGCCACCGGCCAACGTGGAGCGTCACCAACTACGACGTGCTGAGTTACTCGGGAAACCTCGAGAATCTTCGCCAGTTCGAATCCGATTCTCGCTACAGCTTCGTCAAGGGTGATGTGTGCGACGGCCCGTTGCTTGAGAAGCACATCGCACATGCCGATGCGGTGGTGCACATGGCCGCCGAGAGCCATGTCGACCGTTCGATCATGGATGCCCGCCCGTTCGTGATGAGCAACACACTGGGCACTCAGACCGTGCTGGATGCCTGCCGCCGTGCCAAGCGGGGTACATCCCCCTGGCCAGGGCGGCTGCTCTACGTGTCAACCGACGAGGTGTACGGGTCACTGCCGCTCGATCGGCCCGACCTCAAGTTCACCGAGAACTCACCCATCGAGACCAATAGCCCCTACGCAGCGAGCAAAGCGGCGGGCGACCTTCTGGTCCGTGCCTATCACCACACCTTTGGCATGAATGTGGTCACGACACGTTGCTCGAACAACTTTGGTCCCTACCAGTTTCCCGAGAAGGTGATCCCCCTCTTTGTGACCAATCTGCTCGATGGACTGCAGGTGCCGCTGTATGGCGATGGGCTCAATGTCCGCGATTGGATCCATGTCGACGATCACTGCGACGCATTGCTCACCGTGCTCGAGCGGGGCCGTTCGGGCGAAGTCTACAACATCGGGGGCGATAATGAACGATCGAATCTTGAACTCACCCACAGCGTGCTGGAGTTGATGGGCAAGGGCAAGGAGATGATCCGGTACGTGGCGGATCGGCCCGGGCACGATCGTCGGTATGCGATCGATGGGACCAAGATCCGTGAAGAGCTGGGCTGGCGCCCGACACGCTCTGCGTGGCCCGAGGCGCTCGCCTCGACGATTGAGTGGTATCGGAGCAATCGGGATTGGTGGACCAGGGTCAAGTCCGGAGCCTATCGCGAGTATTACACCAAGCAGTACGGCGCTCGCGGGGAGTGAGCACAGGCGGCCGAGGACGCACGGGGCATTCTTGATATTGGGCGAAGTCCCGCTCGCACGCGAGCCACGCAGCCAGTGGTCTTGACAAATCCATCGATGGGCGTCGCCATCGCGTGTCGAACTTCATGCCTGTGCTTCCTGGCACCACTTTCGAACGTGGTGAAGCAGTGAAAAAGAGAAACGGGAGGGGTCTGAAAGACCCCTCCCGTCGCTTTTTGAACTCTGACGCTCACAAGTAATCAGGGATTACTCAGCAGCGAGCTTGCGGCGGCGGGCGGCGGCCAGGCCGAGCATGCCAGCGAGCGTTCCCATGCCAGCGTAGGCGGAGGGAGGCAACGGGATCATGGTCAGGAGGTCCTGGTGGCTGCCGGAGTACTGACCGGTCTGGGCGTTGTAGGTGTTCCACAGGCGCAGAACGCGAACCGTTCCGATGCCCTGACCCTGGTTCGCAACACCCCAGTTGTAGATGGCGAGCGCTGCGCCGCTGACGCTGGCGATTTCACCTTCTGAGTACCAGATGGCGTTCTGAATCGCGGTCGTGCCAGCGGAAGTCAGCGTGGCACCCAGCGCGCCGCCGAAGAGACCAGCGGTGCTCGCGGTACCGTCAGTGATCTTGCGGAACTCGCGGTAGATCGCTGCGGTGCGTGCATCGAGCGCGTCCGGGTTGGGGAGGTTCACCGGAGCGGCGGTGTCGTAGGTCGACGTGGAGATCTGGGTGAAGTAGGTCGCGCCGAAGCCCAGGTTATCCTGCTTCTCAAGGCAGAACGACAGGAACGACGTGGAACCGGTGCCACGGCCATCGCCGGCAAAGAGGTTGTTGCCGTACAGGCCGTTACCCGCGGCGTTCTGGTTGCTCCCATTGGCGGCCTTGGTCACGATGAACGCGCCACCTGAGCCGTCGCTGCCGTTGTAGGGGCCAGTGCCATCGGTGATGGTCACCCGACCATCGGCCATGGCCATACCAGCAACAGCGGCAAGAGCCGCGACGCTAACAATAATATTCGTCTTCATCATCATTGCATTTCTCCGATTGCCAAATCGCCACTATCCAAACACAGACACACACACAGGAAACAATTCCTGCGCCCGTTCATGGGAACGTCGCGGTGCCGCTCAAGTGAGTGTGGAATCCCACTCCAGTGCCCTAATAGTGGGAGATAGCCCACGGCATGTCAATCAAATGAGCATTTTTCCCCGATAATTCACCCTAAGATTACGCAAAGCCGCGATAGAGCTAAGT
This sequence comes from Phycisphaerales bacterium, assembly GCA_044371005.1. Classification (GTDB taxonomy): domain Bacteria; phylum Planctomycetota; class Phycisphaerae; order Phycisphaerales; family UBA1924; genus UBA2402. Next base: position 2,026 of record JBILUL010000146.1, on the reverse strand, counting down.
CTCTGTCAGCTTAGAAGATCTGCGTGTATGTTTGTACGGCGTTCAGGCTCGCATCGCCACCTTCTAAGTTCAACTACCTACCTTCTCAAGGATGAGGTCCGATATCGAAACTTCGATCGGATTTACCACCCATACACCATACGGAATTAAAACATTGTGCCAGTTCTGATGGTAACACAGATTCAGACATCTGCATCCTGATTTGGGAGGGACACACCGTTTTGCCCAAGTTCACGCGCGGCTCCAAACCCGATTGGCCAAGGTGTCTGGCCCACTGAGCAACCACATACGACCGATAAGCTTCGATCATCCGTCCGCAAATCGGCTGCCTGCGACACTGTGAGTTTCGGGATCGCGCCCGAGTGCTCCACACCCGATCGGCGCCATGGTGTTGATGAAGGTTCGGAGGGCTTTGCGTGATCAACATCGCAGGGTGGGACTTCCGAGATTCAGGCCTTGGGGAGTTTGCGCCCGGTCTGATCTGAACGCCGCGGGAGCTTTCCAGCCGCCAAAGGCGGGCTCCACGATTCTTCCGGCCAATGCAGACGCGGTCAATGGGGCCAGTTCATGGGCATCGGGATCCACTCACTGCGCGCTCTGTCTCGCCCGTGCAGTGGTTGTGGGAGGTTGAACCGACCAGGCGGGCGATGTCACGGTCTAAGCATGTGACAAGTCCCTCGCGCAGTGAGACAGATCATCGCCGCGGCTGGCGAACACGACGGCGTGAGCCCGCGTGGTGTTGGCCTTGGATCAAACTTGTGCCGCGGACGCGGCCGTGATGACCGCGACCGCCTCACCGTCGAGGCGGAAACCCCGCGTTCTCTTTCAGCACCCGCCCGCTTCCCACGCAGTGAAGACCGCTGCGACATCTTCACCATCGATACCGCCATCGCGGTTGGCATCCGCACGCGGCATGGCATTCTCCCAATCAGAGAAGAACGCACCGACATCGGCGCCATCGACGCCACCATCCACGTTGAAATCGGCTACGCAGCCAAAGCAGGGAGCGAGCAAACTGCCGCTCAGGGTGATGGCGCCCTCACGGGCCAGCGCACGACCATCGCTGATGCCGGCACCGGTGTTGAACGTGATGCTGGCCATCGCGAGGATGCTGCCCTGAAAGGCCGTGTCGGTGCCCAGCGTGGCGGAACTACCGACTTGCCAGTAGATGTTGCACCCACTGGCACCGTTGATCGTGACAACGGCCGCGTTGCTGCCGCTGATGAGCGTGCTGCCTAACTGGAAGACGAAAGTCGCGTTAGGATCGCCCAGGCCATCGAGCGTGAGCGTGCCGTTCAGAAATCCAGACGACGCGAATGCGTAGACACCAGGTTGGAGCGTGAGGCCGCCCAGGTCGGTGCCGGTCAGCGTGTGTGTGGCCATCATGGTCTGGAGGGCGTTGTAAGCATCGGTCAGATCGGATTGAGCCTGCTGGGCGGTTTCATCGCCGCGGCGGATGGAGCCGGCCACCACCAGGCCGGGCGGAAATCCCGTGATCGCGGTGCCTGGCCAGACTCCCAGATCGCCAACGATGACCGTCGGTCCGGTGTTGGTGACGGTGGAGCCGGCGAGGACCGTGAAGTTTCCGGCCGAGCCGAGTGTGATGTCGGCGTGGCTTGAGTGAGGGGTGAGCGCTGTCGCGGCGAGGGTCAACCCGTACATCAGTGACATGTGTCGCATTCTCGTTTCCTTGGCTCATGTGAGCATTGAATGTGAACCGCGCTGCCAGATCACCATCAGTTTGGGCACGATGCGTGTCTCGAGACACGAGGGAAACCTACTCCATTGGTCCCCGCAGCTCGGAGATCAAGAGGTGTCCTTGAGGCACCTCACGAGGTGCCGACCGATCAGCAGGCAAGAGTCGCAACCAGTGGTGCTCCGCTCCGCCAAGTGCGAAGGCAATGTCCGGCCGTCGGATCGATCGCGAAATGGTCCTCGCGGCAACTCGCCGGGGTCGAAACGCGCACGATCGTTGCACAGCTCCGGTCAACCTGCGCGCGGCGCACCTGATCCGTTGCCAACAATG
>JBILUL010000288.1:0-3487 GCA_044371005.1 Phycisphaerales bacterium | reverse complement strand
GTACGGGAACGGATCGAGCGCCACATCAATGCCGTTGTAGGCCTCAAGGTGATCCGCAAAGCTCGGGCATGTTCCCCGCAGCTCGATGCGCGACGGCTCGATGCCATGCCGCCGCAGCGACTGCATCACCGTGGCTCGCGTCGCCGGATCGCCAAACCCCTTGCCCTTGAGCAGCAGCTTCGAGTGAGGCACCGTCGCCAGCAGCCGCGCCCACAGACGCCCGCACCGAGGCGAGATCTTTCCTGGATAGTTGAACGAGCCGAACGTCGGCGGCTGTCCCGCCGGACGCTTGGAAATCACACGCTCCGCCGGCGGCTCCCAGCACAGGAAGGGGCCGGGCATCGCCACGACCGTCTCGGGCATTCCCGGTGACCAGGCGTTGGCCATCAGTGCATCGGGATCCGTCGTCCGATCCGCGAGGCGTACATCGGTTCCGGGCACGCCCGTCAAGTTCGGATATCCAAGGTACGAGACCTGCACCGGTGCCAGCAGCGACGCAAAGAGCGTCACGCGCGAATCCGCGGTCCAGCCCGCAAGGTCGATCAGCACATCCGGCTCATCGGCACGAATCAGCCTCGCCACCGCCTCGTCGTCAAGGTGCGCCACCTGATGCCACCGTTCCACGTATCGTGAACAGCGCTTGCTCACCAGGTCCCGGGCCGGATGCGTGTAGTAGACGCTGTAGCGGCAGCGCGATGCCTCGGTGTTCGCCAGCAGCGGAAGCATGAACCGCGATACGGGATGGTCACGAAGATCCGGCGTCAACAGCCCGACACGCAGAGGACGCACCCCTCGCTCGAAGTTCGACGGCGCACGGAACGGTGTGATCCCGCCGCGCTGATGCATGCATTCGGTGATGCGCGAGAGCGCGGTCGTTGCATCGTTGGGGCTCACGTCCAGGTAGTTGAGCAGGTACGACCACGCCGCCGAGATCATCACATCCCCAGGCGCCTCCTGCATCGCCCGAGCATGCCACTTGACCGCCTCGCTGGCATCCGCCATCGCGGCCCACGAGATGCCCACCGTCTTCATCACGCCAGCGCCGCCGTATGGACTCTTCGAGCGCGCTGCACACCGCACCGCCTCTTCGCCCGCATTCACCGCATCCGCATACAGCCCCGCCTGATGCAGCCCCTTCGCCAGACTCTCCCACGCATACGCACTGGTCAGATCCGTCTGCGTCGCCCGCCGCAGGAACTCAACACCGGCCGTGAACTTGCCAAGGTCGCACAACACGCGCCCGTACTCGCACTGGCAGTCACGCTGTGCTCCGGGCAACTCCGCAGGCGTGCGCAGATGAAACTCCGCTTCGTCGAGGCGCCCCATCCGCGAGAGCGTGAGCCCCAGCAGATACGAAGCCACCGGCTCTCTGGGCTTGAGCTTGAGAATGGCCCGCGCGCCCCGCTCGGCATCCTCCAGCCGGCCCGCGATCATGTCGTTGTGAATCTGCTCGATGGGTGTCGTTCGCTGCGTGGCGGTATGCATGGCTGTTGCATCGGCCGTTCCAACCCGCACAGACCGCAAGCACACCCGCCCGCTCCGGGGCCTGATCCCCCGCAAGTCGCCTCCTGCGGGGAAAACAATGAGCACACCTGGGGGATCGGACTCCCCTGTCGGGGTCATTTCACCCGCACATACAAAGTTCCCGCACTTGAAGCCCGCGGCGTGGAGCATCCGATAGGTTCCTCGGAAGGTGAGTGGTCTTGGGCAGTCCTGACTGCAAGGAACCGCGAGTCGTGCCGTGACGGGTGGTGCCGCACGGAACAGAACACGCCGCGGGGTGGAGCAGTCAGAACACCGCATGATGCGGCCCACCACTCAGCCGCGCCGGACCAAGGTGGCCCCGGCGCCTCTCAATTTGTTCAGGGTGGTCCTGCGTTCCAAGGAGGGAACCCATGACGACGGCATCGTTCTTTGGTGTGGCAACAGACGACAGCGTTCCTGCAACCTACTCATTCCCGAAGACCAGCCGACTGCCCCAGAGCAGCCCGCCCGTCCAGAGCGAATGGGCCGATGCATCCCAGGAACGCGGTCCCATCACGTTCGACCGCAGGCGACTGCCCCGCAAAGTGATGAAGGGCCACGCCATGGCCGTCTTCACGCAAGGGCTCTGCGCCGCCAGCGTGGTTCGAATCGAACTCCAGGACGGCAGCCACACCGGACTTGGCATCAAGTCCTCCGTGCCTGTTGAACCCGGCACCAGCTTCTCCCTCATCCCCGAACACCCCATGATGCCCCGCGCCGTCGGCATCGCCGTCCGCTGCGTCAAGATCGCCGAAGGTCACTACCACATCGGCCTCAAGACCCGCATGGGCGCCATGGCCGCCTGAAGCAACGCCGAACACCACCAACACACACGCGACCTGCACGCTCCATCAGAGCATGCAGGTCGTTTTCATTTCATCCCGCACACCATGCACTCAGCCCGCAAGGGCTGAAAGTCAGTAGCCTGGCGGTGAAGCACGGCTCTGCGTGCGCCACCCCAGGTTGGCGAGCACAATGGTTCCCGCACGCCAGCGGCGTGCAAGTATGAGCATTCAATCTTCGTGGGTCACACGGCGCGACGCCCTGCAACAGCACACCCTCAGACACAATACGGTCCAAAGGAGAGCCTGATGGTCCCGGAATTGAACGATCGCATGGATCACTTGCCCACGGGCGAACTGGGCTCAAACCCGAACACCCGCTTCCAATCCGCCTTCATGTCCACAACCACCCACCCGCGCGCCGCAGCCTCATTCAAACCCGCATCAAGCCGGCCCACGTGCGATTCCCGGTCATAGGCCCACTCGCGCTGCGCATCGGTGTGATGCACATACACGCAGAGACGCTCCCCGGACCCCGCGGCGGTCCACTGCAGCATCTGCAAGTCTCCATCCGAGTTGCCAAACGCCGCGACCGGCCTGCGGCCGATCCGCCGGTCAATCGCAACCGGCTTTCCCTCCTTGTCATCAATGAAGTCAAGCTTCGGCTGCTTCACCAAGACCGGCGCTCCATCCCGCATCTCGAAGGTCAGCACCCCACTGCTCCCGATGATCTGCTCGGGGGGAATCCCATACACCCGCTCGGCCCACGGACGCATGAACTCAATGCCCCCGCCCGAGACAATGTACGTCTTGAACCCGTTGGCACGCAGATACGCCAGCAGCTCGACCATCGGCTGATAGACCATCTCGCTGTAGAGCTTGCCGGTCTTTGGATGGCGCGCCGTCGCGATCCACTGCTTGACAATTGCATCAAACTCCACCGTCGTCATGCCGGCGTGCGTTGCCATCACGATCTCGAGGATCGCTTTTTCGCCACCCGCAAGCGCCGTCTTGAGATCACCCTTGAGCACCGAGGCAAAAGGCTCCTGAGTTGCCCACTGCGGATTCGCACCCGCCATCGCCTTCACGCGATCCACCGCAAAGAGGAACTGAAAGTACATCGGCTGCTCGGCCCACAGCGTGCCATCATTGTCAAAGACGGCAATCCGCTCCTCAGGTGC
>JBILUL010000145.1:0-12645 GCA_044371005.1 Phycisphaerales bacterium | reverse complement strand
TGCGGGGCGTATACGCCCGCGGCGAGCCCACACTGCTGAATCCGCACGAGTGTGCCAACCGAGGTCGTCGAGAGTGCCCCATCGGTCGTCAGTGCTTCTTCATTGGCGAACCAGAGGTGCGAGGCACCGGCGCTGGTGGTGAGTGATTCAATGCCGAAGTTGGCCCGACGCTGGGTGAAGATCGGTGGGGGGGTGATGGTGCGAAGACGTGTCCCGGTGGTGAGGCTGTACTCGTGGATGGCCGGAGTGCCTTCCTCGGCGAGCAGGACGCTCGCGCCATCGGGCGCGATGTCGATGGCTTCGAAGTCACGGGTTTCCGCCAGAGTGAGGCCGCCGATGAGGGTGGCGGAGATGATCGAGCCGTCCGCGGCGAGTGGGATTCGGATGAAGACCAGCTTGCTGGAGTTGTCCATCACCGCGATGTAGTCGGTCTGGCTCCCGGGCCTGAGTCGGATGCCGCTCAGGCCGGCCACGGTGAAGGAAAGGCCGTTCTGATCGACGGCCGTCGTGCCCAGGTTGACCTGACTGATGCGTTCAACGCCCGTGATCTGGGCGTGCAGACACGTTGCCGCGATGGCGGGCAGCATCAGGGCGAGCAGCGATGCATGGCGAAGAGTGATCACGCGGCGAATCAGCAGCCTCCGGCTTCCCAGGCGATGAAGAAGGTCGACAGGTCGCTCCCATCGATGCCGCCGTCATTGTTGACGTCTGCCGGGGTGAGGTTGGCTTCCCAGGAGGTCATGAACGACTCGACATCGGATCCGTCCACGCCGCCGTCCTGATTGAAGTCGGCGACCAGGCACGGGCTGTGGTTGTCGCAGGAATCGATCCGGATGGCGACCTCGTGATTTGCCTGGACCCCGGAGCCGATCAGATTGCTCCAGCGAAGCTGGCCCTGAGCAAGATCGACGGGCGCGGTGCCGGACCACTCGATGTACTCGCCGACGGCGCCGGGTTGCCAGCCTCGGAAGTCGTAGAGGCGGCCAAAGTCGATGAGGCAGGGGCCGTTGTGGGTGCCGGTAGCGAAGTTGAAGCCGTCATCGGTCCAGGGCGACGGGGCCGGCGCGGTGGGCAGGAAGTCGGCCAGCGGGCTGGTGGAGCGGTCGGCATCGCCGAAGACGATCCAGTTGAAGGTGTTGTCCGGGAACCAGGACTGGTCGCGGTTGGTGAGCGTGAGACGGAATGAGTACGCGTACTGCCCATCGGGGCGTGTGCTGACGCAGTATTCGAGCGTCAGCGGTGAAGCCGCGGCGGAACAGCAGAGTGCCGCGGCGGGGCCGAGCGCTCCAAGAACAAATCGGTCTGTACGCATGATGGACGACTCCGTGGGGGTGCATCGCGAGTCGCACCCTTGAAGGGAGGCACCCCCGAGCATCCGGGGATCCCTTCGCGAGAGTGGAGCACACGGTTCATTCGTTGCCACCGGCACAGGCGCACTTGGCGTCAAAAAGCGACGAGGCGGGCCGTTACCGGTCCGCCTCGCAGGGGTTATCGAATCATGGCTGCGACGCCGCTGCGGGCTTCGACACTACCAGGCTCGGCGTACGAAGGCGATGGTGGTGCCGCTGAGCAGCCCGGTGGTTCCGGTGACGATCAGCAGGGTGACGTACCACTGGAACACCTTCTCTGAGTCGATGCGGGATCGTTCGGCGAACAGTACCAGGGCGAGCGAGGCGGTGACGACCACCAGGAACGTGCACCCGGCAGCGACGGCTTCGCTTCGCATGCATGATCCAAAGAACCAGGCGACACCGCCCAGTGCGAGGAACGCCAGTGCGAACGCCGTGACTACCTCCCGGTCGCGGACCACGGGCACCTCCGGCGAACCAGAACTCGGCGGCGCGATCAGGTAGGCAAGCATCAGGCAGGCGAGTGGTGCCGCGGCGATGAGCAGCGCGGTGACCAGGAGTTTGCTGGTGATGTGAGTGCCTCTGGCGATCGGGGCTGTTGCCAGGAAGTCGCAGGTGCGTTCACGCCGTTCACGTGCGAGCGGGATGGCGCCCAGCACCGGCGTGATGAGCAGGCAGGCCACGGCCATGAAGAAGCAGACATCGCTCAACTGGCGGCGCAGTTCGAGCGTGGTAAGCTGGAGGTCCTCCTGGTCCGTCAGCACGATCAATGCGTAGAGCAGCGGGGGGATGAGCATCACGACCAGTTGCCCGATCAGTGCAATGGCCTGCAGGCGGATGTCCTTCCAGATGATGGCCTTGATCATGCGGCGGTCTCCTGCTTGGCAAGGGGAGCGATGGTGGTGGGGAGGGCGTCGTTCCTTGAAGGGTCCTGCCCCCGGACAAGGTCCTTGAAGATCTCATCCAGTGAAAGGTCCTGGACCGTCACGTCGAGCACGCCCGGGCTCTGGCGAAGGCGGGCAACGGCGTCGGGCGTGCAGGGGCGGAGTGTGCAGGTTGCTTCCCTGCCGCGGCGGCGAGTGAAGATCGTGCCCGGGGGCGATGGCGGCATCGGAGTGGTGGGCTGTTCCAGCACGATGATCAGGCGCTTGGTGGTGCACACGAGATCTTCGGTCGATCCCTGCAGCAGCATGGAGCCATCGTGGATGATGCCCACCATGTCGGTGAGACGCTGCAGATCGGTCAGCGAGTGGCTGGAGATCAGCACGGTTCGCGGACGGTCTTGGTTGGCGATGCTCTCGAGCACTTCCTCGAGGAAATCGTCGCGAGCGACGACATCAAGCCCGTCGGTGGGTTCATCGAGGATGAGGATCCTGGGATCGTGCGCGAGCGCCAGCAGGAGCGAGAGTTTGGCACCCTCGCCTTTGGAGAGATTGCCGATCTTCTGGGATTTCCTGAGCCGATAGCGAGCGAGCAGCGCGGCGGCCAGGGCGTGGTCCCACGACGGCCAGAGTGCCGAGGCAAACTCGATGGCCTGTGCAACACGCATCCATGGGTACATGTTGGGGCGGTCGGGGACATAGCCCAGCGTGCTGACGGCCGACACGCGATCCTTCCAGACATCCTTGCCCATGAGCAGCGCCTGCCCGGCGCTGGGGGGGAGGAGGCCGGTCAGCATTCGGATGGTCGTGCTCTTGCCCGCGCCGTTGAGGCCGATGAACCCGTAGGTGCAGCCCTGCGGTATGGAAAGGTCAAGGCCGCTCACCGCGACATGCGAGCCGAAGCGGCGCATGAGTCCGCGGGCTTCAATGGCCGGCGCGGCGGAGCGATTCACCTGCTCCTGAGAAGTGTTCAATCCGATCCTCCTTTCGAGTGGTTCAGCGTCGGACGGCGTCCCATGCCTGGCGATACGCCTGATCAATCTGTTCGCGCGTCATCTCCGCCGCGGCCGCAAGACGCAGCCCCGCGATGAAGGTGTCCTTCACATCCTGGGCTGTCTTCCTGCGCGCTGAGTCAGCCGCGCCTCCGCCCCTGGTCTGGGCGACGAACATCCCAAGCCCGCGCCGGGTTACGAGCAGCCCCGCACGCTCCAACTCGTCGTACGCTCGCTTGACGGTGTTGGGATTGATCAGCAGCTGCGTTGCCAGCACTCGGATCGACGGCACCGGCTCGCCAGGCTGGTAGACGCCGCTGGCGATCGCGCCGCGGATGTGGCCGGCGACCTGCTCGAAGATCGGGATGTTGCTGGTGGTGTCGATCCGCATGGGAGTCGCCAAGTGTATCGGTCTACTAGTACACTATACATGCGGGCGCGGAGCAGGGTTGCAGCGAGGTTCTCAATTTCCGCGGATGTGCATGCCCCTTGTGTATCAGGGGGCGGCGAAGGCCCGCCAGCATTCATCCTGGGTGAGGGGCGGCTGGCCATCGGTGCGGTGCATCGAGGCGAAGACCGAATCGACCGGGTGCGGGCGCACGATCGGCGTATCGGAACCCATCCACAGCAGGTCGCCTGGTGTGCAGCCCGAATCCACGAGTTGGCGCAAGGGCAGGATGCGGTGGGACTGGTCGGGCAATTCTCGCGCCAGCACCGGCGCATCGGGGATGAGGTGGCAGGGTTGCACACTGGCGACGATGCGCTGCTGTGCAAAGCGGGGCACATCGGCCGGGTCGATCAGTTCGCAGTGTTCAATGCGAAGGGCCGGCACGTCGCGCACCAGACCGCCGGTTCCGGTGGACTTCGCCGCGTCGAGCGTGGCTCTGACCGCGCCATCACCGATGGCATGCACGGCAAGCCCCACCTGATGCGAGGCCGTCTGACGCATTGCGTCAGCCAGTTGTGTTTCCGACAAGAGGGCGCTTCCCCGGGGCAGTCCTGGCAGCGGCGTGCGATAGGGCTCGAGGAGCCATGCGGTCTTGCTGTTGAGCGTTCCGTCGGCGAACACCTTGCCGCCGGCGAGTCGCACATTGCGTGAGCCGTACCCGCTGGCCACATGCTGGTCGAGTTCGGCCAGCGGCGCGTACAGCCAGACACTCATCGGGAGTGCTCCGGCGCGATCAAGTTGCGTCAGCAGCGGGCCCAGCCAGAGCGGGCTGAGCAGATCGTGGACCTGGGTGAAGCCGTGGGAGGCAAGATCATGCAGCGCCAGCCCGACCAGGGTGTGCCATTGCTCAAGTGTGGGTTGCGGGGCGCGGTTCCAGACCTGCATCGCGGCGGATTCAAGGAGTACACCCGTGGCAAGCCCCGAAGCATCGCGGCAGATCACACCACCCGGCGGGTCCGCCGCGGCGAGTTCGATGCCCGATGCGGCGAGCGCTGCGGTGGACGCGACGACACTGTGATGATCAAAGCTCATCAGACAGATGGGACGCGCCGCATCGATGGCATCCAGCTCCTGACGCGTCGGCCAGGTTGGATCATCGACGAATCCATGGATGCGCAGACCGATCCCCAGAATCCAGGGTTGGTCGTTGCCTGCGGTCATGGCTCGCTCGCGGACGCGTTCGAGTGCCTCGCGGCGTGTGGTGCACTGGCTGAGGTCGAGCATTGCCAGGCTGCGACCATGTGAGGGGAGGTGGGCGTGTGCCTCGCGCAGCGGCAGCGAGTCGGGCCGTTGGATGTGGTGCATGGCGTGAGCGGTCATGGGCAGCGCAAGGCTTGAAGTGTCATTCGCCGGGGAGGCCCAGGGCTGCGAGGGCCGTCTGAATCGAGGGGAGGGGGGCGTCCGGCCATTCGATGCGGATGATCCCCAGCGGAGCGCGGATGTCAGCGCCCCAGGGATCGAGGCCGACGACGACGGGGGCGGGGGTGTCGGCACCGGCCTTGATGCATGCCTGGCGAATGAGGCCGGGGTGTTGATTGGCCTTGCGGCATGCCGCGGGTTCGAAGGGGTGGAACGGGTTGGCGGCGCAGATGAGGGCGGGTTCGACCAGGTCGGCCTCGAAGCGGGCACCCATGATGCTCAGGCGTATCCAGGCGCGCTCATTGCGGCCCTTGGGGTGGCCCAGATAGATCAGGAAGCGGTCACAGGAGGCTTCGCGATCGGGGTCGAGGCGGACAGGTTCGCCCATCAACTGGAGGGAGAGGGGGGACTCATCGGGGACATGAAGTGTCAGGCTATCCACATCGGGGACGTCGGCATGGACTGGGATGACGGGTTCGCCGCTGACCGGATCGATGATGAACCGGACGGGTTCGATGCGATCGGGCAGTTGGAGGATGCCGTGTGAGTGACGTCGGAGGTGGACGAGCGCCGGATGGGGTGTCACGGGTGATTATTGCCGCGGTGGGGGTGGGGGAGGGTGGGTCTGAATCAGCGGAGTCACGCGGCGTGAGGCGGGGCGAGGGATTGAAAAAGCAACAAGGGGCTGAGCCACGCTCAGCCCCTTGTCTGTTGTTCGTGCTTGCCCCGAAAGGGCACCGACGGTTGTTCGTCGGCGGTCGGCTGTGCGGGCGAATCGACCTTCGGAAGTGAATCAGAAGATCAGGAACTCCGCCTTCGCTGTCAGCCGTGCGGGCAAGGCTTCAGGCATTGGATGCCTTACTTCTTGGCGGCCTTCTTCTTGCCAGCCTTCTTAGCGGTCTTCTTCTTCGCAGCTTTCTTCTTTGCCATCTTCGATTCTCCGTGAAAGAGTTTTGAGTTCCAGCATTCGCACCACCCGGCGCGCCGACTGGACCCGTTACGCTATAGATTATCGGAAAAAATCTCCGGCGTGCTTGAATATTGAAAAAATTTCTCAAGTTCTTTTCCGTTCCGGGGAGATCCGCATCGCATCGTGCGCGCAACGTCGAACAGACGCGCGAAAAACGCGAGTCTGAAAAACATCGATTTCCTGCATGGGAAATCGATGTTTTTTTGAGCGTGTGTTTTTGGCGATGATGCGTGATCGATCGCGAGAGCGATCAAATCCGGTCGTCTTCGACATCGAAAAATTTTTTTCATCTCACGCGAAAAAACGCGCCGAGATGACCCTTGAGGCACCTTCGCGCGCCAGTTCGGACCGGTTGCTATCCTCTGTGCATGAGCGACATCACGGTTCACACACTCACTTGCGGCGCTGCGCTGATCGTCGAACGGATGACCGGAGTACGTTCCGCCGCGGCATCGATGATGATCCCCGGCGGCAGCGCATGCGATCCCGCCGATGCCCAGGGTCGGGGTACTTTGTGGGTTGAACTTCTTCTTCGCGGCTCCGCTTCGCTCTCAAGCCGCGAGCAGGCTGATGCCTTTGATCGACTCGGCGTCTCGCGTTCCACCGACCTGGGGGCCTACACGGTGCGCATCGCGGCGGGTCTTCTGGGGCAAAATGCCCATGCGGCGCTTCCACTGCTCATGGACATGGTGCTTCGACCCCGCATGGATGATGAAGCCGTCGAACCATGCCGCGATCTGGCGATCCAGGCCATCGAATCCCTGAAGGATGACCCGCAGGAGCGGGCATCGCACCTCGCGCGTGAGCGTCATTTCCCTTCACCCATCAATCGATCCGGTCTTGGCACGCCCGAAGGGCTCGCCGGCCTCACCGGTGAACGCCTGCGCTCGGATTGGCACGCCACGGCGCTTGCCAAGGGGTCGATCCTCGCCTTCGCGGGCGATCTTGATGCCCGTTCGCTGATCGATCAGCTTGAAACGATCACCTCGGGATGGTCGGGGACGGCCTTTGAGCCTCCAACCGAGCCGCGTGCACAGCGCGGATACGGGCATGCCCCCGATCCGTCCAATCAGGTGCAGATCATCGTGCTGCATGATGCCCCGCCCGAGTCTCATCCCGACAGCATCCTTGAGAAGGTGGTCGTGAATGTCCTTTCTGGCGGCATGGCAGGGCGACTCTTCACCGAAGTTCGCGAGAAGCGAGCCCTGTGCTACTCCGTCAGCGCGGGCTATCGGGGTGACCGCGACTTCGGATCCCTCTCCGCGTATGTGGGCACCACCCCTGAGAAGGCTCAGGAGTCGCTTGATGTGCTCTTTGCCCAGCTTGCACACCTGCGCACACCGGAAGGGCAGATCACGGTCGATGAGTTCCGCCGCGCCATCATCGGCATGAAGAGTTCTCTGGTCTTCAGCGGCGAGTCTTCGGGCGCACGGGCCGCATCGCTCGCCTCTGACTTCCGCAGGCTGGGTCGCCCCCGTTCCCTTGATGAAATCGCGGCGCAGGTCGATGCCGTCACCCTCGATCAGGTCAATGCCTATCTGGCACGGCGTGTGATGGGCCGTGTGACGATCCAGACACTGGGCCCGACCGAACTGACGCCCCCGGCCGCTGCGGGCATCTGATGCTGACCAAGGGGTTGCACCGTGGCTGCAGCATCGCGTCCAGCGCCGTGCAGACGCCGCATCGATGATCTGTGTCCACACTCAGGGATCAGCGTTGCAGTTCCGGGATCTCGCGGCCCATGAAGGGACGCGCGACCTCCGCCGGCATCGATGGCTCCGGGCGGTCGGTGGCGCGTTCGGCGCCCGCAGCACCCAGTCGCGTCGCGGCACGGAATGATCCGAGTGTCGGAGCACGCGCCCCGTCGGGTTCGTCCGCCACATCTGCGGTGATGGTCATCGGGGATCGTGTCGAGTGACCCGGAAGGACCCCCGGTCGTGTCGGCATGAACGTCATGACACCCCACATGCCACCCGCGGCCACCGCGAGGCAGGCCGTCACCAGCCCCGCACGGCGGACCATGATGGCGCGACGCCGCGACTGTACCGCCCGCTCGAGCAGGGCAGGCATCGGCGGTGCATCGCAGAGCATCCTGCGGCCCGCAGCGTCGATGAGCTGATCAATGTCACGTGCCATGCGATACCTCCGCGGAATGCCGCCCCATGCTGCGGGGGTGTGATGCTGACGATCGCGACAGGTCGGCCCGGATCGCCTCGATCCCGGCACGATAGCGGTCCGCCATCGTGGCTCGGGCCTGGCCTGTTGCCAATGCGATCTGTTCAAACGAAAGCCCGCCCATCCGACGCAGCAGGATGGGTTCGCGAAGACGCCATGGGAGCCGGTTGAGGGCCATCTCCACCGCTGCGGCGAGGTCGTTGACCTCGCATGGTGCCGCCAGCGCGCCCGTGCGCATCGCAATCCGATGTTCCCTGGCGGTTCGGCGACGGCTTGCACGGATGCAGCCGATCGCCTGATTGCGACAGAGCCTCACCAGCCAGGCTGGCACATCGGTCACGGCCTCGAGATCACGTCGGCGCAGTTCGAGCAGTCGCATCATGACGGTCTGCACCACATCCTCCGCGGCCTGGATGTCGCCGCGAAGCAGTGAACGCACATAGGCAAGAAGCCGCGGCGCGTGACGCTCCCAGAGCGCCGCGGCCGCGGCGTGCTTGCCCGCGTGCATGTCCAGCAGGAGTTGGCTGTCGGATTCCGGCATCGGGACATCAGGGTGCTGCGTCGGCGGGGGTCGGGTCCGAGGCGATCTTGGCGGCCTTGATCAGGGTGATGGTCTCTTCGATATCGCGGCAGACCTTGAGTGAACTCTGCCGAGCCTTGCCCATGGCCGGGCAGAGGATGGCTGCAACGACCCCAAACTCTTCCCGCGAGGCACGTGCCTCAGCCTCGGCGAGTGCGGCAACGGGATCCTTGTCGTCCCACGCGGCACGGATCGCATCGAACGCCGCGCGTGCCTTCTGTGCTTCCCGTTCGAGGCGTTCACCATCCCACTCATCCAGAATCTTGACGCGAAGCTGTGTTGCCGTGTCTTCGCTGCCATTCATTTCGAGCATCTCCCGGGCAAATTGGCGCCCGGCATCGGGGCCCTGATACTTGCCGATGATGGATGCGAAGACCGAGGCCTCCTCGGTATCAATGCAGGCTCGCATGAGGAACGGGTCTTCCTTGTTGATCGTTTCGAGGGCGTCGAGGAGCACCTTCCGTGACGGTTCATCCAGACGCCCGCTCTCGGCCAGGGTCCGCATCTCCGTCATGCTCAGTGAGGTGATCGCCACTCCCACCAGCGAGGAGATGAGAAAGCCATCGCCGGTGATGTGGTTGGACATGCGGACCATGGTCGCGAGGTATTCGGCGGCCTTGGCGGGATTGTCGTTTCCCAACTCGTGGCGAGCCACGAATCGCAGGGAACGTGCCGCGGTGCGCATCTTGCCAAGGTGCGGCAGCAGCAACGCGAACCCCTCTTCGCGAGCCCACTGAAAGTCGCACGTGCGAAGCTGACTGACCTTGACCCAGGTGCCCGCGCTGAATGAACCCATGGCGGCGACCGCAGCCTTGAACTTCTCGTTCTTGTCAAGTGATTCACGCGTGGTGCCGCACGCGTCGTAGTCGATGTCGGCGGCCTTGGTGACAAAGTCGGTCGGAAGATTCTGCATGGCCAGCAGGTACCCAATCGCTGCGTTGCGATCTTCAGGCGGAACCAGCGGCGTGACCTGCGTCACCATCGCCTTGGAAGGCTCCTTGGCGTCAGCGGACTGTGCCCAGGAAGCAGTGGCTCCACAGAGGCTGGTGAGTGCGAGGATCAGAACGCAGGAACGGGTACGAGGATGTGACATGGAAACTCCATTGTGCGGGTCAAGCCGTGGGTGTACCACCAAGGACGCCACGGTGCCCGCGTGCATCCGGATGCAATCCGGAAGTGGCACGAAAAAATGGTCCGGGGCAAATCAAGATGCTCGCGGCTTCGCGAGCCATTGCCATGTCCATGCGATCGCGCTGCCCAGACCGACCCCCAGAAGGTTGGCCATTGCATCGTCCAGAGCGCAGGTTCGGTGGATGGCAGGGATGCTCTGCAGGCCTTCGTCGATGCATGCGAAGAGGCCCGTCGCGATGGCGGAGCGGAGGATGTTGCGGTGTGAGAGTGCCGGGCCGAAGAGCCCTGCAGCGATGGCGACCAGGGTGAGGGATCCAAAGACGACCAGGTGCGCGATCAGATCGGGTCGGTTGATGGGAATCGGGACTTCGAGTCTGGGCCAGAGGGTGAGTGCGAGTACGACGACGATGTCGAGCGCGAGCAGGCGGCGCATGAGAGCGCTGCCGCGGGGCGACTGGATCCACGCTGCAAGTCGCTTGAGCGCTCCGCTCACACGCTGGTCCTCTGATCAACCTGCTTTGCCTGAACCACGATCTCGGGCGCGGGAGCGGACCTTCCGGCGAGCATGGCGTCCCATTCCTTGAGCAGTACGCTGCCCAGTGCCGCGTAGTCCTCAGCGCCCGGAGCGGTGGGGGCGTACTGGAAGATCGTCTGTCCGAAGCTCGGGCACTCAGCCAGCTTGATGTTGCGGCGGATGGCGGGGCGGAGCACGCGAGCGAACTTCCAGGGCGACTCGGCGGTGCGGCTTGCCTCGAAGAAGGATTCGAGTTCGGCCACGACTTCGCGGGTGTGCGCCGACGAAGTGTCGTGCATGCAGAGCACCACGCCGCTCACGCGGAGGCGCGGGTTGTAGCCCGCAGCGACCTGCCGCACGGTTTCGAGGAGCTTCACGACGCCCTGAAGCGCGAGGAAGTGCGCCTGCATCGGGATGATCACTTCGCGAGCGGCGGTGAGCGCATTGACGGTGAGATGGCCCAGCGAAGGCGGGCAGTCGATGAGGATGAACTCATAGATGCCGCCCAGCGAGGCAATCGCGCGATCAAGCCGCTTGTGCGGCTCGGTGAGTGTGGCCAGCTCACTCTCCGCGGCGGAGAGATCGACGGTGCTTGGCAGAATGTCCAGGTGCTCGCCCGCCGAACGAATGGCCGCCGCGGCGGGTTCGGAATCATCGAGCAGCACGTCGTAGACCGTGCGTCCGGGAGCATTGGGATCAACGCCCACATGCAGCGATGAGTGGGCCTGCGGATCGAGGTCGATGATCAACGTCCGTCGCCCTGCCCTGGCGAACGACGCGGCGAGATTCACCGTGGTCGTGGTCTTTCCCACGCCCCCCTTCTGGTTCATGAGAGCAATGGTGCGGGTTGGGCGAATCGTGGGGCTGGTCATGCGCAACCCTGAGGGTATGTTCGTCGCGAAAGCGGCAGTCGCCAGCATCCGGCAGTCCGGATAATCGGCTCGGCGGTCATGCCGGGTTGGCGGGGGGGATGGTGGTGCCCGGGTTGGAGGCTGGGTTGGGGCCCGCGCCGGCAGTCTTGCTGTCGTATGCCGCGGCTTGTGCCTCGATGGCCTTCTTGCGTGCGATCTTGATCGCGGTCACACCGATGAACGCGGCGAGGAACATCGCCAGGACGTAGATGATGCGAGCGCGGAGGAGGGTGATGCCTGCGCCAAGCACGGCGAAGGATGCAGCGATGCCGTAGAGCGCCAGGACCGCGCCCTTGACCCCCAGGGCCCTCTTGAGCATGTGGTGCAGGTGCTGATCATCCGCGGCGGAGATGCTCTTGCCTTCCATCTTCCGGCGGACGATCGCCAGGCTCGTGTCGATGATCGGCACCGCGTAGATGATCACGCCAGCCAGCACCAGGAAGGTCTTGCCGGTATCGCCCAGAGTGAGGATGATGGCGCATGTGCAAAAGCCCATCATGAGACTGCCCGCATCGCCCAGGAAGATGGTGGCTGGGTTGAAGTTGTGCGGGAGGAATCCCAGGCAGGCACCCAGCAGCGCGAGGCACAGGATGATCCGCTGTCCGTCGCGGGGGCCGTCGTCGATGACGGCCAGGCCCAGTGAAACGACCAGCAGACCCATGGCGGTGATGGCGGTCGTGCCGCTGAGCAGTCCGTCGAGGCCGTCGATCAGGTTGCTTGCGTTGCACAGACCGAGCACGGCGATGGCGATGATGCCGGTGCCGATCCAGTAGATGAAGTCGATCGGGATGGAATCGATGCCGGCGATCGCGACCGGCAGCGGGATGTTGATCATGAGGGTTTCGCTGCCCCCTGGCAGCATGGTGATGGGAACGCTCAGGGCCTTGGCAACGGGCAGGAGCATGCCTGCGGCGAGCTTGACGCCGACGTTGTCGATCGCCAGTGCCGCGGCACCGATGAGCTGGCCGCCGACCTTCACGCGCGGGCTGATGTGTGCCACATCGTCGATGACGCCCACCAGCATGATGACGGTCAGACCCAGGAGAATCGACAGGGGTACGGCGTAGGGCACGTCGTAGTCGTTGAGATACTGGGTCTGGTGCCACTCGATCATGCCTGGCACGCGGGTGGCGATGAAGCTGTAGACGACGCCTGCCATGATGCCCAGATAGACGGCGACGCCGCCCAGATACGCGATGGGCATCCGGTGTACCTTGCGGGCCTCGCTGGGGCGGTCGATCACGCCGTTGGCCACCGCCATGCGGCGCATGATCGGTGTGGCGATGAGACTCACGAGGAAGGCCACGACGAGCACGCCGATGTATCCTTCGAAGA
>JBILUL010000287.1:0-3503 GCA_044371005.1 Phycisphaerales bacterium | reverse complement strand
ACATCGGCATCGCCATGACCCCCACCGCCGCCATCGCCACCGACACCTACGCCCGCGGCGAACGCGGCACCCCCCCCCTCTCCCCCTCCTCCCCAACGCCCTACACCGCCGGCATCGTCCTCACCGCCAGCCACAACCCCCAGCAATGGAACGGCCTCAAGTGCCTCCTCGCCGAACCCTCCTCCGGCGGCCTCCACGGCTCCGCGGCATGCGCCCCACCCGCCACCTGCGCCAACGAGATCATCGAGCTCTTCAAGACCAGCCCCGCCGCGGCTCTCACCGTGCCCTGGAACCAGCTCGGCCGCCTCACCACCGATGACCTCGCCATCGACCTCCACGTCGAACGCGTCCTCATCGCGCTCGAAGAATGCGGCCTCACCGACGATGCCACGCAGATCGGCGCGGGCCTCAAGGTCGCCGTCGACAGCGTGAACGGCTCGGGTGCCCCGGGCGCACGCGCCCTGCTCGAAGCCCTGGGCTGCGATGAAGTGCTGCTCATGGGTGCCGACGACTCAGGCATCTTCCCCCACCCGCCCGAACCAACACTCGAGAACCTCAGCACCCCCGGCGGCCTCTGCGATGCCGTCCGCAGCGCAGGCTGTGATGTGGGCTTTGCCCAGGACCCCGATGCCGATCGCCTGGCCATCATCGATGAACAGGGCCGCTACATCGGCGAGGAATACACGCTGGCACTGGGTGCCCGCGCCGTCGTTCTCGCGGCACACTCCACCGACCCCGATGCCCGCACCCTGGTGACCAACCTCTCCACCAGCCGAATGCTCGAAGACGTCGCGGCGAAGGTCGCGACCGGCCGCGTCGAACGCACGCCCGTGGGCGAGGCCAATGTCGTCGAAACGATGAAATCGCTGCGTTCGATGATCGGTGGTGAGGGCAATGGCGGCGTGATCTGGCCGCGGGTGGCGTATGTGCGCGATTCACTGGCCGCGATGGCCCTCACGCTCTGGCTGATCTCCGCCCAGGGTGGCGGCAAGGGCACCAAGCGTCCGCTCTCGACGCTCATCAAGGACATTCCTTCCTACGCGATCGAGAAGCGCAAGGTCGATCTGCTGCGCAAGGAAGATGCCCGCCCCGCGGTGGAAGCGCTGGCCAAGGCGTATGCCAAGTTCCCGGTGGATCTGCGAGATGGCTGCCGTGTGGAGTTCCCGGAGAAGCGCGCGTGGCTGCACGTGCGTGCGAGCAATACCGAGCCGATCATGCGCCTGATCGCCGAAGCACCCGATGTTGCCACCGCCCGTGCGATCCTCGATGACGCGGCGAGCATCATCGCGAAGGGCTGAAGACACAGACCCCAACGATCTGAAATCTGAAATTTCAAATTTCAGATCCGGTCCCCCCACGCCCCCACGCCCCCACCCAAACAGCCCCCTTGTAAACCAATTGTAAAAGGCCGGCAGATTCCCACCTCTCCGGCAATCCGCTCGCCGCGGCATCCGTTACATAGAGTGCGACGGGATCTCCAAACGGGTGAATGGAGACCGACCGTCCGAGTATCAGAAAGAAGAAGAGGAACGCAGCTATGACACGCAACACGATGGCACGCATGAGTGGTCGGGGTTTCCGTCCGGGCCGGGCGCTGGTGGCAGCCCTTCCGATCGCCGCGTCGACGGTCCTTGGCATTTCCTACATCGCCTTTGCCCTTCCTCCGGTTCCCACGCCGCCCGAGAACCCCATCACCCAGGAAAAGCGCGTGCTGGGCAAGATCCTGTTCTTCGATGAACAGTTGTCCACCAGCAACGTCGTCTCCTGCGCCACCTGCCACTCGGCCGCCAATGCCGGTGCCGATCCGCGCATCGCCCGCAACCCGGGCCTGGACGCGATCCTCAACACCCCAGATGACGTGCTGGGCTCCGCCGGCATCATCAAGTCTGATGCCGACAACGACTACGTGCGTGATGCAATCTTCGGGAACGGCCCGCAAGTCACGGATCGTGCGGCCAACTCGCCGATCAATGCCGCGTATGCCCCCAACAGCTTCTGGGATGGCCGCGCCACGAGCCAGTTCATCGACCCGCAGACGGGTCAGGTCGCCATCGCCACCGGCGGCGCGCTCGAGAGCCAAGCCGTCGCCCCGCTCCTGAACGACGTCGAGATGGCCCACGCCAACTACGACTGGACGCAGCTCTCGAACAAGCTTGCGCAGGTGAACCCGCTCGATCTGGCGACCGCGCTGCCCCCGGATGTCGCCGCGGCACTCAACGGACGCCCCGACTATCCCGAACTCTTCCGCCGCGCCTTTGGTGATCCGGCCATCACGGCCCGCCGCATTGCCTTCGCGATCGCCACCTACGAGCGCACGCTCATCGCCGATCAGACTCCCTACGACAACTTCGTCGCCGGTCAGCAGAATGCTCTCACGCCTCAGCAGGTGCAGGGTCTGCAGATCATGCGCAACAACCGCTGCACGGCCTGTCACGCAGAGCCCCTCTTCACCGATCAGTCTTTCCGCAACGTGGGTCTGCGTCCGATCGCTGAAGACAATGGCCGTCAGGCTGTGACCGGCAACGCCGCGGACCGGGGCAAGTTCAAGGTGCCCAGCCTGCGCAATGCCGCGCTCAAGCGCACCTTCATGCACAACGGCCAGTTCAACACGCTGGGCCAGGTCTTCGGCTTCTACGACCGCGCTCCGGGCACGCAGCAGTTCCCCGACAACCAGGACCCGCTGATGGCCGTCGTCCGCATCCCGCCCCAGCAGGGCGGACTCGTGGCCGACTTCATCACCAACGGTCTGCGTGATGCACGCGTTGCCAACCAGACCTTCCCATTCGATCGCGCCACGCTCTTCACCAACCGGCCCGCCAACCAGAACACCATCGTCGGCAACGCGCAGCCCGGCAGCGGCAACATCGCGCCCGTGATGATCGCACAGGCACCCCCGATGGTCGGCAACCTCGAGTTCCGCATCGGCCTCTCGGGCGCACTGGGAAACACCACCGCTCGCCTTGGCATCTCCTCCAACCCGCCCGTCAACGGCCGCATCACCCCCGAGCGCTTCCTCACCAACATCGTGACCGAAGGCACCGGCAACGGCAACGGCTCCTTCACCTTCCACTGGCCCCTCACTCCCTTCGTCGCCACCGGCGGCCAGGTCGTCTACGTGCAGTGGTTCATCGATGATGCCTCGGCACCCAACGGAACCGCCCGCTCCGCCGCGGCACGCATCCCCTTCTTCTGCGGCAGCTACGGCTGCCCCACCGCCTGCCCCGCCGACACCAACCAGGATGGTGGCGTCGATGGCGACGATGTGACCACCTTCTTCACGGGCTGGGAAGCCGGTGAATCAACCGCAGACTTCAACCAGGACGGCGGCGTCGACGGAGCCGATGTCAACGCCTTCTTCTTCGCCTGGGAAGCGGGCTGCTAAGACCAGTTCCCGACAACAAACCGTTCAAATAACACAACGCCCGCACCAGCTTGGTGCGGGCGTTGGTGTTTTTCGCTGTACGCAGAGACGAGACATCATCGAGAAGGATGTCGATGCAAAG
>JBILUL010000144.1:0-12729 GCA_044371005.1 Phycisphaerales bacterium | reverse complement strand
CGCGCGATCCTGAATCAGCTTGGCCATCGTCTGGTCTTCGCGGGCGATGCGATCGGGCGAGGGCGGGAGGGCGGGCTCCGCCGCGGATGCGGCGGGCGACCCCTGGGCCGCCGAATCATCTGGTGTGCCGGCCTGATCGCCCGACAGTTTGGCGGGATCGATCCCAAGCTCAGTGAGCCTCATCACCATCTCGTTCAGGCGGCTGTCAAAGGCCAGGAGCTGTGTGAAATAGTGATCACTCAGGCGGCCGAGATCGTCGGTCCCGAACTCCTGTGAAGCCGCCACCAGACTGTTCTCAGCGCCGCGTTTCTCGGCTTCGAGTTTTTGCTTGCGGGTCGTCAACTCCTGGGTCCGCATCTCGCGGACCCTTTTCTCGTCGTCCCCGACGAACAGATCCATGTAGGCCTGAATCACTTCCTGCACCGCCACCATGGCGGCTTTGGCCTCGGTATCGGAGAATGACACGTTGATCAACTCGGGCGTGTCCCTGCTGGCTCGCACCACCAGTTGCCTGGCGAACTTCGCTTCTGACTCGGCGTCAACCGGTCTTCCCAACGCCTTCCACGCCGCACTGCTCATCGCCTTGGCCTGTACTCTGGGCTGCTGCAAGAAGTTCGCCTGCGTTGCCACGAAGCTCGCGAACATCGGCTGCTGCGCAGATTCGTCGCTCTGGTACAGAATCCGGGGCATCACCGGCTTGATTCGGACCTGCCCCTCGGCGCGATACTTGGGGTCCGGCACGACGTACCCGGCGGTCGCCGCGCCCAGCGCGCCGATCAGGCTCAGCACCGCCGTGATGAGGTATCGCCCGCGCAGGTGGCGGTGAATCACCGCCAGGATATTGACCTGATGATGCTCCCCGGCCGCGGGTTGGTAGTGAGCCAACTGCTCGGCGTTCGGTGCCGCGTACATCACAACTGAACGCTCAGTACTCATCACTTCTTCCACTTCGGATCCGAAAGCAGATCGAGTACAGGCCCGAACGGGGCCAGGACGCTCCCGACGATTGCTCTTTCTTCGGCCAGACCCCGGCGACGGTTCAACGCGACCTGGATCTGTGCCGCGCCAAATGCCCTGCACGTGTAGTCGGAGGCCACCTGACGGATCTCGTCCATGTCGGTGGGGAAGCCCTTTGCGGGGATGGCGAAGAAGTTGTACACGATGAGCAGTCTCTCCTGATCGAGCACCTGCCGTACAAACTCATATCGGACCGCCCGGATGACGCGGCCGTCTACTGTCACATCCTCGACGCGCCGGACATCGGTGCGTTCGACCCAGCCGATCCCGGGATAGCAGATCGGCGGGTAATGCCCCTGCATATCCCGCGTGTCTGCACACTGTACGAGCGAAACACTGACAGGTTCACGGGTCACCTTGTCGACATACTGGCGTGACAGAATTGCGTTGGGCTTGAGCAGCGCGCGAGCCGCGGCGGGGATGGGCGCGTCGGCCCCCTCCCAGTTGCCGTACTGCAGCGGCAGCGCGTTGATCGCCGCCGCCGCCGCGATGTGGAACGGCTGCGCGTCCGCCGCGTTGGGGCGGCGGCCGACCTCAAGAGTCATCATCGCCACGAGGGCGATAGCGACGATCAGCGGCAGATAGCGTGTCAGCAGCGCCAAGGACAGCTCCGGGAAGTTACTGATAGGCCAGATTGAATCGCGTGACCGGAACCTGGGCCCACACGAGCACGGAGATCACTCCACGCAGCAGCAGGAAGGCGATCGGGAGCATCAGCCAGCCGCTGATGTCGTGGAAGGAATCCGCAATCGACGTGGAGCCGTACCCGTAGAGCAGCACCGTGGGCAGCAGCCTGATGATGTTGCAGAAGAGCGCTGCCACCGGGCTGGCGATCAGCACGATCGCCCTGGCGTAAGGTCGCAGCGGCATGCTGAAGGCAAACGCGTACGAGACAAGGATCAGCGCCCACACCATCCGCATGCCGTTGCATGCTTCCGCAATCGCGATGTCCTGGCCGTTGAGGTTCAGCAGGTTCGCCGAACGCTCAATCGGCAGCCCGAACGTCTCAAGGATCAGTTGCGTCACCTGCGCACTGGCGGTCTGCAACGGGCCGGAAATGGCCTGGCGGATCGTCCCTGGCATCGGCACGGCGAAGATCAGCACCGCGAATGCAGGGAAGAGACGCAGCAGCGTGTTGACGCCCACGCCCGCCACCACCGCACCGACCAGCACCACGATCGCGCCAGCGTGCCAGGCAACCTGCATGGCATGAAAGTACCCGATGTACGACATCGCCCACCCAAGGCCGATGATCGCCGCACCAAAGAGGGCACCGCCGGGCCGCAGATGCCGCAGCCGCTGACGACGCATCCATGCCAGCCACAGCACGATGAACGGCACGAGAATGATGTGGCTCTGCTCTTCGTCGCGCGTGGCGATGTTGATGAGATCAGCCCACGTCTCCCGTGTGGTCCAGACCGCCACTGCCAGCAGCGCGGCCCACAGGATGAGCATCGGCCGATTCGTGAAGACCGAATCCCGTGCGCGCAGAGTCGCTTGTTCAGTTCCGGTCATTCATGCCCCCCACCGGCACCAATCAGCTCATCAAACACGGTCTCGCCCGCCCCAACCACCCCTTCAGGTCCCACCAGGCATCGCACCACCACGGCGCCAGCGCCGACCTTGCCCCCGGCAAGCACCACGCTGTCGTGAAGGCGCGCGCTCTCGTGCACCAGCGACCCCGCTTCGGCCAGCGCAAAGGTGCTCCGCCACTCTTCCGATCGTTCCGCTTCGGGAACACTCCCAACTCCCGCAGCAACGCGCAGCGCCCGCACGTACCCATCCAGGGTCCGCACCGCCATCGGTGCCGCGTGCGCCGTGCGCACCACACGCACATCAAACTTGCTGGCAAGCTGCGGCAGCGCCTGCTCCTTGAGATCCACAAACCCGCGCAGCGGCAATCCCGCGAGTGCCCCGCAGCGGATCCGAAAGAATCCCGTTGGCACCCCCTCGCCCGTCGTGTGTACCACCGCGTCTGCAGTGCACGCCGCCAGACCTTCCAGAATCGATCCCAGCGGCTCAAGCGTGTACGAATGGGCCGGCGCCACCAGCACGTGACTCATCGGGTCAAGCCCGACTGCCACATCGCGCAGCGCACCCCCCGATCCCCGCGGCTCCTCAGTGTCCATGCGCACCACCGTACACGGCCAGCTGGCCGCATCGTGAGGAGCACCGGCGATCGTGTTGGTTGCAATCACCAGCGGCAACTGGGGGGCACCCAGCAACGCTCGCAACTCCCCCATGCGGGTCAGCCAGTGCGTTCCCACCGTCTCATTCGTGCGCAAAGGCAGATCAAGCCGCGTTCGCCTGGCCGTCTTGGCCAGCGAGCTCACGCGGACAGAGCCGGCTACCAGAACGACCGCCGCGAGCGAAACGCCCCGAACCATGGCACTACTGCTTGCCGTTGCGGGCTCAGTCGGCGGCGATGATGAAGACGTGCCAGTGAAAATACCGTGTGCTCCCCGCAACTGACCTTCCCCCGAAGGTCTCTTGCTTTCCTATGTGCATTAATCGCGAACCAAGGGCGGAGAAACCCGCCGCCGCAGGCCCTCAATGGCGGAGACCGCCAGAAGGCGAATCGCAAACGGTAGGCCATCCACCAAATAGCGGCGTGCAAGACGCCCCGGCTCCTGCATCAACCGGTGCACCCATTCGAGTCCGATACCACGCATCCACATCGGCGCGCGGTGCACCTCACCTGCGACAAAGCTGAACGTAATGCCAATTCCGATGAACCACGCCCGGGGCATCTGGGGCCGCATCACCTCGATCAGCCGCTCCTGCTTGGGGCATCCCAGGGCCACCAGCACAATCCCCGGATCTGCCGCTCGAACGCGAGCAATCAGCGCCTCGACCATTGCCGGATCCCGATCAAACCCTGGTTCAGGGCATTCAAAACCCGCGATGCGAAGCGACGGGTGCATCTCCCGCAGCCGTGCCGAAGTCTTCTCCGCCGTCCCCGGGTTGCCGCCTATCAGGTAAATCGGTACACCCAACGCGGCGGCCCGTTCGGCGAGCGCGAAGATCAGGTCAGAGCCTGCCGCCCGTTCCGGCAGCGGCGTGCGACGGAGCTTGCTCGCCCACACCAGCGGCATGCCATCGGCAAGCCGAAGCGTGGTCTGGTCGTACATCCCCCGGAACGAGGCATCACGCACCACGCGCCTGAGGATGTCGAGATTGGGCGTGACCGCCCAGCCTCCCACACCCTCCGCGGCTGCGCGTACGATCAGGTCTGCCGCGTCCGCCAGTGTGACCTGATGGACCTTCACGCCCAGCAGTTCAATCGATTCAGGCATCTTCACCGACGGGACTCCACATTCTGACAGCACGGAAGCACTCACGCCTTCACGATGCGGGCGCCGAGCCCGGTCAACCCCTTGAGCGCATTGCGGGTATCGACCACGAGCTTTGAGTGCGTGGCAATCGCCTTGTAGTCGATGCAGTCGTGGTTCGTCACGATCATCACGCAGTCGTAGGTGGCGAGCGTTGCGGGGGACAGCTCCACGGATTGCATCGTGCGCTTGTGACGTCGCATGTGCGGGAAGTTCGGCACCAGCGGATCGTGATAGGAGACTTCCGCGCCAATGTCGGAAAGGAGATCGATGATCTCCGCCGCGGGAGTTTCGCGGACGTCATCGACGTTGGGCTTGTAGGCAAGGCCGACCACGAGCACCTTGGACTTCTTGACCGGTTTGCCATCCTCGTTGAGTGCCGCGGCGGTGCGGTCGACGACATGGTGAGGCATCTTGGTATTGATCTCGCCGGCAAGCTCGATGAATCGGGTGTACTGGCCGACTTCGCGTGCCTTCCATGTGAGATAGAACGGATCGATGGGGATGCAGTGGCCGCCCAGGCCCGGGCCCGGATAGAAGGGCATGTAGCCAAAGGGCTTGGTCGCCGCGGCTTCGATCACCTCCCACACGTCGATCCCCATGGGCGAAAGGACCAGCTTGAGTTCATTGACCAGCGCGATGTTGATGGCGCGGAAGGTGTTCTCGAGAATCTTGGCGGCTTCGGCAACCTCCGCCGACGATACCGAGACGACGCGTTCGACACCGCGTGCGTACATCGCCGCGGCGAGCTTCGTGGAAAGCGGATCAAGTCCACCGACGAGCTTGGGCGTGGTGCGGGTGTTGTGGCTCTTGCGACCCGGATCCTCACGTTCGGGGCTGAAGGCCACGAAGAAGTCCTTGCCGCACTCCAGGGGTTCGGCGCCCTTGGGCCGAGCTTCGAACATGGCGGGCAGCATGTCATCGCGTGTCGTGCCCGGGTAGGTGGTTGATTCGAGCACCACCAGCTGCCCGCGGCGCAGCGTGCGGCCGATGTCGCGCGACGAGTTGATGACGTACGACATGTCCGGTTCCTGATGCTTCCCAAGGGGCGTGGGAACACAGACAATGATGGCGTCGGGCTCACTCAGGCGTGAGAAGTCGGTGGTCGCCGAGAATCGCTTGCTCCTGGAGAGTTCAGTGGTAAGCTCGGCGCCCAGGTGCTTGAGATAGTTGCGACCTTCGGCAAGCGCCTGCATCTTGGCCGGGTCAATGTCGAACCCCAGCACGCGGAACCCGCCCGCGTGCAGCGTGTGCGCGAGCGGAAGACCGACGTATCCAAGGCCGATGATGCCGATGAGGGCATCGCCGGAAGTGAACTTTGACTCAAGCTGTTCGAAGGTGTTCATGGGAGATACTCAGAGAACTACTGGAAGGGGGAGGCGGACGGTTCGTGCCTCACGCGTCGGGGAAGATCGGGAAACGTAGAAGGCGGACTGTGTGCTGGTTCCGCGTCACTGAGCGGATCATGCAGGGGGGATGCGAAACTCCCCCATTGTGGCGGCGGGATTCCAGTTGTGCTCGCAGCGCCTTTCCGCACGGTCTGCTGCACGCTTCTTGCCAAGGACCAGACTCTCGAACTGATATCGGCGAAGGAACCCGCGGAATGCTCCATCGCCATATCTTGGCAGCCTTTTGAACATGCTCTCAAGATACCCCAGATAAATGGCCAGGCTGCCGACGATCATCGGCTGACGGGGCAGGCGGTAGATGGCCGAAGCGGTCATGAACAGGATCCCCGTGCCCATGAACCACTGACCAAAGCCGTGGCGTTTGCGACCTTTCCAGATGTTGCCGTGGCTTGAACCCATCGGCCGGAGGTGGATGAACCGAAGCTCGGGGTCGGCGGCGCTTCCCACCTGCCAGCCCAGCATGCGGGAGCGATGGCAGTCGATGCCATCCCACATCACCTGGCGCACAAATCCACCGATCTGCTTGAAGCACGACACGCGGTAGAACTTGCTCGCGCCCACGGTCACTTCGTCGCCGATGGCCTCAGCGATGAGTTCGCCGCCGAAATCCTCGGCCTTGTTGCTTGGTCCGGGGTAGTACGCCTTGCCTGAGAGACATCCAAGCCTCGGGTTTGACTCCATCTTCTGCATCAGCAGCTCGAAGTACCTTGAGGGCAGGACCAGATCAAGGTCGAGCTTGCAGACAAAGTCGTAGTCTTCGAGCTTGATGGTCTCTAGGCCGGCGTAGAAGGCTTCGATGACCCCGGGCCCCACGCTGCGCGTGCCCCGGTCCTTGCGGGTCACGATTCTGATCCAGTCATGCCGTGCCGCGTATTCGGCGAGGATGCCCGGGGACTCATCGGTGGAGCCGTCATCGACGACGATGAGGATGGCCGGGCGCACGCTCTGGGCGATCAGGCTGTCGAGCGTCCGCCGCATGAACTTGGCTTCGTTGCGGCCGGGCGCGATGATGGCGTAGCGACGGGTGGGCATGGTCAGCAATGCTCGCGATGGGTGATGAGTTGGTAGCCTTGCAGTCGCATCAGTTCCTCCTGGTCGTTGCGGGGCGGTGTGACCGTCGCTTGAAGGGCCGACTGTAGCGTTCGGAATCCAGGATCATGTCTGGCGACCGGCCGCAGCGCCAAGTGCGCTCCGGTACCACGCCAGTGTCTCGCGCAGGCCCGATTCAACGCCGACAGTTGGCTGATAGCCGAGCACTCCCCGTGCGCTGCTGATGTCGGCGCACGAATGCCGCACATCGCCCGGCCTCGCCGGCGCGAAGATCACTTCGCGAGAAGCTCCGGCCAGCGACGCCATCGTGTGCGCGATCTCGAGAATGGTGTTCGCCTCTCCGAGCCCGACGTTGAACGCATCCCCCGGAACATGGCCCTCGTACGCCGCGGCACGCATCAGACACTGCACGATGTTGGCCACTGGAACAAAGTCCCGAGTCTGTCCCCCATCGCCGAAGATGGTGATGGGCCGGCCGTTGAGCAGCGCCTCGGCAAAGGCCGCGATCGCCGCGGCGTACGCCGAACCTGCGGTCTGGCGAGGACCGAACACATTGAAGAAGCGAAGGCTCACAGCACCTAGACCGTGACAGTGATGCCACACACGCAGCAAGTGCTCACCGGCTGCCTTGCTCTGTGCGTAGACCGAACAGGGCAGGATCGGATGACTCTCTACCTTGGGCGATACCTCGCTGTCGCCATACACCGCGGCTGACGAAGCAAAGACGATTCGTGAAACCCCTTGCTTCTGGCATTCTTCGAGAAGCCGCAGGGTGCCTGTACTGTTGATCTCGTGGCAGGCAAGGGGTTCGCGAACCGAGCCCGGTGCCGACACATAAGCGGCAAGGTGAATGACCACCTTATTGCCGGCAAGCGCCTCGGACCGACATGCAGCATCGAGAATCGAGCCTCGGACCAGTCGGATCTGGTCCTTGACGCCATCGAGATTCTCGATCCGACCGGTGCTGAGATCATCGAGCACCGTGACCTTGGCGCCGACGCCGACGAGAGCATCAGCAAGGTGAGACCCGATGAATCCGGCGCCACCGGTGATGCAGATGGGTACACCGCGAAGACGGTTCATGCGTTGCCTTTGTGTTCCGTGTAGACCTGATAAGTGGCAAACAGGTCGGCCATGCCTTGAGCGGTACCTGCGACATCAAACTCGCCGAGTACTTTCAGACGCCCTGCCTTCCCGTGCTGACGGCACAACTGAGGATCAGCGATGTACTGGCGGATCCCATCGGCGAGCGATCTGGCCGAACCTGCATCAACCAGGATGCCGCTGGTGCCGGCCTCAACGAGCTCGGCGATGCCTCCGACCCGCGTGGAGACGATGCCAAGTTCCTTGGCCATCGCCTCCATCAGTACCACCGGGACGCCTTCCATGAAGCTGCTTACCACCATCGCATCCGCGTTGTCGAAGTACTGCTGGATGTTCTCCTGTGGCACCGGTCCAACCAAATCCACGTGACGTGCAAGGCCGTGCTGGGCGATGCTTGTTCGCAGGTGATCCATGAGGGGGCCATCGCCGACCATCGTCAGGTGGAAATCAAGACCTTCCGCGGCGAGGATGCCGCAAGCTTCGAGCAGGACGTTGTAGCCTTTGATCGGATGAAGGCGCCCGACCGTCAGGAGTCTCAGGGGACCTTGCGAGCGCTCCGGGCGAGGTGCATAGACCGTCGGATCGATGCCACAATGCACGATGTTCAGGCGCGGCCAGCACTGAACGTTGGTCCAGGTCATGATCTGAGCGCGGCAGAAGTGCGAAATGCAACGGACGAACTTCGCACGCTCGACCTTGGGGGCCAGCGTCCATGAATCGACATGAAAGAACTCGGCCGAGCCATGGATGGAGAGGCTGTAGGTCAGGTTCGGCGCGTAGATGCAGGCGAGCATCGCGATGCCCGCACCGTTGTTGGCCATGTGCACGTGGACATGGGAGATGCGCTGATCATGCAGGTGCCGCGCCAGGATCATGCCCTGGGCCACGTACGCCAGATGTCGCACGCGGGCGCTCAGTCCCGGAGGTGAGAGTCGCTGTGAAGCAAGGAGTGCGCGCAGGAAGCCGATGGGCGAGCTGAATGCCGCCCGTGCGGCCGCCGCGGCGGTGGCTACCTTCCCGGACTGCAGAACGATGGTCTCGGCGGCCGCGGCGGCGTTGGTGCCGCCAAGGCGCCCCGACGTGCTGGCGGGCCGCACTGAGAACGGCTGAATCTGAAACCCGAGGCGGCGCAGGCCGGCAATCTCCCGTTCGATGAACGTGTGAGAGAGGCTGGGGTACTCGGAGTTGAGGTAGGCAGTGATGATCATCAGTCGCGGCTCATGTTGCGAGAACCACACGCTTAATCCTGAACCCGATCGGGCGATGAAGATCGGATGTTCTTGCCTTGCGGAACATGGCTCGCGAGCGGGAACCATTTCGAAATCGCACGGGGCAGCACAACGCGTCGCTTTGCGTCAACCAGTATGCAATCTTCAGTCCAACTCAGTGTGTGCAAACCGTCGGGAAATTTCCACTCTGGCTGTGCTTCAATCCGAAGACAAGGCGACTCTGCGTAATCTTCCGGCGTCAGGATGCTGACTCTATTCAGAACAACGGCGCCTCCATAACTGCCCGAGCAGTCTTGTGCGGGTCGGTAAAGAGCTCCCTCGCGGATGAACGGCTTGCCCGCAGGGCGAGTCGAACGAATGTCGGCCTTCACCGGATTTCGAACGTGCGGCTTCCATGGCCCGAAGAGATCCGGCGAGTGGAAAATCTCAAGACGAGTGTGCGAAGTGCCCCTCCGCGTGCAGCAGAACATCCACCATCGTCCCTGAAACTCCAGAATAGTTGTGTCGAGTGAACGAATCCCGGTGAGGAGCGTCCCGGCACGTCGCCATGGTGCAAGCGGCCTGCGGTCACAAGCGTAGATCGGTACGCACTCAGCCGCCGCACTCTCCGGGATGCAGAAAAGCTCGCCGCTCCGCTCGACGAGATACGGGTAGGACAGGTGGTAAGGCTCCATGATCGCCAGTGAGCCCTCGCTCACTTCTCCCGAGGCATCGATTTGGAACGCTGAGATGTGCCCTCGTGACGACCTTGACGTGTAATCCTCAGCAAGCACCACTAACTTGCCGTCAACACGAGCCGCGAACGGATCAGCCAGAAAGTGACCTCGACGCGTCGGACGAAGCCAGCGTGGCTCCGGGAGCACACCCGACAGCACAGAATCGATCGGGCGATCTATGATGCCGATAGCCCAGTGCGAATCCAAGACTCGTGAACTGACTGCGTTGCCCAAGGCCTTTGCGCCCGCCCGGACAGAGAAGCCCACCACTTGCTTCGCCGTCGGAATCGTGCGAACCGGAGCGGTCGTAGCAGACGGACTTGCGGTCAACTCGGCTGTTTGACCGGCGCGAATGCCACGACAGATTCGGGCGGGCAGATCAGATGCGTACATGAACGCGTTGTCGCGATTCTTGGCGTAATCGTGCTGAACGCACTTGAGCCAGCAGCGATCGAGGACAATCCCGCAATCAAGCCCCTCGGTCAACCGCTGGAGAGTCACACCTTGTACACTGTCGCCGCAGTGCATCGGCCAAAAGCAGGCTGGAGTCCCGCGATAGCGGTCCAGATCATCGTGGTGGAAGGACCACACGCCAAAGCGTGCCGCTGTCAATATCTCCCCGCGAATGATGTTGAAGGCGAAACGAAGGACGAAATCCGCTCGAAGTTCCCGGACAGCCGCTACGTCAGCTTGATCAAAGTACTGACCGCCGCCCCGCTTGGTCGGCGAACACCGTAATACCGGAACATCCGCAAGTTCCAAGCTGAGGTCTACAGGCCTCGTCGCCGTAGCTCGCCAATTGACGGCGACCCGCTGAAAAAGGTTCCACGCGAATCGCTTTGAACGCAGGCGTTCCATCAGTCGTTTGGGTCTATCCCGAACGGTGCCATCCAAGATCAGCCCTACTGGTTTGGCCAAGCCTTGGTCCATGATGGCGCGAATGCACTCGGCCTGCCACGCCGGAAACGTGAAGCCGTTGCACATTATTGCAAACCGCAGTTCATCCTCGGCGTGGGCGGCAGGAGCGGTGATGGGGCGAGTTTGGTCAGTTGTCTCGGACGAAATGGTCATGCTTCACGCCGCCTCAAGATGAAATCCGACGCCTTGATAGGCATTACGACACAACGTGCGATCAACATGCACGGCCGGACCGACCGCGGGATTCGTGGAATCGCATGAATGGAGCCATTGGGCAAACCACGGACAGTGCACTGCAAACAGCATCGAGAACCCGGTCTTCGGTCAGCCTCTGGCATTCGTTGCAGGCCCTGACCCCGCCGCGCGTGTTGCACAGGTCCAAAGCGGCATTCGGCTCGCTGTCAAGCTTCGTCGATTGTGCCGCAGCGAGCAAGGTTGCCTCGGCTTGAAACGGGACGCCAACCGGCTCCAGCCAAGTAGGAGCTCACCGGTACTCGATGATCCTCGGTCGCTTGCCCGCCAATCGTTCAGACCAGCACATAAGCACACCGTGAGCCTCGGGGAACTTCGCAAAAAAGAGCATGGCCGCAAAGCCGATGGCGTACCTTGCGGCGGCACCTCGCCGCCAATGAGCAAAGGCCAGGCGTGCGATCTGCAGCACCGCCAAGAGGATCGCCGCCAGCGGGAGAATGGCCAGCGGTCGCCACAGAATCGCCCCAAAGGCTCCGAGTAACACCGTCGCCGGAAGGCCGATGCCCCAGAACAATGATCTCAGCACGCTGCGACGATAGCGACCTCCAACACTGGCGGGATAAATCAACCACGCTTCACCGAACGCGAACCCGGCTCGCTTAGTCCGGTTCCACCATTGACTGAAACGCGTCATCCCGACGTCATGCCATGCCATTTCCGCATCGATTCGGCAGACACGAAATCCCTTGCTTCGCAAGCGATGGCAGATCTCGAACTCTTCGCCCGCCACCAGCATTTCATTGAATCCGCCAGCCTGGGAAAAGCTGCTGCTGCGATACATCGCCACGCCGCCACACGAGCTGATGTCGCCGATCGGGTAGTCCCATCCCATATCACACATACGGTTGTAGACAGAATGTTCCGGATGGCGTTCTCGAAGCCGTCCGCACACGACGGCAAGGTCCGGTTGGGACTCGAGGGCGGCAGCCCCGGCCTTGATCCAGCCTTCTCTCAGTTCGCAATCTCCATCGACAAATTGCACGAACTTCGCGCTGGGCGTCGTCTGCATCAGCGTCTGAAACCCTGCGTTCCTCGCCCTGGAGGCGGTGAAGGGCTTTGAGAGGTCCAGCGCCACGACCGAAGCACCCAGCTCACAAGCCCTTTCGGGACTTCCATCCGAGCTTCCGGAGTCCACGTACACGACCGAATGCCCAGGACCGATGCTGCGGAGGCACGCTTCAAGTCGCGTGCCTTCGTTGCGTCCGATGACGACGACTCCGATCACGGGTGTCGCGTGTTCATCTCCCATGACTGGTCCCCTCCGCATGCGCCGACTTGAAGAGAATGCTGCGCTTCCAGAAATCGGACAGCAGATTCGGTGGGTCCGCGTCCTTTCGCCCCGTGAGGCGAGTGCGAAGCTTGTAGATGGCCAGCCCAACACCGAAGGCGAGGTCCGCCATTCTTGCGTAAAGCACGCCGTGGTTCTTCACAAAGTAGCGAATGCGCGACTCGAACCAGTAGGCGGGCATGGGCTTGGTCTTGACGTCTCGCGAGGAGACGCCGGTGGCTTGGCCGGAGATATGCATGACTCGGCTTGAGGGCACGTACCAGCACGGCCAGCCCGCCCGTGAGGCTCGCAGGCAGAAGTCGACTTCTTCGAAGTAGAGAAAGTATCCCTCATCCATCAGACCGATGGAGTCGAGTACCTGTTTTCGCACCATCATGCTGGCACCGGCCACCCAGTCCACGCGTGCTTCCCGAC
>JBILUL010000143.1:0-12745 GCA_044371005.1 Phycisphaerales bacterium | reverse complement strand
TGCTACGTGCCAAATCTGAGTCGCTTTCATCTGGCACGTAGCAGCTGCTTTGAGCTGGTGCGTGCTTCCTACCGAGCGTTTCGATATGAATCGGTCCAACAACCAAACCACCACGCGCATGGTGTGAAGCACGCAGCAGCCCGCAAAGCCGGTCTGCTACGTGCCATTGGGCGTTGGTATTTCTTGATCAGGAGATGTCGACGATGAGGAAGCGCTTCACGCCGCGTGGCGCGTTGACGCGGACTTCTTCGCCGAGTTTGCACTTGAGGAGTGCTTCGCCCATGGGGCTGGTGGCGGTGACTTCGATGATGTCGCTGCCGATCTGGCCGGAGGATTCGCCGACGAGCTTGTAGACATCTTCGTCGTCGGTGCCGACTTCGCGCAGGCGCACGGTGGAGCCCATGACGACGGTGCCGGCGAAGGCCTTGGACATCTTCTCGTCCAGGATGCTGACGTTGCGGAGCCGTTCTTCGAGGCGGCGGATTTCGGCCTCGTCCATGCCCTGCTGTTCGCGCGCGGCGTGGTAGTCACCGTTCTCCTTGAGGTCGCCCATGGCGCGCGCTTCGGCGATGCGGGTGGCGATGACCGGGCGGTTGTCGATCAGTGCTTTCAAACGGGCTTCGAGGCCCTGCTTTTCGGCCAGTGTCAACAGTTCCATGATGCAACCTCACAGGGGGCGGTAGGAGACGGGGGATCCCGTCGGTTGATGGGGAGCGTGGGCAGGGTTGCCGCGGCTTTGGGAGCGGAATCGGCGGCGAGCGAACTTGCCGCACAGGTTCAGAGCCGGGCAGAAACACTCTCGCCGGACAGGCGAGGGGTCTGCGTGGGCCTGGACATACAAGTATCGGCCCCCTGCGGACAAGAAGCAACCTTTTGTGATGCGACCAAAACACAAACATGAAGAAAGGGGTGTAAGGGGCTGGGTTGGGTGGCTATCCTGTGGTTCCTGTGATCACGTGTGGGCGAGCGTTTTGCGAGTGCCCCGGTTGAGTCACTGAGCAGGATCGATGGCTGGAACGGGCGTTTCGCCGCGGCTGTCGAAGAGGAATCAATAGCGTTACGGGGTTGTGAGTCCGGTTCTGGATCTGGTACTTGGAAAGGTACCTGGTTCGGACGATGGGTTCTGGAGCAGGGTGTGGCCTGTGTGCCGCGTCCGGTCCGGAAGACCAAGCAATGGCGAAGTTTGCGAGCGCTGCAGTCGCGGCGTTGCGTGAACGTGTCTTGCATCTGGTGTGGCCAACATCGGCATCACTGACCCCACCTCGCGTGGAGTTGCGCAGCATGAGCTCGTATCAGTCCGGCTACGGCCGTCGCGATGAACAGTCGAATCGTTCCGCCCAGGGTGGCGGCGGCGGGTATGGCGGTGGTGGTGGTGGCGGCGGTCAAGGCGGCGGCGGTGGCTCCTCAGGTGGAGGCGGCGGTGGCGGAGGAAAGCGGCGTCGACGCGGTCGGCGTGGTGGTGGTGGTGGCGGCGGTGGGGGCGGCTTTCACCAAGGTGGACATTCCGGTGGAGGAGCTCCGCGGCATCAGCAGGGGCCCGGCCAGCATCCGCCCGTGAAGGCCATTCTGGATATCGATGGTTTGCCGCTGGTGATGCCACAAGGCGCAAAGCCCTTCGAGGAACTAACTTCGGTAGATCCGCAGCCCCGGCTGACCCTTGAGTATCCCGGGTGCCCGGCCTCCTGCCGGCTGATTGACATGTTCTGTCCGATTGGCCGCGGGCAGCGGGCACTTATCGTGTCACCTCCGAAGGCAGGCAAGACGACCCTGCTCAAGGACATCGGGACATCCCTGCTTCGCAACTATCCCGAAGTCGAGCTGGTGGTGCTGCTGGTGGATGAGCGGCCGGAGGAAGTGACGGATTTCCGGCGGCATTTCGCAGCGGTCATGGAGTCGCTGGCTCCCAAGGACCTGATAGATCGCGGGCAAGCCGCCGCGGCGGAGTTGGGGCTTGCAAACGATGCCCCGGCACCCCTCGCGGCACCCAAGCCGCGGGTGAGGGTGGTCGCCAGCAGCAACGATCACAATACGGAAAAACACATCGAGGTGGCCACGACGACCATTGAGCGATGCAAGCACATGGTCGCGGCGGGCAAGCATGTGGTGGTCCTGCTGGACTCGCTGACACGCGTCGGCCGAGCCTTCAACCAGAGCCGAAAGCATGCCAACAGCGGCCGCACCATGAGCGGTGGCCTCGATTCCAAGGCCTTGGAAGTGCCCAGAGCACTCTTTGGCGCGGCACGCAATACCGATCCGGTGGATGGGGGCGGGAGCCTCACGATCATCGCTTCGTGCCTCGTGGATACGGGGTCACAGGCGGATCAGGTGATCTTCGAGGAGTTCAAGGGCAGCGGCAACATGGAGCTGATCCTGGACCGATCGATCACCGAAAAACGGCTCTTCCCGGCGATCAATCTGGCTGCCAGCGGCACACGCAAGGAGAATCTGCTCATTGCCGACAAGGAGTTGCAGACGATCACAGCCCTTCGCCGGCAGCTGCTGACCATGCCCCCGCACGTGCAGATCGAGAAGCTGCTGGCGGCGGTGCAGAAGACGCCGACGAATGCGAAGCTTTTGGGAGCGGGGTGACCTGCAAGTGGGGTGGGTGGGTTTGGGGGAGTGGTTGAGAAGGCCAGAACGGGGACACCGATTCCGAGGCCGGGAATCGGTGGCACCTTACGTTGGGCACTTTGAGAGGGGTTCAAGAGGTTGCAGCGGGAGGTACTTTGACCGGAGTGCACTTTGGCACTCGGGCACTTGCGCGCTCTACCCTACGGGCGCATGCCCACTCTCCATCGCATTGAGGTTCGTACGCGTCCTGGCACTCCTGACCCGCGGGCGGGGGTCGTCCATCGGCGGGCGGTCGCGGCAGGCTTGCCGGTCAGTGGCGTGACAAGCGCCAAGGTCTATCTGCTGGAGGGTGAACTCAGCGGCGAACAGTTGTCAAAGGCAGCGAGCGGGCTGCTGGCCGACCCGGTGGTCGAGGTGGCCAGCATTGGTCCGGCGGTGGTGGGTGCTTCGAGTGTGATTGAAGTGCATCCGCTGCCGGGCGTCATGGATCCCGCAGCTCAGTCCGTGCACGAGGGGCTGCGGACATTGCTTGGGCTTGATGTAGCCGTGTCGACGGGTGTGCGGTACGACCTTGCGGGTGTGGGCACGGATGCGGCGCATGAGTTCGTGAAGAAGGCGATGGCCAATGGCGTGGTGCATCAGATCACCAAGGGGCCGTGGCAGCCGGAGAAGCTGCCCCGTGGGCACGGGTATGAACTCAAGATTGGGCAGATTCCGATCTGCGAGTTGAGTGATGAGCAGTTGGTGAAGCTCTCGCGCGAGGCGCACTTGTTCCTGAGTCTGGATGAGATGAAGGCGATTCAGGCTGAGTACAGGAGGCTTGGAAGAGAGCCGCGTGATATTGAGCTGGAGACGCTGGCACAGACCTGGTCTGAGCATTGCGTGCACAAGACGCTCAAGAGCAAGATCCGGTATCGTGAAGAGCACAAGGCGGTCAAGCCGGTGTCTGGCAAGCATCATGAGCCGGATCGGCTGGGGTTGTCGTTTGAATTCAGTGGCACGCCCAGGCATGCAGAGCGCACGCCCGGGCCGGAAGCGGCACCTGCAAAGCTGATGGATCTGAGTGGCAAGGCGGGGCACACGGTGGAGGCGGATGGGGCGGTGGTGATTGACAACCTGCTCAAGTACACCGTGGCACGCGCGACCAATGACCTGATCGAGGATGGCGTCGATTGGACGCTCTCGGTCTTCAAGGACAACTCGGGTGTGATCGAGCTGGATGAACAGTGGGGCGTGTGCATCAAGGTCGAGACACACAATCACCCTAGTGCGCTTGAGCCGTATGGTGGAAGTGCGACGGGCATCGGTGGGTGCATCCGCGACATCATCGGGACGGGGCTTGGTGCCAAGCCGATTGCGAGTACGGATGTCTTCTGTGTGGGCTTCCCGAATGCGTGGAGTGAAGATGGGGCGAAGGGCACGATGCAGCTGCCGCCGGGCACGCTTCCGCCGCGGCGGATTCTGACGGATGTCGTGTCAGGCGTGCGCGATTACGGCAACCGCATGGGCATCCCCACGGTGAACGGCGCGGTGCACTTCAACGATCGATTCGTCGGCAACCC
Source organism: Phycisphaerales bacterium (assembly GCA_044371005.1). Taxonomy (GTDB): domain Bacteria; phylum Planctomycetota; class Phycisphaerae; order Phycisphaerales; family UBA1924; genus UBA2402. Next base: position 8,612 of record JBILUL010000143.1, on the reverse strand, counting down.
GCTGGTCTTCTGCGGGTGCATCGGACTGATTCCACGCACGCATGTGAAGGGTGGCGCGAAAGCGGGCGATCACATCATCGCGCTGGGTGGCAGGACGGGGCGCGATGGCATTCACGGCGCAACGTTCTCTTCGGCGGAGCTTGAATCGACGCACGCGGATGAGTTCTCGCATGCGGTGCAGATCGGCAATGCGATCGAAGAGAAGCGGACGCTCGATGCGATTCTCCGGGCGCGCGATGCGGGTCTGTACAGCGGCATGACCGATTGCGGCGCGGGCGGATTCTCCTCGGCCGTGGGTGAGATGGGCTCAACGCTTGGTGCCACCGTGCACCTTGAGCGTGCACCGCTCAAGTACTCGGGCCTCTCGTACACGGAAATCTGGATCAGCGAAGCACAGGAGCGCATGGTGCTGGCGGTGCCGGAGAAGAACCTGGCCGCGCTCGCGAAGATCTGCGCGGAAGAGTGTGTGGAGATGGCAGATCTTGGTGTCTTCGGCACCGAAAACGCTGATCTGGTGCTCAAGTATCAGGGCACGGAAGTGGGACGGCTTTCGATGCACTTCATGCACGAAGGCATTCCGCAGCCGACGCGCGAGGCGCGGTGGGCGGAACCGGTGCGTGCCGCGGCGGGGAGCGTGAAGGCTCCGGCCATCGGCGAAGCACTCACGAGCCTGCTTCAGCATCCCAACATTGCCAGCAAGCACTGGATCATCCGCCAGTATGATCACGAAGTGCAGGGCAACACGCTCATCAAGCCGCTTGTTGGGCCGGGTGGGCGCGGGCCCGGTGACGCCGCGGTGATTGAGCCGATTTCCGGCAGCAACCGGGGCATCGCGCTTGGATGTGGCCTTCAGATTCACGGCGGCGTGCCGTCGACGGAAGTGCTCGCAAAGCGCACGTACGAGGGCGACCCGTACCTGACGACGCTGGCGGGCATTGACGAGTGCATCCGGAATCTGGTGTGCGTTGGCGCGAACCCGAATCGCATTGCGATCCTGGACAACTTCTGCTGGCCCAGCTGCGAGAAGCCGGAGAACCTGGGCACGCTTGTGCGTGCATCGGAAGCCTGCTATGACGGTGCGATGGCGTATCGCACACCGTTCGTCAGCGGCAAGGATTCGCTGAACAATCAGCTTCGGTATGAAGATCCGGTGACGGGCGAGAAGCGCGTGATCGAGATTCCGCCCACGCTGCTCATCACGGGCATGGGCATCGTGAACAACGTGAACCGATGCGTGACGATGGATGCCAAGACAGCGGGCAACACGCTGCTGCTCATCGGCGCGACCAACGGTGACATCGGTGGCAGTCACTTTGCGCAGCTGTATGGCGATGGTGGCGCGGCATTCCCCAAGACGGATCTTGCGGTCGGGCCGGGCACAGCTCGCGCCGTGGCCCAGTGCATCGCCGATGGCCTGGTGCAGTCGGCGCACGACTGTTCAGATGGCGGACTGCTGGTGGCCGTTGCGGAAATGCTGATCGCGACGACGGGCCGGCAGGCCAGCTCGAAGGCAGATCTTGGCAGCAGCAGTTCAGCACTGGGCGCGCTGTTGGCGGGCCAGGCGGACCTGCAGCCGCTGGGTGCGACGCTGTCGATCAAGGACGATCTGCTCGAGACGTGGGAGCTGGCGTTTGCCGAGAATCCAAGCCGCTATGTGCTGGAAGTGAAGCCCGAGGATGTGCAGAAGGTGCGCAACGTGCTGCGTGATTTCAACTGCGGGCCGTGCGTGGTGGCGGGCACCCTGAACAACTCCGGTGTGCTGTCGTGGCAGGCAGGCGATCTTTCGGCGCGCGTCGTGGATCTGGCGCAGGCGTGGTTGACGCCGTTGGCGTGGTGATGGGTCACGGTCAGGTGAAAGAGTTTTGAACTCACGGGTCTGCTGAGAAGTCCAGAGCGGGGACACCGATTCCGAAGCCGGGAATCGGTGGCACTGTCACTCGTGCACTCTTAGCGGTACATCGCTTCCATTGAGTCGAGGATGGCATCGCGGTTGAGGAACTTGAGCGACCACGCGCGGCCAATGCTTCCGGTGGCACGGAGTTGCTCGGGGTTCGCAAGCAGCGATGTGATGGTCATGGCGAGTGGCTCGACAAGCTGATCGCCGGTCTGCTTGAGGATGTGCGCGCCGCCCGAAGATTCAAGTTCGGGCCAGATGTCAACGCCGGTCGTGGTGATGACGGGGGTGCCGCAGGCCATAGCCTCGAGCAGCACGTAGCCGAAGTTCTCCTGACTCGTGGGAAGCGCAAACAAGTCCGCGGCTTGATACAAGGACCACTTCAGAGGTCCGGAGATCATGCCCGGGAAATGGACGTCCTCTTTCAGGCCCAGGGAGGCGACAAGTGATTGGAGGTGGGCGAGATACTCGGGTGGATCGGAGGGTCCGGCGAGAATGAGCTGGTAGGGGGCTCGCGTGCCTTTGGGGGTGGCGTGTGCGAGGGCGCGGATCAGGTGCTCGACACCCTTCTTGATGTGCAGGCGGCTCAAGAAGAGAACGGTTGGCCGGCCGCTCGTGAGGAAGGGGAAGGCCTGATGGGCCAGTGTGGGGCCGGGGAGGGCGTGGAAGGGGGTCGTGTCGAAGAGGAGGGGGATCACGCGGCCCTTGGCGCGGGGGAAGTGGGTGCTGGCCTGGTCGAGCTCCGCCGCGGCGGTGCAGTGGATGGCATGGGCTGTCTTGAGGGATGCACCGGAGAGGATCGCCAGGTGAAGTTTCTTCTTGAGCGCACCCTGGGACATGCTCCAGTGGTCGAGCATGCCGTGCGGGGAGATGACGTGGGGAATGCGCAGGGAGCGGGCTGCGCGGATCATCTGGTGGTTGCAGTTGGCCCAGACGCCGTGGACGTGGAGTGCATCGGCGGTGCGGAGCAGGTCGCGGGCGCGGGCCATGGAATCGGCGCTGAGGTATTGGGTGAGGGTGTCGCGGGTGGCGTCGGCGATGGTCCTGCCGCGGCGTTCGAAGAGGGGATCCTTGAGGGTGAGGAGCAGATTCCGCGGCGTATTGGGGGGCGGCGTGGAGGCCTTCCAGGCATCGGGGACACCGGAATCGTCGGCACTGACGGCAAAGACTTCGTGGCCTCGTGAGGCAAGGCCGGCGCACATGTCGAGGACGGCGCGGACGGTGCCACCGTCGCGGAGTCGGAGCCATTTGATGAAGTGGACGATTCTCAAGGTGAGCTTTGGGAGCGTACGCCCGGATTGGGGGTCGGGGTCTGTGATGGGCGTGTGAAGGGGTGCTGGGTGAGGATCGGCATGGGGGTATGACTTGCCAGAATTTTCATGCGTCTTTGGGTCAAAGGGTGTATGCTGGTGGTGCAGTGGCAGGACCGCCGATGGATGTGGCGGGCGACGCGGCGTGGCCTGGAGCCGGCCGATGTGCGCGACGGTTGGGCGAGTGGGGTGATGCTGGGCACCGAAGGATTTGGCGCAACTTGACCGGAGCAACGAGAACATGACCATGAGTAACCCAGCTTCGGCTGGTGGTGTGTCACTGCGTGATGAGTCGAGCGACGACGGGCTTGTGAAGACGTTCGTGCTGGATACGAACATCGTGCTGCACAATCCGGATGCGATCTTCGTGTTCAAGGAACACCATGTGGTGATTCCATTCATGGTGATCGAAGAACTCGACAAGATGAAGCGCAAGGAGGATGACCTGGGACGTGCCGCGCGCACGTGCATCCGGCATCTGGACCGCCTTCGTGCGATCGGTTCGCTCGGTGAGGGCGTGAACTGGGGCGGGTTGCTGCCGCTGGCGAACACGGCACATGCGGTGGGCCCCGGAGGCATCACGGGCACCATCCGGGTGGATGTGAACGAGTACGAGCGGCCTTCGGCGATTGCGGAGAACTCGCCGGACAATCACATCATCGCGGTGGCGTGGCACCTGATGAAGAGCGGGCAGAACACGGTCTTCGTGACCAAGGATCTTTCCGCGCGCATCAAGAGCGATTCGCTGGGGATCAAGACCGAGGATTTCACGAATCAGAAGGTCGATGCGGATCGGCTCTATCTGGGCCACTTCACGATGAATGTCGAAGGTGAGCTGATTGATGAGCTCTACAAGGATCGGCTTTTGAGTCTGGAGCGGGTGCACGGGGCGATGGCCGCGGCGTCCGCCGCGGATCCGAAGGCGTACATCCCGGATGAAGCGATTGCCAACGAGTACATCGTCCTCAAGAACAAGGATGATGAGAATCACACGGGGCTGGCGCGACGGCTGTCGGATACGGATCACGTGATTCCAGTGACAGGCCCGCGCAAGCCAGTGAGCGGCCTGATGGCTCGCAACGTGCAGCAGACGATGGCGCTGGATGCGCTGATGGATGATGACATCAAGTTCGTGACGCTGCTGGGCGGGGCGGGCACGGGCAAGACGCTGCTGGCGATCGCGGCGGGCATGGCCAAGGTGTTCGGCGAAGGCCGGTATGACAAGCTGCTGGTTGCGAGGCCGATCATGCCGATGGGGCGTGACATCGGCTATCTGCCCGGTGACAAGGATGAGAAGCTCTCGGCGTGGATGCAGCCGATTTTCGACAACCTGCAGTATCTGCTGAGCACGCGCGGCGCGCAGTCGCAGGCGGCGGACAGTCAGCACGTGGAACAGCGGATTCAGAAGCTGATGGCGGATGGACAGTTGGTGCTCGAGCCGCTGACGTACATCCGTGGTCGATCGATTCCGCATCAGTTCATGATTGTGGATGAGGCGCAGAATCTGACGCCGCATGAGATCAAGACGATTGCGAGCCGCGTGGGTGAGGGAACGAAGCTGGTGCTGACGGGTGACATCGGACAGATCGACAACCCGTACCTTGATTCATCGAGCAACGGTCTTGCGTACTGCGTCGAGAAGATGAAGGGTGTGCGGCTGTTTGCGCACGTCACGCTGACCAAGAGCGAGCGCAGCGAGTTGGCGAGCCTGGCGGCGACGTTGCTGTAGGAAGTGCAAAAGTGCAAGAGTGCAGCAGAATGGTCAGTGACGCACCAGTGTGCGCCCCAAACACTCGACTGCACTCCTGCACTTTGGAACTCAAGGAACTTCGGAACTCTCCCCTTACTCTTCGCCCTGCTTGCCGATCTGCCATTCTTCGAGATCGATGGGTGCCTGGCGGCCGAAGATGGTGACCAGGACGCGGACGATTCCCTTTTCGGGGAAGATCTCGTCGACGGTGCCTTCGTAGGTGGCGAAGGCGCCTTCCTTGATGACAACGTGTTCGCCCTTGTTGAAGACGAGCTTGACCGAGGGTTCGTCCTCGGGCTTGCGCGAGTCGATGAGCATCTTCTCGATTTCGTGTTCCTTCATCGCGGTGGGGCGGCCGGCGGTGCCGACGAAGTCGCCGACGCCGGTCGTTTCCTTGATGAGGAAGAAGACGTCCTGGGGGATGCGGCCGTCGTCTTCGAGGCGCATTTCAACGAAGACGTAGCCGGGGTAGAGCTTGGTCTCGGTGATCTTGATCTTGTTGTTCTTGGCCGTCTTGGTCTTCTCGGTGGGGACGACGATGCGTCCGACCAGGTGGCCCATGTTCTCGATCTGGATCTTGCGCAGCAGCGTGTTCTGGACGGAGGATTCCTTGTTGCTGGCGACGCGGAGGACGAACCAGTTCATGCCTTCCTGGCGCATGGGTTCATCGGCGCGGAGGAGGCCGGCACGCTCTGGTGGGGCGATGGGCTTGGCTTCCTTGGAGGAATCGTCTACGTAGTCGTCGTTCATGGCGTTGGAGCCCTTTCCTATGAAAAACGCCGCGGGAACGCGGCGGTTTGTTTCAACCAGGCCCGATGCAAGAGAGCGCAAACACCAATCGGGCCCAACGGGAGATGTCGAGATCGTTCAGACTGCGGGAACACTCAGCGTTGGAGGACGCCGATGACTTCCATGACCTTCGAAAGGCCGAAGTCGCTGATGAAGATGTAGGCCGCGATGAGGAAGGTGGCACCGATGACGACCATCGTGGAGTCCTGGATGACCTGGCGGGTCGACCAGTTGACCTTCTTCATCTCGCTGTCGGTGGCGACGAGGAAGTCGACGCTCGGGGGCGAATAGCCCACAAGACGGTAGAGGAAGAAGCAGCCGATCAGGACGATAAGTCCGGAGACCGCGCCCTGAAGGTAGATGCGGGGGAAGAGGTACTTGGGTTCGCGGGCAGCGACAGCCGCGGCGAACGTCGGGGCGCTGGCTTCGCCCACGCGAACACGATCAACATCTGCCACGACCTTGCCCTTCTCAAAGGACACGGCGCTGATGCGCGAGAGGCCAGACTTCTTGTCGTCGAAGAGATTGAAGGAGTCGACGATGCCGGTGCCGACCTTTTCCTGACCCTTGAAGAGGTCGACGGTCGCGCCGCCGGAAACGGCACCGGTGACCTGCGTCACGGAGAGTGCGTAGCCGGTGATCGGAACAGAGACGATCGCGGTGCGGCTCCAGGACCAGACGCCGCCGGCGAGGATCAGCGTGCCGGCGAAGATCGCCGTGAGAACGCGGACCCAGTACCCCTGACCGAACTTGTAGATGCCCCAACCTCCGCCTTCAGCGACTTCGCCGGGGCGATTGTTGTTGCCACCATCAGAAACACGGCGGGAGGGAATTGAACCCGCAACCTGCGGATTTGGAATCCGCTGCTCTGCCAATTGAGCTACCGCCGTATTGCCCGGTCCGCCCGTGTTGGCGTTCGAACCGGATGAGTTGTTCGCGTTGATGCTCACGAAATAGCCCTGTCGAGCCACAGAAAGAACGAGAAGTACGCACCGACACTGCACACTTGGCCAGGATCCGAAGCACGCCGCGATCGACAGGCCCGGGACCAAAGCCTCATGTGATTACTTGCGCTTCACCTTGTGGAGGGTGTGCTTGCGCAGGCGGGGGCAGTACTTCATCATGCCTTCCTTGAGGCCCTCGGGCATGCCGCCCTTGGTGTTGACGCTGGTGCGGTAGTTGAGATCACCGCTTTCAGTGCACTGGAGCCACAGGAATTCGCGAGCTGCTGACTTCTTCTTTGCCATGGAAAGACCCACCTTTACTTCGACACGATCGGCTCACTCGTTCGATGCCCGAACCGCCCGGAGCGACTGCCGCCGGACTGGTCCACCCGGACACTTCGAAAGGGTGACGACCGCACTGACTTGGAATCACTGACACTGACTGCTGAAACGAACAAGACCCGCGCAGGGGCCAAGGGTGGCCCGTCATGAGCAGGGGCGGAGTATAGGCACAGACTGTTCGTCAAATCTTGGTGCGTGGGGTGCGGAAGGGTCCGCCAACACACCAAGGACCACCGAAGCTCTCGTGGGCAAAGGTCCGAATAATCCAGTCTGGTGGCGGTTGTGGAAAAGGTGTGGATGTTCAGCGGCGTGGTGGTTTCGTGAAAATCTGCTTGTACGTAAGGGGTTAGTGTGTGTACATTCACTTTCAGCCGCGGCGGATCTCTGGAGACCTTCGCGTGGCAGGAGCTGGTCGGTGTGGGTGGGGTTTCGAGGGGGTGTGGTGGGCCGGTGTGGCTGTTTCCGCAAGCCACGTTGGTCCGGTTTTTCGGCGATTGACCCTTGAGTGGAGAGACAAGCGATGAAGAGTGCGCAGCGTGTGCTTGCTGGTGTGGCGTTGGTGACCGGTTCGGTTGCCTGCGCCGATGTGTATCAGGGCTCAGGGTTCACCATTCCCGACAATGTCCAGGCTGGCGTTTCCTCGGTGATTGAGGTGTCTGGTGGCACTTCCGCGATCACAGGTGTGGAGGTGACCCTTCTGGGAATGACTCATACGTGGGTTGGCGATCTGAATGCGACGCTGACGAGTCCGCGCGGCACGGTGTTCCCGCTCTTCATCCGCATCGGCCTTCCCACAGGCGGTGGTGCGGGCTTTTCAACCGATCTGAATGGCGACTATCGCTTCACTGACGCGGCTTCGACGACATTCTGGTCGGCGGCATCGCCCGTTGTATCGGTGGTTCCGTCGGGCGACTACCGGACGACAGGTCCTCGGGTGAATCTCGCGACGAGTCTGAATGCAGCGTTTGGTGGTCAGGACAGCAATGGCAGTTGGACGCTCAGAATGAGTGACAATGCGGGCGCTGATCTTGGTCGTCTTCAAGGCTGGACACTTTCGATTGTTCCAACCCCCGGCTCGCTCGCCATCTTCGGCCTGGCCGGCATCGCTGCTGGTCGTCGTCGTCGCTGAGACTTGGGCGTGAAGCCTGAGTGACAACCTCAAGACACACATTAAGTGCCCGGGCCAGGAATGGTCCGGGCACTTGTGCTTTAGTGGCACTGCTCTCCGAGCAGTGTGCTTTCCGTCTCATGGCTCTCTGAGCCATGTCGGCGCTGGCTCAACTCTGGCGGCTGTGCGAAACGGCTCGGAGAGCCGTAGGACGGGGGGAACATTGCTCTTAAGAGCAATGCCACATAAAAGAACAGCCCGGCCTTTTGAGGGGCCGGGCTGTTTGAACTAACGAGTTGTATCACGTGCGGGCCGCGAAGCCCGCGGCGGGATTACAGGGTGATTTCAACGACGACGCCCGAGCCGATGGTCTTGCCACCTTCGCGGACGGCGAAGCGAACGCCCTTTTCCATGGCGACGGGCTTCTCGCCCAGATCGACTTCCATGGTGATGTTGTCGCCGGGCATGCACATTT
>JBILUL010000286.1:0-3520 GCA_044371005.1 Phycisphaerales bacterium | reverse complement strand
ACTGGCATTCACGCATCGATGCTGCGGTACACGAGCATGCTATCCGGAATTCCACACGGCATCCAGTGCATATTTGGATGCATGCGACAGCGAGCGACACACTGTTGTCAGTCGCGCACCCGATCAGACATACAACGCGGCGGTTTTCTTCGCCAGTTCGACGATTTTCGCCTGAAGTTTGGGTGGACTCACGACGCGGCAGTTGGGTCCGTGCGAGAGGATCCACCAGGCGATTTCATCAAACCCTGACACGCGGCAGCGGAAGACTGCTGAACCATCGTCGCGGAATTCGACCTGCTGCGTATGGTGCCAGCGCGTGTCGCTTACGGTCTGCGCGAACGTCGGCGTGAACTCGAGCACGACTTCATGATCCTCTTCACCCCGGATCATGCGCCACGCGTTTCCGAGATATGTCTCCAGAGAAAAGTCTGAAGGAATCTCGTACGGGCGCTGAGTGGGCGTGATGCGGGTGAAGCGGTTGAGTTTGAGGCAGCGCAGCGAGTTGCGGCCGCTGTGGAAGCCGATGGCGTACCAGGCGCGCACGCTGAAGAAGAGCGTGTAGGGCTCGAAGTCAAAGTCCTCGCTGGAGGCGGAGCCATCGATGGATTCGTAGCGGCAGATGAGGGCCTTGCGCTGCGAGATGGCCAGCGTCATGCGGTGGAAGACATCGGCGGATTCATCCGGGGGCACGGCCTGTGCGGTGCGGATGAGGATGTTGCTCCCCAAGGCCTGGATCTCGTCGCGCACGGACGCCGGCAGCTGGTTCTGAATCTTCGAGAGCGCACGCCACGCGGGCTGGAGGTAGGCGATCTGCTGCTGCTCACCGATGTGTTCGCACAGGAGTGCGAGCGCGAGGGCTTCGTCGGTGGCGAGTTGCAGGGGCGGGAGGAAGAAATCGCCGCGGATGCGGTAGCCGTTGGTGGCGTTGTCGAAGGTGATGGGAACGCCCACGCCTTCGAGTTCCTTGAGGTCACGGAAGATCGTGCGCTCATCGACGCCGCATTCATCGGCGAGGGACTTGGCGGTCCAGTCGGTGCGGCTCTGGATGAGCGTGACGACTTTGAAGAGACGATGGACGCGGGTGTAGGCCAAGGTGGGTGAGTTCCGGTGGGCCGAAGTGCGCGGGTTCCGAAGTTCCAAAGTGCGGGGATGGGGAGACTGTTGGCGCGTTGGGTGGGAAGCACGCAGCAGTTCTCAGAGCAGAACTGCTACGTGCCAGATTTGGCGTGCGCTCCGTTGCCCGGTCTTAGAAGAGCCCGGGGCCTTCTTCGACTTTGACGAGTTTGCCGTTGACCAGGCGCATCTTGGGCTTTGGGGCGGAATCGGATTTGGGATCGGATTTGGCGGTGGGCTTGGGCTCGGGCTTCGCCGCGGCTTTGGGCTTTTCGGCTGGCTTAGAGCTCTTGCTGCTCTTGGGGCTTGAGCGGCCGATGGGCTTGGTGTCGATCAGGCTGGGCTGATCGTCATCGTCCTTGCTCATGCCGCTGACGGCGAGCATCGCGGCTTCGGCCTTGGAGACCTTGAAGGGGTCGGCGCCGCGCATGGGCGTGGAAGCCGCGGCGGTGTTGGGTGACTTGGGGCCGGGCGCATCGATGATGATCACGCCATCCTGATCGGCAGGATCATCTTCCTTGATGCGCTTGCCGTCTTCATCGAGTTCGATGTCGGCGACCGCAGTCTTCTTCTTGGCCTGTTCGAGGAGGGCCTCGTAGATCTTCTTGGCATCTTCGCCGGTGATGGCATTGCAGGCCTTGGCGATCTCGCCGATGTACTTCTGGAAGACATCGCGGCGTTCGCCTTCGCGCTTCATCTTCGCACGCTTCTTGAGGTACGTGCCCAGCTTGCGGCCACACTCCATCAGCGCGAGCTTCATCTCCTTGCGGATCTCATCGTAATCGGCGATGGCTTCCTTGCTCTCGGAGGTGAAAGGCACCCACACGCTGGCCATGTGGATCATGATCACCAACGGGCCTACGGGTGCTGCGCCGCGGGGCTGCTGCAGGTCGTAGTTGCGCCAGTTGGTCTCGGCCACGCTCTTGAAGGAGCTGCACGCGGCCTGCTGGAAGAGCAGTGGCACACGGTTGGCAAAGCGAATCACGCGGCCGGTATCTTCGCTAGGCAGATCGCCACCGAAGGCAATCGCGGCTTCAATCTGGAAGGGACGCCCGCGGTACACCTCAGGCTCGCGGCTGCTTGCTGCGTAGAACTCGGCGCGAACACCCTTCAGGAGGCCAGCCAGCAGCTGACGCACACCGATGGGTGCCAGGCAGTCGGTGGGCGGCGGCGCGAGCTTGGCGTCCTGGAACTCCTTGTAGAGTGCTTCAGCCTGCGGGGGCTCGATGTCGGAAACTTTGGTGCGAGTGGTGACCTTGATGCGCTCGCAGAATGCGCCGGCGGTCTGATGGCTCACGCGGCAGAACTGTTCCTGCAGGAAGTTGTAGAGCGTGCCGGTCTTGTTGACCGCTTCGTAGTCCTTGAGCATCTGGAGCAGGGTGCCCAGTTCGATGCCCTTGGGGTGAGGCTGAATTTCCTTGGTCTCGGGCGGGAGCTCGGCGACGCCTCGGGGGAAGATGACCAGATCGCCCAGGTCCTTGGTGATGGCGGGCGCGGGTGCCGCGGCGGCATCGGGGGCTTCGGGTTCGCTCGCGCGGGCCTTGGTGAGGGGGATGTCGTCTTCGTCGGCGGTGACGCGGGTGGGGCGGATGAAGGTGAAGCGGGCGTGGGGGTTGGCGATGGCGGTGAGTTCGAGGAACTCGTCGACGCTGCCGCGGCCGCGCTGGTATTTGCCTTCGAGTTCGATGCTGACTGATGTGCCGGTGGGGTAGTCGCGCTGGTTGAGCAGTTCGCCGGTATCGGCGAGTTCGCGGATGGTGGGTGAGAGCGTCTTGAAGCGGGGCAGCGGGAAGTCGTCGGTTTCCTCATCGACGGTGACTTCAGCGCGGTTGGTCTTGGTGTTCATGGCCAGCTCGATGTGGTGAGCAGGCTTGTTGGCGCTGGGGCGGGTCTGGATCATCATCGGCTTGCCGGTGGTGATGAGACCGTACATGCCCGCGGCGGAGATGCCGATGCCCTGCTGGCCGCGTGACATCTTGAGGCGGTGGAACTTGCTGCCGAAGAGGAGGCGGCCGAAGACGTTTTCGACCTGTTTGCGGACGATGCCCGGGCCGTTATCGACTACGGAGATGCGGTAGCGCGAGCTCTTCGCCGCGGCGGGGCGATCGGGCTGGAGGTCTTCGATGATGACGGTGATGTCGGGCAGGATGCCGGCTTCCTCGCAGGCATCGAGGGAGTTGTCGACGGCTTCCTTGACGGTGGTCAGGAGGGCTTTGCGCGGGTTGTCGAAGCCCAGGAGGTGGCGGTTCTTGGCGAAGAACTCCGAGACGGAGATATCGCGCTGCTTGGTGGCCATCGACTCGGCGGTGGCGCGTGGGGCGGAGGTGGCTTTGGTGCTCATCGAGGAGGGGCGCGTCGGGGGGATTCTTTCGGTGGCAGGCCATCCGTGGCGTGCGCGGCAGGGGGA
>JBILUL010000142.1:0-12776 GCA_044371005.1 Phycisphaerales bacterium | reverse complement strand
ACGGGACTGGAAGCACACGGCTCAGAGAGCCGTGCCACGCAAGCACACGGCTCAGAGAGCCGTGCCACGTTACGCCGCGCGTTTTCCGTTGAGCAGCACACCTATCACGGTTCGCCGAACGAGGAAGTGATACGCAATCAGCAGGATGACCACGACGCCACCCGTGAGCAGCACGAACTTCACGCCCGGCGGCAGCGGCACGCTCAGGAGTAACGCCTGCCCGAAGATCACCAGCGGCAGGTGCATGAGGTAGAGCCAGTACGACGAATCCGACAGGTAGCGAACCCAGGGCCGCACTTTGCCACCGTAAGCCTCACAGGCGCCGAGCACACCCAGCGTCATGAGCCACGCATACGCGGCTTGCACGACGTTGAAGAGCACTCGCCGCGTGTCGAGATTGGCCAGCGGTCCTTGAGCAAGTGGCGGCATGAAGGCCAGCACCAGCATGATCGGCAGCAGCACAAAGGCCAGCGGCATCGAGAGCCACCAGAACCGCCCCAGCCGTTCCTGCGGCCCCTTGATGCAGAAGAACATCGCACCAAAGGCGAAGAACACCGCGTAGTAGAAGAGCACCGGCATGAGCGGGATCACGCCCGTCGAGGTTTCAGGACCGAATCCCGGCGGCCAGCTGCCCACATGCATGCGCTGCTGCAGTACCGCCGTGATGGGCACCACCCATACAAGACACCAGGGCATCGAGAAGAGCACTGCGGGCAATCGCAGCCGTGGCATCGACTGAATGGCGATCGCCACCGCCGCGAAGCCGGCAGTGAAGATGCACAGGAACCAGAGGAACCACAGGTGCTGAAAGAACTGCTGCTGCTGAAGCCTCGCCACCAGCCCGTTCGCAGGAGCCTCCTGGGCGGGGGCCTCCGCCTTGACGGCATCGGCCGGTGCACCACCCAGCATGACTCGAAGACGCTCCCTCCCCGCGGCGATCTTCTCAAAATCAATGCTGGTCCTGACCAGATTGGCGATGTACTGCGTCGTGTTGCGATCATGGCGGAGCGAATCCACTGGCTTCTCCCCCGCCGCGCTGACGATCGTCGTGTCCGCGCCCGCCTTCAGAAGCAGTTCACCCACCTCCGCGCGCCCGAAGAAACAGGCGGTATGCAGGGGCGTGTTGCCGTCCTTGTAAATGGCGCTGGGTTTGGCGCCGATTGAAAGCAGGTACGCCGCGGCTTCAGGCTGGTCCTTGATGGCGGTCCACCCAAGTGCCGTGACACCCATGACCGGATCAAACGCATTGACGTCAGGGGCCGCAGCGGCGAACTTCTTGAGTGCCTCCAGATCGCCCGACGCAGCGGCGGCCCACAGGTCGGCGGACTCTTTCCGAGCTTCCCCGTTCGCCGTCTCCGCGCTGCGAACCATCGCATTCTGCCGACCCATCGCCCACGAGTTGACGAGCATCATCAACGGGAGAATGGTGATGCAGCCGATCGCCAGTGGAAGCAAAATCCGCTTGGAACGCTGCGAGACAAGGCCCATCAGCCCGCGGCGCTGCCAGAGCATCGCGGCAAAGAACCCGCTGAGCAGAAAGAACAGCTGCATGCGAAAACCGTGCACGCCGATCACCAGCATGCCCAGCGGGGCTACCTGCTCGTCGCTGACCATCCACGCGCCACCGGGGATGTAGGCCAATGCCGCGTGCAGTGCGATGCCCAGAAGCATCGCAAGCGACCGCACCAGATCCAGATCGTCGCGGCGTGCCGCAACACCCGGGTCATTCACCATGTCAGGTTCCCTTTCATGCCGAATCGACTTCCTGCAAGGCTTGCACACGTCCGGACTGCGCCGGTACTGTGTTCAGCTCACAGACGAGTTGAAACGCGTGCACACTCGTGCCCTGCGACAGTACCTTCGAACACTCCTCTTCGCAGGCACCATTGTTCGTTTCTCGCCTCGTGAGTCTTGCACCTGTAGCGCACGATTCGCACGGCCGTTTCACCGGAGGCCCGATAGGCGTGTGCGACCGATTCGCGAGCACGCTTTGAAGGGATGATTCAGCGCGGACGCGTTCAGGTCGTGGCGAGCCGCGAAGCCATTGACGCCCGCCATGCGCACGCAAGTGCGAGGATGAACACGAGTGACAGGGTCAGCAATCCCGGCGGAGCATTCCATTCGCCCGCATGAATCGTCTGTGGCATCACGAGCAGGAGCGTCATGACGAATGAGCCCGCACATGCTGCGAGAATACCCAGGCGCACCACCATCCATGCGGTGCTGATGCCAATCAGCAGCCGCAGAACGATCTCCGAGACCAGCGAGTTGCCCTGTACGTTGATGAGGAGTGCAATCAGCAGTGTACCGACAACGTGATACACCACTGGACGACTGATCATCTGGCGAAGACCGACGAACAGCAGCGTGAACAAGAGTACGAGGGTCACCGAACCATTGAGCAAGTTCCACGTGGCGGAAATGAAGAACCCCGTCCCCAGCAGCGGAGCCATGTCTGCTTCCGCGGGTGAAACCGGCTTTTTCGTGAGCGCCGCGACCACCAGTGGTTCGCACTGAATAAACGTCGCGGCGACAGCACCGAGCACGGCGGCAATCAGCACATCGCGGCTCACGCGTGCATCCTTCCACTTGCCAGCCAGAAGCCTCGCCCAGGCAATCAGACTCTCGGGCCAATACCGCCGCACGAAGGGTTCGATGGCGATGTACAGCAGCCAGACCAACATCGCGATCCAGACGCTGCGAGCACCGCATCGACCAATCACATCGCCCGAGAAGACATCCGCAATGGTGTGACGCGCAATCGCCATGCGGACCAGTTCACCAAAGAAGATCACAATCGCAAGACGCCTCGCCCCGACCGCATCGGCCCTGCCGCTGCGGATGTTCATCCGGGCCAGAAGTGCCGCGCCGATCAGACCCGACAGAATTGCAAGCAAACCGAAGATCTGGAGGCCCTTTTGAATCACCGAGTCAACCGCAGAGACCGCGTCATCCGGCACTCTCCACGGTGCGAAGACCCGGAACTCCACTGGTCTTCCCTGATAGAGCCCGGCCTCCACACGAACCGCCACCTCGGGCATCTCAGGCATCACGCCCGTCCAGGCAAATCGCTGATCTGCTGGCGCGGTGTTCAGCCGCTCGGGCGTTGCCGTCGCGAATGAGCCGATCGTCAACCCTGCCGCCGTGAAGGCCGGCGCCCAATCAAACGGCGCAGCGGCGCTCGCCTGTGCTGCACCCTCTGCCATGGGCGGTCTCCAGCCGGATTCGGCTGGCATGTGCGTGAAGCGGATCAGCTTGCCGCGGCAATCGAGCGACATGTCGACCGAAAGCGGCAGATTCGACGGCGGATCATCTCGCGACACTGCCGCCCGCCACCATGAAAGCGGCACGAGATCGGCATTCTGCTCGCGATACCAGAAGAGCAGCGCACGCCGCAACGTCTCTCGCTCGCCGAGTGGAACAAGTGCTTCGTTCTTGCGCTTCCAAGTCAGGAAGGGCTCTTCAACAAAGAACCCATAGGCCTGATGGTCATACCCGGATTCCACGCCCAGCACGGCCAGATGTTCCTTGGCCTTCGCCACGAGCACCGGCGGCGAAAACGGCGGCCGCGCAATCGACACGATCGACTGGCTCGATCGCAGCCATGCGAAGATCATCAGCATCGCGCACAGGACACCCACGAGCACCCCAGCAGTGCGTGGCCGCAGTTCCGATGCGCCGCCTGCAAGAGCGACCATCTCAGGCGACGGCGTTTCACCCGCTGCGATCGCCGCGGCGAGCGGGTCGCCCCCTGGCAACGCAGCTGCTACGGCCAGTGCCGAGGGCGGCCGATTCGCCGCCTGCGGCTCCAGACACCGCAGAATCGCCCGCTCCGTCGTCGGGTCCACTTCGGCCACCACCGATGAGGGCGACATGACGGTCGTGGAGCCGCCCGTCAGCGTCTCGTGCAGCGTCTTGACCTCCGCCACCGACTGCGCATTCTGAGCCGCTCGCCCGGTGAAGAGTTCGTAGAGCACCAGCCCCAGGGCATAGATGTCTGACGCTCTGGTGGGCACTTCGCCCCGAGCCTGCTCGGGCGCCATGTACGCCGGAGTTCCCGCCACACCCGCCGCGGCATCACCCGCAGTGGTGGCAATCCCAAAGTCAGTGATCCGTGCATTGCCGCGGCCATCGAGCATCACATTGCCCGGCTTCATGTCGCGATGGATGACCCCCGCATCATGTGCCGCGGCGAGCCCCATGCAGATCTGCCGCGCCACCTGCACGGCCTTGTCAAAAGGCAACCGCCCGATGCGACGAAGCAGCGAGGCCAGATCCTCGCCATCCACATACTCCATGCTCAGAAAGACGCGATCATCCTGCTCACCAATATCATGCACGCGGCAGACATTGGGGTGGGAAATCTGCCTCGCCGTGCGCACTTCATCGCGCAACCTCGCCAGCCACACCGGATCGCTCGAAAGATGCGCCGGCAGGAACTTGAGCGCCACGCTCACGCCCAGCGTCAGGTCGTCGGCGCGGTAGACCTCGCCCATGCCGCCCTTGCCCAGCAGCGAGATGATCCGATAGCGATCCGCCACCACGGATCCCGGAGCGAATGCGTCGGCCCGCGCACGAATGCCGCGACGCGTGGGCGTGGGGCCCTTCGTCGCGGCGGTCGTCGGTGCACTGGTCACTCCCTGGGCCGGGTCGATGGTGCGATCGTCGGCATTGGGGTTGGGTGGTGGTTCCATCACCCACGAGGTTAGGAATGGGCCGCCGCGGCTTGCATGGCTTTCCATTGTGCCGCGACGCCATTTTCGAACGTCGTCGCAGGCGCATAGCCCAACTCAGCCGTCGCCCGGGTGAGATCCGCCCAGGTACGCTCCACATCGCCCGGCTGCATCGCCAGCCGTTTGACCTGAGCCGACTTGCCAACCACCCGCTCGATGGTGGCGATCATGTCGGAGAGCGTGACCGGCGTGGAATTGCCCAGGTTCCAGATGCGAAAGCCATGAGCAGGAATCCGCTCCGCCGCGGCGAGAACTCCCGCAACGATGTCGTGCACGAACGTGTAGTCGCGACTGCTGGAGCCATCACCGAAGACTTCGAGCCCTTCGCCCCGTGAAACCTTGCCCAGAAAAGACGCGATGGCAAGGTCGGGGCGTTGGCGAGGCCCATAGACGGTGAAGAACCGCAGGCAGGCCACTGGCTGACGCGTCAGATGATGGTGAGTGCTGCACAGCAGTTCGCACGCACGCTTGGTCGCGGCGTATGGACTGATGGGTGCATTGACATCGAGCGCTTCGTGAAATGGCGCCGTGGGGCAGTTCCCATAGACGGAGCTCGACGAGGCGACGACGACGCGTTCGCAGCCCGTCCTGTGAGCGGCATCGAGAATGATGGAAGTGCCGTAGACGTTGGTGTGTGCGTATCCGGCCGGATCGGCGATGCTCGGACGCACGCCAGCCTTCGCCGCGAGGTGAATGACGGTGCGAGGGCGAACACGTTCGAAGAGATCGAGCACGGCGACTTTGTCGCAGATGTTGAGTTCAGCGAGTGAGAAGAGGTTTCTGGAAGCGTCGGCGTGGGCGATGGCTTCGAGATTGCGCTGCTTTGTGTGCCGCGGGTAGAAGGGATCGAAGTTATCGACCCCGATGACGCGAGCACCGGCGTTGAGCAGGGCGCAGGCGGTGTGCGAGCCGATGAAGCCCGCGGCACCGGTGATGAGGACAGGGTCGTTCGCTGGTCGCGAGGTGTTTGCCACGGGGCGATCCTATTGGGGCGGCGGGCGAATTTCAGGCTCGGCCAGGCGTCGCTCGCGGCAACGGCAACGCCGCGTGCGGAACGGTTACACCGCAGCTCAAACGATTTCAGAAAGTGCCCCGATGTGAAGAATCCAAAAATAAAGCAGGGCGCCATTCGTGACAGCGCCCCGCTGGAGGAGAGAGAGATCGGAGTAGTATACTGCGATATCGGACTGTTTGTTGCCCAGATACCCACAAATCTCACCCAAATGCCCCAAAAAACTTGACCAAACCTTGTCCGGAAGCCGAATATGCCCTGTTTGGGCTTGCAAACAGAATGCAAACATCTGCTTTTTGGGACGTTGCAGGGATTGGGAAGGGGGAGAGATCCGTGCAGGTGCAGGGAGGGTGCTGGCTGCGATTGCAGGCCCGTTTCTTTTTTTCCGCCATGCGGCCAGGTGGGGGCAGATGCAGATCACATTCGCGCCGGGTTGAGCAGTTCATAAAACAAGCGCGGCCCGCCGAGTGTTCCGGCGGGCCGCGTCGAGATTCAGGCGATCTGGCTGCGAGTTCAGCAGGGCGCAGTGATCACTTGGGCTGTTCGTCCTTGGATTGAGTCTTCTTCTCGGCCTCGGCCTTCTTGCGGTTCCGCAGACGCTCCATGGCCTTTTCGCGGTCCTCCGGTGACATGTTCTTGATGCGTTCCTGCATGGCGGGCGGCAGCTTCGAGAGATCAACGCTCTCGCTGTCGGCACCAGCCTTCTTCTTTGCATCGTTCTTCTTGCCGCCATCACGACGCGCTTCAAGTTCCTTCTTGACGCGGGCCAGTTCCTTCTCGACGATCGGCCGCTGCGAGGCCGTGAGCACCGCCCAGATCTTCGCGTGCGCTTCGGAGGACTTGGGAGCACCCTGAGCAATCTCCGCGGCCCGCGTCTTGATCGCGGCTTCATCAGCCTCGTTCTGAGGAGGCTGCATCATCGAATCGTCCGACGCATCGCCGTCTTTGGCGGGCGTTTTGGCCTGATCCTTCGAAGGCGTCACTTCCTTGATCGTTCGAAGGCCTGGCTCGCCCAAGGCT
Source organism: Phycisphaerales bacterium (assembly GCA_044371005.1). Taxonomy (GTDB): domain Bacteria; phylum Planctomycetota; class Phycisphaerae; order Phycisphaerales; family UBA1924; genus UBA2402. The sequence continues at coordinate 6,011 of JBILUL010000142.1, read as the reverse complement.
GAATCAATGCGCTTGCGAAGCTCCGGGTTGGCTTTCTTGCGGATCTTGGCGATCTCTTCGCGATGCTCTTCCATGTACGCCCGCTGACTCTCCCGATAGTTGCGGCTGATCTGTTCGATCTTGCCAGCCTGCTCATCGGAAAGCCGCGCGGTGGGATCCACATCCGGTCCCTTCAGTACCGACAGCGAACGCAGGAACGCCTGATGCGGGATGGTCTCCCCCACCGCTTCCTTCTTCTTGATCGCGCCACCCGTGAAGCGGCGGCTCTCACCGGGCACCGAATCGTCCTTGACCGTGGGCCCCTTGAGAGGCTGGTCATCGGGCTTGGACTGCTGCGCATGCGTGGTGCCTGCCAGAGTGGCGAGCGACAGAATCGAGGCGAGGATCGAGCGAGCAAGCATGGCAAGGCTCCTGGTTGAGGGCACAGCAACTGATACCCGGGAAAACGACCCGCAGTGCATCTTATTGCACCCGCACGGTCTGCATTGGCCGCATCCCCGGGAAAGGATTGGTTATTCGTTCTCAGCAGCCGTGCCGGTGGTCGAAAACGAACGCGGCGGACCCTGAATCAGGGTCCGCCGCGGTGAATGGCATGAGATGTCGTTCTGGCACCAAGGCGCGGCGAGCTGTGTTGACTGGAATGGCGATCAGCGGCGGCGGCGACGCGCCCCCCACGCCGCGGCACAGGCCAGCCCCATCGACGAGGCCGGACCCGGAATCACATTCGTGAATCGGAACTGCGCCCCAAGCTGGCTGTTGATCGGAGGCTCATTCGCCACCCAGGAGAGCATCTCCAGCCCGCGAAGCTCAAACGCTCCGAAGGGCGTCGCACCGTTGGTGATGCGAATGTAGTTCACGGTGCCGCTGCCGACCGAACTGAGGTTGCCGATGGAAATGCCGCCGACGAACTCCATCGAAGAAAGACTTACGCTGCCGGTCGGCGCAGAACGAGTTCGGACGAAGATATCCGTGAATGCTCCACCCAGGTTCGTGGTGCTAATCGTGGTGGTGCCGAGCATCCAGCTCAAGGTCGTCCCGCCATCGTAAACCAATGAGAACGGAGCAGCTTGTCCGTTACCCCAGTTGAGCTGGCCCAGAGAAAGAAAGGGGCCGACATCGGGCCGGCGCCAGATGGCAAGTTCCCAAGTCCCGATATCGAATCGGTTTCCGATGCGCCCTTCAACCGCGCCCTGCACAAGTTCGCTGTTGTTGGTAAGTGCGTTGAAGCCCGCATCACCGTCGTTGTAATACGACCAGATCGGCTCGGCACACGCTGGCGCGGTCAGGATGGCCGCAACGCACAGCGCGCGGATCGGGCTCGAAACGGTCTTCATGGGTCTCTCTCCTGGAAACGCGGAACTCCTCCCAGAGCCGCGTCCCCCAAGATTCTAACCCATGTTCACATGATGAAGGGCATTCTGCATGAGTTTGTCAAACTAGGCCAATTTCCCATCCGCCCACACATCTCAGGTTTCCCAGGCCCACATTCCAATTCCAAACATATACCAATCACTTCATGCCGAGTCCGGATAAAAGAACAGAGCACCCGTGAGGGTGCTCTGAAGTGAAATCAATGTTCATTCCGTCGTCAGCGACGGGAACCCCGCACGAGACTGGCTCAGGCCTGAGCAGCCTTCTGCTGGCGGGTGTAGCCGTACTTGCGCTTGAGCGACTTGACGACCATGCCGGTGCGGATGGCCTTGGCCGAAGCCTTGACGCGCTGCTGGACGCCATCGACGACGGCGACGACTTCCTGAAGGTTGGGCTTGAAGGTGCGGCGGGTGATGCCGGTGGGCTTCAGACCGAAGCCGCCCTTGGCAATGGCCTGACCGCGCCAAGCGCGACGCATGCCGCGGGTTGTCTTCTTTCCGGTGAACTGGCAGACGCTGGGCATAAACTTCGATCCTTTCGTACGGGCCTAGATGGTAGTGGGAGCGCTCCGCTCAGTCAAGAGATCGAAGGACGCAACAAAGGTTCGGATCCGTTAGGTTCTCGTCAGGTTTTCTTGGCCGATCAGCACTTCCAGAGCCTGCGCGACCATGTCGATCTCGCCGCGTGTCAGGTCATTGTAGAAAGGCAGCGCAAAGGTCCGCTGCGCCACGCTTTCCGCAATCGGGAACATGCCGGGCCGGAACCCGAAGAGCTCCTGGTAGAAGGGCTGCAGGTGAATGCACGGGAAGTAGTCTGAAGTCCCGATGTCCTGACGACGAAGCCCGCGGATCACGCGGTCGCGTTCCTCAATCGTGTACGAGGGAGCCAGTCGCACCACGAAGACAAACCAGCTCATCGATGTCCCATCGCGCACCGTCGGCAGGATCAGATGCGGATTGCCGCCCAGCCTCGCAAAGTACATGTTCGCCACTTCCTGACGCTTGAGCAGGATCTCATCCAGCCGCCGCATCTGCCCCACTCCCAACGCGGCATTGATCTCCGACATCCGGTAGTTGTACCCCAGACGCTCGTGCCGTAACCAGCTGCCCACCGGCGTGCCACCCACGTTCTGCTCGAGACTGGCGGAAGTCGCCGGCGGCGGAGCCGCGGCGAGGCTCGCCGGCAGCGGCCGCCCCTGATTCCGCAGCGATTTGCACATCTCGGCAATGCGCACATCATCGGTCACGATCATGCCGCCCTCGCCCGTCGTGATCTGCTTGTTGGGGTAGAACCCGAAGACTCCCACGCGGCCAAAGTGCCCCGCGGGCCGCCCCTTGAACGTCGCCCCCAATGCCTCGCAGCAGTCTTCAATCAGCGCGATCTCATACTTGCCGGCGATCTGCGCGTAGGCATCCATGTGCGCCGGGTTGCCGAAGGTCTCCACCGCCAGAATCGCCTTGGTCTTACGGGTGATCGCCGCTTCGATCCGTGCCGGATCCATGTTCAGCGTCACCGGATCAATGTCAACGAAGACCGGCTTGGCCCCCACTGTCAGAATGCAGTTGGACGAGGCCACGAACGAAAAAGGCGTCGTGATGACCTCATCACCAGGCCCGATGTTCAGGGCCTGCATCACCAGTTGCAGCCCGCTGGTGCCGGAGTTCACCGCCACGCCGTAGCGACACTGCGCGCGTGCGGCGACGAGCTTCTCGAACTGCTCCACCATGGGACCAATCGAGAGCCGGCCCGACCTCAAGGTCCGGATCACCAGTTGTTCTTCAAGATCCGTGATGTCGGGACGCGAAAGCGGGATTTCCGAGAGTGGCATGGTGTCACTATCGGGAAACCACGCACAATCACCCCAATCCGGGCTCCCGACACCTCGCCAGCCTCCGTTCCTGACCCGCCGCTCCACTGGCAGTCCATCCCCCCATCCAAGGGAAACCCAGCCCGGCTCCCCGCCCTGAACCCAAGCTTCATGAAGATTTTCCGTGCCAACTCGATCGAACTCCGGTATAACAGATGACTTCACGGGGGAGACGTACGGGGTCCTTTGGTTGCACGGCGACACAAGCGAGGCATCATGGCGACACTCGAACAGATCGAAACACGCGGCGCCTGGAGCGATCGCTTTCGTACCCCTTCCATGGACGATCTCCTTGGCCCGTTGCCACGCGCCGCTCGCACCGCCATGGTGCACGCCTCTGCGACCCTCACCACCGCCCGCGGCTTCACCGAATCACTCCGCTGGCACGGCGTCTGGAAGTGGAGTTGCTCCTACGAATCACCAGCTGCCACCGAACGCGCTGCAGCATACCTGATTCCTGATCCGCAGCGCCCGAGGCTCTGCGTGCCCGTCTGCTCCTCCGCCGCGGCGATGCTGCAGACCCGCTCCACTCCAGCCTTCATCCGCCACGCCCTCGAATCATGCCCCGTCGTGGATGGCGTGCACTGGCCCATCTGGCAGGTCGAAGGCAAACAGATGATCAATGAGCTCTTCGCGGCGGTCCTGCCCGGGTAACATGCCAGCGCATGACCCCGTGCACCCCCTACCTCTCCCCCCTCCTTGTTCTCGCATCGACGGCGCCCGCCACAGAGCTGGTCGCGCGTCTGCACCCGTTGGTGGTGCACTTCCCCATCGCGCTGCTCCTCACCGGCGCATGCGCTGAATGGTGGCGTGTGATTCGTCGGCGCGACCGCGCGTCGGGTACGGGCATTGCGTGTGTGACTGTCGGCGCATTGGGTGCCATCGCCGCGGTACTCACGGGCCTCACCAACGCCTCCACACAGCAGCACAGCGCGGGCATGCTTGAAGCCATCAACACGCACCGAATCGCCGGACTCGTCGCTGCGGGATGTGCATTGGTGGCAATGCTGCTGGGCCAGGCGGCTCGCCGCGGCGTTGGACGCCTGAGTGGACGCTGGTATGTCTTCATGGTTTCGATCGCTGCGGTGGCCGTGGGCATCACCGGACATCTGGGCGGCAGCCTCGTGTATGGCGCGGACTACCTCACGCAGCCGCTGCGGGCACTTGGCCTTCCGATTCCGGCAGTGGGCACAGCGCCGACGTCCGACAAGGCATCGAATGCCGAACCCAGCCAGCAGCCGGTGCGCAAAGTCGAAGCAGCACCGCCGCGGCGATTGGCGCCTGCAGGCACGGTGCTCACGATCAACTACAAGGAACAGATCCGCCCCATCTTCGAGCAGCACTGCTTCTCCTGCCACGGCCCCACCAAGAAGCAGGGGCGTCTTCGTCTCGATGTGCTTGCCGAGGCCTTCACCGGAGAGTCCCGCTACTGGGCCATCACGCCGGGGAATCCGGAAGAGAGCGAGATGATTTATCGTCTCAAGCAAGGTCGAGAAGCGGATGATCGGATGCCGCCGCGTGGCTCGCCGCTCGCTACGGAACAGGTGGCGCTGATCGCCACGTGGATCAAGGAAGGCGCGTTCGAGGGCGTGGAAGCTGGCCCGGCAACGGGCGCAGCAGCAGGCACTGCGACTCCCCCACCGCCAGCCGCCGCGAAACCCGCCGCGGCACCCGTGCCAACGGCGCCATCGACTCCGACCCCCAAAGCGCCAGCAGCGCCAGCACTCTCAGCGTCGGAAGTGCAGGCGATTGAATCGCTGCGCAGCCGGTTTGGAGCGCGGGTCGAACGCCTCAGTGCAGCGGATGTGCTGCTTGAAGTGGATCTCTCGCTTGGATCACTCGCGGGCGGGACCGATCCGCGTGCGGCGTGCGAGGCATTGACGCTCAGCGCGGTGCTTGGCGAGCATGTGGGTCGCCTGGTCGCGGCAGGGCTTGCGATTGATGATGGGTGTGCGCCGGTATTGGCTCAGTTCTCCGCCGCGGCGATGATCAATGTTCGAGGCACTGACATCAGCGATGCCTCACTGGCCATCTTGCAGAAGAACACGGCACTTCGAACGCTCGTGCTGCATGGCACGAAGATCACCGAGAAGGGCATCGTGGAGTTGACGAAGGCCAACAACGGCATCACCCGCATCTACGCGGGTGCGACCAGCGTCACCGCCGCGGCGTTGCCCGAGCGACTTCGCGAGATCGTCGTCACGGATGACGCGCCGAGCAGCACGCCACCCACAACCAAATGACGGCTGGCGGGCACTCACGCACCACGGCGCATCCCGTGACGCACCCTTCGAGATCACGGGAATGACACCGCCGATTTACGGATCTGTCGCCGCGGTCAAGCTCTCGTCATTGCACTCTCTTCAGGCCGATAGGCCTGGACGTGCGTAGCCCGGGGTGAAGCCCGGCTCTGCGGGCGCCACCCCGGGTCAGAACCGCCCAACTCCCCGCACCCCGGAGGGGTGCACGTAGAGGAACGTAACCCCGCGTGGTCTTCGACGAATCCGGCACGACGTGAACGATCACGCCACGATGCGCATGCCCACATCGCCACGAACCCCAGTCTTCAGGCCGAAGGCCTGAACGAACGTAGCCGGGCGGTGTTGCGGGGCTCGGCGAGCAACACCCCCGAAAACGTGGCACCACAGTTGGATTGCAGCCCGCAGGGCTGCTCGGAGAACACCGGTGAAGGCCATTCCCACGACGACCCCTGGCGGGGTCGCGGCCATCACGCCATCGCCTTCCGGTGGTGTCGTCGCAAAGCCGACGACAC
>JBILUL010000028.1:0-44328 GCA_044371005.1 Phycisphaerales bacterium | reverse complement strand
TCCCGTGGCTCTCCGAGCCACGTCGGCCGCCCAGCTCACAGCACTGGCCTTGCTCACAGAGTGAGCGGCGACGGGGGAACATTGCTCAGAGAGCAATGCCACCTGGCATCAGCACCCACCCGCCTCCCACACCGCGAAGAAAGCTTCGACATCCGCACCATCAACGCCACCATCGCTGTTCGTGTCGGCGGATGGGTCACCAGACTCCCAAGCCGTAAAGAACGCGTCGACATCACTGCCGTCGATGCCGCCATCCTGATTGAAATCCGCCGGGCACAGCGGCGACTGAGCGTCGATCGTAAGGCTGAAGGTGTACGAGGTGGACATGCTCTCGAAGCCCGATGGGTTCGCGAAGGCTGCACAACTCCAGGAAATGGAATAGTCGCCCGGAGGGAGCACGCCCGCGGCCGTGCCAGCCACCTGGCCACCATAGCGGCTATCGAATTCCTCTACTGTCTCGCCCGTCGCGGCATTTGTAAGACGCAGCTGCGAGCCGCCGTAGAACGAGAAGAGGTCGTAGGTGAGCAGGTACGTGCCCTCTCCGAGGATCGTGAACTGAGCATCGCCTAAGCTGGAGGAGTTGGCATCCGCTCCGCACGGCTCGTCATTGCTGGTGTCGACGGCTGTGCATGAGGCGCCGCCTGAAGCAGTGAGCGTCGTGTCAGAGAAGATGGAGGATTGCGACGCACTGGCGAAGGCGCTTGCAAAGCCGGACTTCCCGCAGGTTCCCGAGGCGCTCACATCTCCCGATTCGACGAAGGGAGCCAGAGCACCTTGGGTGGAGTAGTTTCCGTCACCAAAATCGTCGGCTGCATAGCAGTTGAACCGGATAGACCGGGACTCATTCGTCCAGATCGACTGTGCGTTTGCAAGGCCCGTACACGTAACCAAGACACCAATCGTCCAGAGTTTCATCCTCATCCCTTTCATTGATTCTTGCCACCGCCTCGTCCGATGCGATTGAGCTGATGGCGCCGCGTTCCGTCCTCCGGGCACTGCGCACGGGGTGCGGCGCGGACCGCAACCATCAAGACCGTACTGAGATTCGTTGAGGGGTTCTCCGCTCCAATCCGTCCACATCCCGTGATCGGCCAAGGGAGAATCTGAGTATAACTCCGGCCCCACCCTCCTCCAAGGGAATTTGTGCTCATCCGCGGGTCGGGCGTGGTCATTCGCTTCATCCGGACAACGTATGTGCGTTGACATTACCTGCTGGCGTGGACCCGGTCGCTGGAACTGGCTCGGCGACTTGCCGCGGCGTGCGGGTGGAATGACACGTTGCCGAAAAAAGAAAACACGGGCCTTTGGGCCCGTGTTCACTTGGAATCAGAAGGGATGAGTGCTCAGGCCTTGAAGCCGGCCTTGTACGCCTTGATGGCAGCTTCGAGGTTCTTCTCGATGTCGCCGTCGAAGGACTTCTTCTCGGCGATGGCCTCATAGATGGCCTTGCCAGCCGACTTCATGTGATCGAGCAGACCCTGCTCGAACTTGCGGACGGCCGTCACCGGTACATCGTCCAGGTAGCCCTTCGTACCGGCGTAGATCGAGATGACCTGGTCGGTGACGATGAAGGGGGTGTACTGACCCTGCTTGAGCAGTTCAACCATGCGGCGGCCGCGGTCGAGCTGACGCTGCGTGGCCTTGTCGAGTTCCGTACCCAGCTGAGCGAAGGCTTCCAGTTCGCGGGCCTGAGCAAGGTCAAGACGCAGCGAGCCTGCGATCTTCTTCATGCCCTTGATCTGGGCGTTGCCACCCACGCGGCTCACCGAGATACCGACGTTGATCGCGGGACGGATGCCCGAGAAGAAGAGTTCGGGTTCGAGGTAGATCTGACCGTCGGTGATCGAAATCACGTTGGTCGGGATGTACGCCGAAACGTCACCTTCCTGCGTCTCGATGACGGGGAGCGAAGTGATCGAACCTGCACCGTTCTCATCCGAGAGCTTCGTGGCGCGCTCGAGGAGGCGGGAGTGGAGATAGAAGACGTCACCGGGGTAGGCTTCGCGGCCCGGGGGACGACGCAGAAGCAGCGACAGCTGGCGATACGCCACGGCCTGCTTCGAAAGGTCGTCATAGATGCACAGAGCGTGCTTGGGCATCGGGGCGCCGTTGCTGAGCTTCTGGCCCGGGTTCTTGCCGCTCCACATGAAGTACTCGGCCATGGCCGTGCCCGAGTAGGGGGCGATGTACTGCATGGGTGCCGCGGCGGAGCTCGAGGCGTTCACGACGATCGTGTAGTCCATCGCACCGTTCTTGCGGAGCGTCTCAACGACGCCCGCCACGGTCGATTCCTTCTGACCGACAGCGACGTAGATGCACACCATCGCGTTGGGGGTGCCCCAGTACTGCTTCTGGTTGATGATCGCATCGAGGGCAACGGCGGTCTTGCCCGTCTTGCGGTCACCGATGATCAGTTCGCGCTGGCCGCGGCCGATCGGAATCATCGAGTCGACGGCCTTGATGCCCGTCTGCATGGGCTCATGCACCGGCTGACGCTCGGCGATGCCCGGAGCAATGATGTCGACCTTGCGGAACTCGGTGGCCATCACCGGACCCGCATCGTCCATCGGACGACCCAGCGGATCGACGACGCGGCCCAGGAGAGCCTCGCCCACCGGCACTTCGAGCAGACGACCCGTTGCCTTGACAACGTCGCCTTCCTTCACGGCGAGGTAATCGCCGTACACAACGGCGCCGACCGTGTCGAGTTCGAGGTTGAAGACCTGGCCCATCACCGAGCCAGCTGAAGTCTGGAACTCGAGGAGTTCACCGGCCATCGCCTTCGACAGACCATAGATGCGGGCAATACCGTCGCCCACTTCCACCACGCGGCCAATCTCGGAAACCTCCAGTGATGCGGAGTACTGCTCGATTTCCTGCTTGATGACGTTCGCGATTTCGTCGGTTCTGATCTTCACGGCTATTGGCCCTGTTCTGGATTGGAGTTGCCTTCTGTCAGCGGCCTTTTTGCCGCGTGCCCCCCGCGCTTCCCGAGGGGTCCAAGGGTAGGTAACCCCCCTCCAGTCGGGAAAGTTCGCGGGGAAAAAAGGGAGGATGTTTGGTGTTTGTGTGGACTGGGCGGCCCCAAAGTTCCGAGGCTCGCCACAAGCGGCGAACCTTGGAACTCAGGAACTTCGGAACTTTCTCGCTCGCTCAGCAGCCGCCCGCCTGCCAGAGGTCAAAGAAGGCTCCCACATCGGCCCCATCCACGCCTCCATCTATATTCACATCCGCCAGCGTCTCACCCGCCTCCCATGAGAGGAAGAAGGCTCCGACATCCGAGCCGTCCACGCCGCCATCCTGATTGAAGTCCGCGGCACAGAACCCCCCCGACCCACACGTTGTCGATGCCGGCTGGAAGTACGCCACATCCATCGCACTTACAAACTGCCACTGCATCGGAGATTGGAGAAACGTCAGGGCCCCGGTGGCAGGGTCCAGGGCGCTCACCTCAAAGGTCGGGTAGTTGGCGGTGCCAAAGAGCACCTCGCCCGGCTCACCCTCGATCATCGACGCCGAGGAGAGTTCCACGGGATAGGGATGGGTCACTGTGAAGGTCGGCGTCACTGGCTGCCCGATGTTCCAGCCGCCAAACGGCGAGTACCCCTCGCCCGCGAAGAGCGGGTTGATAGTCGTTGTCTGGCCCGTCGCAGGATCCCAGAGTGAAAGCCCGAAGATGCGGGAAGGATTGCCCGCTGTGGGAGCCATGAAATCCGTCGCGTGCACCACCGACCAGAGCCCGGTGCACAGCGGCACCACCGACCAGATGTGCTGGGCCGATACGGGGCCTGAGTTGGTGATCGAATAGGTCGGGCCAGGAATCTGAACCAACTGCCCGCTGTTGGGGGGCAGCGGACCAGTCGCCGCGGCGTCGAAGCGAAGCAGCACATCGTGATTGCTGACCAGAATGTCGCCGCTGGGCTCGATCAGCACTTCGTTTTCGTTCGGCTGGCGGATGGAAGCGGGGATGTCGGTCGCGATGACGGCGCAGAGTCCGCTGGAGGGCGTGAACCGCAGCAGCGTTCCGGTGGCAGCGTTCTCGACCTGGCTGTAAAGAATGAGATCACCAGTCGATGGCTGAAATGCTCCATCGAGCAGCCGGCCCGTTGCGCAGTTCGTGGCCTGGGCGAAGGTCTCGATCTCCAGCGTGTTGAAGTTGAAACGCGTCAATGAGAGCCCGATCAGCCACAGGTCGCCGTTGGCTCCGGGCGCGAGGCCCGTCCAGAACGAGGTCTCGCCGAAGATCGGGCGAAGCTGGGCATCAATGCCCCGCTCGAGCAGTGCCAGGTTCTTCCCGTAGAAATCGTTGAGTGCCATGACATACGGCCCGGCCGGAACCGGCGGCATGACGATCGCTTCGAACCCGCCGATCTCCGCGTAGCACGAGGAGGTCTGCCGGTTCAACGAGAGCGAGCCGGATTGCTCGAGGTTTGCGCACGTGGCCCCGAACTCAAAGTCGATGCTGCCGCCAGCGGGAATGGTGCCGCTGAAGGTGATCTGCCCATAGTCGACATCATGCACCGCCCCGTTGGTGGGTCCGCTGGTGATCGTCCAGTCGCTGGGAAGCGAGATGGTGATGGTGCCCAGATCCAGGGCGCGCGTGAGGGTGTTGTGGAAGGTCGCCCGCATCTGAAGCGGCGGGTTGCCTCTGAAGAGCTGGAACGTCGGGCCCGCCGCGGGAGCGCCGCCTGCATCCGCGGTGCCGATGGTTCCGGGCTGGACGTTCACCGCTTCAAGCACGCCGTAGACGGCGGGTGCCACCGAGAACATCTGCTGTCCGCCCACGGTCGTCCCCAGCACCCTGTTGCAACTGCCCATGACATAGATGAATCCTCCGCCGGCAAGGCCGGTGCGTCCGAAGCTGGGGCTGAAGCACTCAGTCATCCTGGTGGTCAGGACGAAGGTCAGGGTCTGCTGCGGATCCATCGTGCCGCTCCACATGAAGGTGGAGCCACCGGAGATCTGGCAGGTTCCCCCGCCGCAGGAGTCGATGCGATCAAAGATCGCGTAGTTGCCCGCCTGGAAGCTCATCGTGGCGTCCTGCGCGAATGCTGCGGTATTGGTGAGGACCAGGGTGTGAGTCACCGTGTCGTCTGCCTTGAGCGGCGGCGTCACGCTGGGAACCGAAGTTGCGGTCACGATCACCGGTGCGGTGACGGGTGCCTGCACGGTCACGCTCTGCGTGAAGGTGCGCGTCGCGACACCAGTGGCGGTGGTCGTGGCGGTGAGTGTCTGCGGGCCGGTCCAGCAGGTGGAGTTGAGTTGCACCGTGAGCGTGGTGGAGGCGCCGGGAGCAAGCGTCGGCAGTGTCCAGCTCACGGTGCCGGGCTGGAAGCCCAGAACGCCGCCTTGGCCGGGCGCCGAGAAGAACATGACCTGCGAACTTGGCGTTGCGAGCGTCACCCGCACGTTGCTCGCAACGGTGCCGCCGGAGTTCGTCACCACCACCGACGTGGGTGACACTGCATTCACCTGCATCGATGCTGGTGCGTTGATCACCGCATCGGCATTGGGCGGCGTGGCCCCGCATCCGACCTGCGCACACGTGAGGCCCGCACTCCAGACACCCCCGCACGCGGCCTGCGTGGTGATGGAGCAGCTCGTGCCGACACAGCACGCACCGGTGGGCGCCCCGGTCGAACAGCACGGCGCATCGGCGTGCCAGCGAACGGAGCTGGTTCCATCGCGGATCTCGATGAGCGCTTCGCCTGAGCTCGAAGCGGCCACATGCGCGTTGATGCCCTCGATCTCCATGTCATTGATGGTCGGGGGCTGTCCCTGCACTTCTTCGATCATCGCGAGGTTGCACAGCCGCAGCACATCCACATCGCTGTCGAGCGGGCTGCTCGAGAAGTCGTGCTGGATCATCATGAACTCCCCGCCGGGCGACACGGTCACATCGCCATAGCCGGGCACCAATCCAAGTTCGTGCGTGGCTCTGATGCCCGTCTCGAGGTCGTAGAAGCGCATCTGTGGCTGGGAGTTGGGCGAGCTGCACCCGAAGTTGCCGGTGCTGGTGCGGATGTACGCGTACCGCAGCGATGAGAGGTGTGCCGTGTTGGGAGTGGGTGGCTGGCCGAGGAACCCGCCCTGTGTCACGCCCAGGTCATACCAGAGCGGCCGCCCACCATCAAGGCTCTGACAGGCAAGGCAGTCATCGACGATGAGTTCGAGCGGAGCACCTGCACTCACCGGAATGCGGAAGAAGCGGACCCGCTGGCCGGGCGTTGCACACGGCCCGGTACTCAGGGTCGGCTGTCCGCCCGCCGCGAAGAGAAAGTCCTGGGTCGGTGAGAGCGCGAGGTTCAGCGGCGAACTCGAACCACTGCCGATCAGCGTCGCAGGGAGCGGGAAGATCTTGTCGCCCGGGTCCGAAGCGCTCGCGATGCCATCCTTGTCGGCATCGATGATCAGCGTGTTGCCCTGAATCGAGAATCCGCCGACGCTGTTGCTCGTGTGGAAGGCCGGCGACCCAGGCTGGAACACTCCGATGGGGGTGCATGCCTGGCCCTTCACAAGGCCCGCACACAGACCCAGAGCCAACACCGCGGCTGTACGAATGCAGTTCATCTCGATCTCCTTGGGGGCCAGAGGGGCCGCCACACATGAGCCGCGATGAACGGGGCGGAAGCCCGCCAGCAAAATGATGACCAGATGCAGATGGGGCTGGTACACTGCCTGCGTGACTCTGCCATTTGTCCGCCGCGAGCCCTACGCCCCTCGGAATCACCGGTTCTCTGGTCTCCTGCACCATGCCGGCTGGACGCTTCGTCGGCATGACATCACCCCCGGCCCGTCGGGGGCGCCGGTGGAGGTGCCCGCGGCGATCTACGCGCCCGGCGAAGCCTTCGCCCTGAGTCTCCTCCCCACCCCCGCGGCAGCCCCCGACCGCCCCGGCATCGGCTTTCTCATCCGCCACCCCGGCCTCAATCAACACTACATCATCCTGGCCTGGTGGGACAACCAGAATGAACTCATCACCCACGTGCTCGTGCGTGCGAATGCACCCGATGGCACCTGGATGGATGCGCAAGGGCAGTACTCCTTCTGCGTCTGGGACCTCGAAGTCTTCGCCCGCGAGCGGGAACGCTACGTCCAGCACGTGCTCACTCCCGCGGCGGGCCCTCAGATCAATCGATACCTCGCTGACTGAACGTGGCACGCAGCGTGGCACGGCTCTCTGAGCCGTGTTCTTGAAGTCCCATGGCTCTCCGAGCCATGTCGGCGTTCTGGCTCCAGCACTGGCCTTGCTCACAGAGTGAGCGGCAACGGGGGAACATTGCTCAGAGAGCAATGCCACATCACCTCCCCTCCGTCACCATCATCTGCTTGTCAAACTCCAGCCGGAACTTGTATTCAATCTGCAGGGCCTTGGTGCCCGTCGCACCCGCCGGCACACTCACATCCCAACGCAGCAGGTTCTGCTTGCGATCCGTTTCGACATAGTCCTTGTCGTCGCTGAGGGAGGGTGTCTGCGAGACGAGTGTGAGCTTGATGCCAGGGTCCTTGGGGTTGGGCACGCGGTCAAGCAGCCGCACCGCCGCGGCGGACTTTCCGAAGTTCTCCACACTCAGCCTGTACGTGAACTCGATGATGCGATTGCCACCCTGAGTCGATTCCGTGCGCTCGACCAACTCCTTGCTTGAACGCAGCGACGTATCGATGCCGAACCCGGCACGGAACGACTCGCCCGCCGCGATCGTCGGGATTCCAGAAGAGCCGACGAACTCGCCACCGACATAGCTGGAGGTGGGGCCCGCCAGCAGCACCATGTCGCTGGTGTTCACAATGCTCGCATCGTTGTAGATGTACTGCGTCAGCGTCGGCGTTGCGGCCTTGTGCAACTCCGCGGCAAGCTCGAGCGAGGCAATCTGAATCAACTGCTGATCGGCCCTGCTGGGCATGCTTGTGCGGCCCTGCACCTTGTATGACACGCTCACACCTTCGTTGCCCTGACGAACCACGACTTCATCGTCCTTGCCGCGGCGGACGACCTTGGTACTCGAGACAAGGTCCAGAATCTCGCTTTCATTGGCCACCGAGTTGAGGCCATCATCGAGCGAGAGCGTGACCTGCCCGCCCGCCGTCAGCGCGGCGTCAGCGCGTTGTTCCATCCGAGCCGCGCCGGCGAGCTGCGCCCGATTTCCCGCGATGTTGCGATTCTGCTCAAGGTCCCGTTGCTTCATGGCAAGCTCGCGCTTGGCATCGGTGTAGCCTTTCTCCTTGAGCAGGAGCGCGACGCCTCCTTCACTGGGCGCTGACAGTGCGACGGTCAGCGGCATGAGCGAGGGGCCGGTCGCCACGAGCGCGGGAGTCGCCGTGCTCAAGGTGAGCTGCACATTGCTCCAGTCTTCGCCACTCATCTGCTGCACCGAGGCCTGATACTCGAGCTTCGCGGTCCTGGCCCCCGGGGCACCAGCGCGAAGGTTGTAGGAAGGGCTCCAGTTCGCGCCGTTCACCAGATACGTCAGCCGAAGCGTGGCGCCGGGACCGGTGATGTTCAGGAAGACGACCGCTTCCCGCGCTGTACGGGAGGTGCTGGCGGTGAGCACACTGAGCTCTCGCTTGCGAAGTTCGAGTGTCTCGCTCAGTTGCCGTATCTCGACGTTGAGCTTCTGGCTCTCATCATTCTGCGTGCGGTGCTGGCTCGTCACCATGTCCGTCAGCTTGGCGAGCGTCTCGGCGTTGAGCACGCCGCTCTTGAGTTCGGCCTGGGCAGTGGGGGCGACGAATGCCTCGAGCTTTTCGAGGTATTGGCGCTGCCACTGAAGGAAGCCAAGACGTGCGTTGGCCGCATCGAAGGCATCCTGAGCGGTCTGCACCGCTCGCTGGGCATCACGCACTTGTTCGCGCGAGTCTTCGCCGATGGGCCGTACCCGATAGCTCACGCTTCGGACCTCAACGCCATCGGAGGACTCTGCATAGAGCGATCCGGCGACGATGGCTTCAGGAAGGCCGGTCACCACCAGTTCGCGAAGGCCGGTGCCCGGCGCAAGTTCAATCGCGCGGGTGACCAGGGCCTGACCCCGGTAGACCGTGACGGCATCGATCGAACCGGAGAAGATCGCTTCCGGGGCGACATTGGGAGGTGACGGGCGGGGATCGGCGGCGCCCGCCGCGAATGCAAGTGAGGCTGCACAAAGACACGCTGCGTACATCGCTGCTCGTTTCATCGGGGAACTCCTGGGTTCAAACTCGTTCCATGGGCGGGTGCGCGGACATGACATCCAAGCGACTCCCGAACGTGAATCGCTCAACAGATGGCACACGGAGCAACATACGAACCCGGGGAGACTTCCAGTGAAACAGGATTGCAACAAGAGACGCCACCGGGCGACCCGCGCAGAAACGACGCCGCCCCTCTCCCTCACCCTCCCCTTCCCCCGCGTCCGGGGGTGATCTCAAAGTCCCCCGACGCTGAAGCCATGAAGTCTGCGCCATGCCGCACGCGGCATCACTGCCCGCTTTCCGGCATGTCGCTTGCTTGCAAACAACTCCCCGAAGGAGGTTCGATTTGTGGCTCACAAAGCCCCAAACGTTCAACGAACCAGCCCGACAATCCGATAGACCTACCATCTCCCCCCGGGCGTTGTGCCCGATTGGTTTCGAGCAGGAATGCAGATGTCCATCCAGCACCTTCCAACAGAACCAACAGCACCCGGAGCGAGGAAATCCTCGTTCAGCGGTGGGCTGTCGCTTCTGATTCTGGTCGCGCTGGCTCTTCAACTTCCCTCACTCCATGTCGCTCTTGAAGGTTCGGCTTCGGGCCGCGACTGGTCTCCATGGCGGCTGGTCAGTCAGCCGGTGGTCATTCGTGAACAGCACGCGGCACACAGGCAGCGTGAGATTCCGGCCGCCGCGAGGCTGGCGGGCGCAACCCGCCGCGGATGCGTGTCGGCGGCCCATATCCGGTTGCAGCAGCTGGTCGTCTGCCCTGCCCTTCTGGCAGCCCACCTGCTTGATTTGCCGCCGCCGCTGCGGGCGGCCTGAATGCACCACGCGGCAGCTGTCCCCTTCCTTTTGAACGGCGGGTGGTCGTCGCAACCGTGGTCGCAGTCAGGTTGGCAGCGTGGAACGCAACCCATTCACGCGGCTCGTCCCAGCTCTGGGCTTCACATGCCCGGCGCGGTGACAGAACTGCACCTCCAAGTCATCATATTGATATGTCTTTGGTCCTGAGCCGCGGGCTGTTTGCGTTGATTGCAAGCGAGTGCCGCGGGCAGGCCGGGAGCGGTTGATGTCCGGGTCCTATCGGGGCCTGATGCGATGTTCAGCCGCACCGCAACGAAGAAGAAAAGAAGCACACGACCATGGCAGAGATTCCGCTTATCGGGCCGATCCTCAACAAGATCATCGGCACCCGCAACGAACGATTCGTCAAGCAGTACACGCGGCGAGTGAACGCGATCAACGCGCTCGAGCCGCAGATGCGCAAGCTGACCGACGCCGAGCTCCGCGGCAAGATCTTCGAGCTTCGCGGCCGGCTCGACAAGGGCACCAGCGCCGACGATCTTCTGATCGATGCCTTCGCCGCGGCGCGAGAGGGCATGGACCGGGGCGTGGGTATCCGCTCGATCTTCAATCCCAAGCACAGCTTCGACCCGGCTCAGTTCAAGAATCCGGCGATCCGCGACCTCTACCTCCAGGTGAAGGCGAAGATGGATGAGACGCCCCCTGCGCCCCCGACGGGCGAGTGGGCCGGTCACACCGAGATGATCCCCGGGTGGGCCCAGGTCGACATTCCCGTCGAGATCTATGAAGCGGTGCGAGAGATCTACCCCGAAAGCCGTCCTCCCTTCCGTGCGCGTCCCTTCGATGTGCAGTTGATCGGTGGCATGGTGCTCACGCAGGGCAAGATCGCGGAAATGCGGACCGGTGAAGGCAAGACGATCGTCGCCCCGCTGGCGACGTACCTGGCCTGCGTGTCGCGCATGAAGGTGCATGTCGTGACGGTCAACGACTACCTCGTGCAGCGAGACCGTGACTGGACGGCTCCCTTCTTCCGGGCGCTGGGCCTCACGGTGGGTGCCATCCACCCCCAGCACATGCAGAGCGAGGATGAGAAGCGGGTGATGTACCGCTGCGATGTCGTCTACGGCACCACCGCCGAGTTCGGCTTCGACTACCTGCGCGACAACATGAAGCGATCGGTCGATCAGCAGGTGCAGAAGAGGCGCCACTTTGCGATCGTCGACGAAGTCGACTCGATCCTCATCGACGAAGCCCGCACGCCCCTGATCATCTCGGGTCAGGCCCACGACGATCAGCCCCGCTATGAACTGGCGGATCGTCTGGCCCGTCACCTGGTCGAGAAGCAGAAGCCCTGGACGCAGGCCAACACCCTGGTCGACAAGGCGATGATGCGCATCAAGGGTCTGGAGGGTGACATCCGTCAGACTCGTGACAAGTCGCAGGTTCCCCAGCTCCAGAAGGACCTCGCCGCGGCGAAGGCGGAACTGCCGGCGCTCGAGGCTGCACGCAACAAGAATGCGCAGTACTTCGAGGTGAAGGAAGAGCGCAAGCAGACGCACCTCACGCACGAGGGTGTCAGCGAGGCCCAGCGTGCCGCGGGCATCGGTTCGTTCTACGTGGATGAGAACATCGATCTGCCCCACCTGCTCGAGCAGTCGCTGCGGGCCCACACGGTCTACGAACTGGACAAGGACTACATCGTCGCGCCCAGCCAGAACCCGCAGACGGGCCGCAACGAGCCCAGCGTGGTCATCGTCGATGTGAACACGGGCCGCCCGATGGTCGGCCGTCAGTGGTCCGATGGCCTGCACCAGGCGGTGGAATGCAAGGAGAAGGTGCCGATCAAGCAGGAGACGCAGACCGTCGCAACGGTCACGATCCAG
The DNA here is from genome assembly GCA_044371005.1 of Phycisphaerales bacterium. Taxonomy (GTDB): domain Bacteria; phylum Planctomycetota; class Phycisphaerae; order Phycisphaerales; family UBA1924; genus UBA2402. The sequence continues at coordinate 32,473 of JBILUL010000028.1, read as the reverse complement.
AACTTCTTCAAGATGTACAAGCGTCTTGCAGGCATGACCGGTACGGCGGACACCGAAGCACAGGAGTTCCACGACATCTACAAGCTCGACGTGGTGGCGATTCCCACCAACCGGGCCGTGGTGCGCCGCGACTTTGACGACATGGTCTTCCTCAACGGCAAGGACAAGTGGAAGAAGATCACCGATGAGATCAAGAACTTCCACGACTGCGGGCGGCCCATCCTCGTGGGCACCACCAGCGTCGAGAAGAGCGAGTTCCTGTCGCGTCTGCTCGCCCAGACCTATCAGATCAAGCACGAGGTGCTCAACGCCAAGCAGCACGACCGCGAAGGCCCGATCGTCGAGGGCGCAGGTCAGCTGGGCTCGGTGATGATCGCCACCAACATGGCAGGGCGCGGCACCGACATCAAGCTCGGACCCGTCTCCCGTCAGACGATGCTCGAACACTGGCAGCGCCGGGGCATCTGCCCGGCCAGTGTCACGGTTGATTCGACCGATGAGCAGCTGCGCGAAGGCATCTACCGCAAGATCGCCTCGCGCGAACTGGGCATCGAGAAGAAGCTCTCCGAGAGCATGCCCTTTGCCGAACTGGAGATCCAGCTGCTGCGCCACTGGGCGATCCAGCACACCTGGCTCACCGACAAGGCCATCAACTCGATGAAGGCCGATGCGCTCCGGGGCGAGCTGGATGACCACGGCCGCTTCCTGCTGCACCGCATCCGCTGGTTCTCGAGCATCGAGGACATGGGCGGGCTGCACGTCATCGGCACCGAGCGCCACGAGGCGCGCCGCATCGACAATCAGCTCCGCGGCCGATGCGGCCGTCAGGGCGATCAGGGCTCCTCGCGCTTCTTCGTCAGCCTCGAGGACGATCTGATGAAGATGTTCGCAGGCGAGACGACGATGCGCGTGCTCGCCAAGCTGGGCATGAAGGAAGGCGATGCCATCGAGCACCCGATGCTCAGCAAGTCGGTCGAGCGCGCCCAGCGCAAGGTCGAGGAACGCAACTTCCAGATCCGCAAGAACGTGCTCGAGTACGACGAAGTGATGGAGCACCAGCGCCAGAGCTTCTACGGTCTGCGTCAGCGCGTGCTCGAAGGACGCGATGTGCGTGGCCTCATTCTCGAGTTCGTCTCGCGCACCACCGATGACGCGGTCGAGACCTACCTGGATCCGGAGTATCCGGCCCAGTGCGTCGCCGAGTTCGCCAAGGCCAAGCTCGAATGCTCGGTGGCACCCGAGCGGCTCCGCGGCCGCGAGATGCACGAGATCGAGAAGGCCATTCTCGCCGAGGCCGAGTACGAAGCGCGTCAGAGCATCAACATGACGCTGGGTGAGTACATGCCGATGGAAGGTAGCGAGTTCACGATGGACTTCGATGCCGCGGGTCTGGCCCAGTGGGCCCGCAACCGCTTCGGAATCGAACTGACCAGCGAAGACCTGCGCGAGGGCGGGGTGGATCAGCGCAAGCGGATCCAGTCGATGCTCGAGCGTGCGGCGATCGCGTCGATTCAGGCGGCCGATCTGTCGGGCATATCGCAGTACATGGTGCCCAACTACGGCGCCATTGAACTGGCCAAGTGGGTCAAGGACAACCTTGAGTTCGAGATTTCCCCCGACGAGATCGTGCGGGCCCGCAAGGCCGAGGCCGACAAGGGTGAAACTGTGACCAGCGTGCTGATGAAGCGCGTCGAGGCCTGGTACAACCGCCGCGAGATCGAGTATCCGGTCGACTTCATGATGCAGATGACCCAGATGCTGATGCGCCAGAATCCGACCGAGGCCGGATCGCAGTTCATCACCTGGGCCAACTCGCGCCTCAAGATGGGTTGGACGCCCGAGATCTTCCGCACGAGCACGCCCCAGAAGGTGCGCAGCGAACTCTTCGCCGCCAGCGAGAAGTTCTTCAATGAGCGCCGGCTTGAGACCGAGATCGCCGATGCGCTCAAGTGCGAGAAGGACGAACAGCTCGATGCCCACTTCCAGGAGCGCTTCGGCATGGGACTTCCCGAGTCGATGCGGTTCCTCGAAGGCTCCGAGCGCACCGATGCCATCAAGGCGCGCGTGGAGAACATTCTGCGCAGCGAACTGCTCTACTTCGAACGCTCCATCCTGCTCGAGACGCTCGATGGGTCGTGGAAGGACCACCTCTACGCGATGGACCAGCTCCGCGACTCCATCTCGTTCCGTGCGTTCAGCCAGAACGACCCGCGCATCGAGTACAAGAAGGAAGGCAGCCACATGTTCGCCGGCATGCTCAAGACCGTTCGCGAACGCGTCACCGAGTACGTCTTCAAGGCCAAGATCAACCCCGTGCCCGCTCCACGCCCCGCGGCTCCCCGCCCGCCCATGGGCGGTGGTGGGGGTGGTGGCGGGGGGATGATGACTTCGGGCATCATCGGCCCCGGCCTTGCGTAAGAACGCCTGATCAGTGATGGCGATCCGTCAATGAAAGCCCCCGCTGACCGTGAGCGGGGGCTTTGTCTTTGGTGGTTTTGTCTGCGGCACGCCCCAAGGCACGCATCAATCCGGGCCCGGCACCGTGTACTCGATCGTGATCGCCTTCACCGAACTGGCCGCCTGGCCCGCCCAGTCGGAGCTCGTGGCGAGCAGGTAATAGCTGAAGGTGGAGTTGTCGACCACGTGCGCGGTGGGCGCCGAATCGGTGAATGCCCTGATCCCCGCGGCGGCGCCCGTCGTGAAGATATTTGAGAGCACCAGCGCAAACCCGGAGAAATGGTCTGTTCGCGCAAGCGAGACATTCATCGCCTCGGCCATGTTGTCGGTGGCGTAGCAGGTGACCCGCGTCACCGTCGCGCCGTCGGGGAGCGAGACCGACATCATCATCCCCCCCGAACCCACAGCCGCGGCAAATCCGGTGCCCAGCGTGCCCCGTTCCAGCGAGGCCGCCTGTGTCCCGACCACCGCATGAAACGAGGCCCCGTGTACGCTCATCCGCTTCGTCCGCGGCGAGGTGTAGGTGAAGTTACTCGCGGTCATGGTGCCCGTGCCCACCGTGTCGCCCACCACGCGCAGTCGCTCCGGACCCGACGGCACCGCGCCCAGACCCACAAGCCCCGCAGCATTGGCCGTCAGCACAGTGCTCCCGCCCACACTCAGCGTGAAGTTGCCAGTGACGCCCGAAACCAACGCCTCGGCTCTCGATACCCCGGCCGTTGCCCACCCGTAGTAGGCCAGCGTCCCGGGATTGGACCCATCCACATACATGCCTGAAAACGTGTTGGCGCCAGCCGTCGAACGCGAGAGCGTCAGAATGCTGTCGGCGTAGACCGGTGAAGCAGCATTCACGAGCACATTGGAGATTCCAGGATCCGTACGAATCGTGGTCGCATTCACCGGTGACCAGCGGTCGTTGATCGACCGCTGCGCCAGCGGCGACACCGTGATCCGCGTCCGACCCGCCAGAGGCGTGAATGGATCGCCGCTGCCCGAACGCCGCACCGCGATCTCAAGATACAACTCGCTGCCGATCGCCGCGCCATTGATCGCATCGACTTCCGTCGTGAAGAGACCGTCGGTGACGGACACTCCATTGTTCGTGTCGGTCACGCCGATCTGAAGCCCACCGAGTATCAGCGGGAAGACCTGAAACTGCATGTCATACAGGCCATTGGCCGGGGCACCTACATCAGTCAGCTTGCCCTGATACGTGAACGGCTGTGCCAGCGCCTCGCTGCTCACGCCACCAATGCCCAGCATCAACACCATCACGGCGGTTCGAATGCAACGCTTCATGAACTCCGCTTCTCCCTTCAACTGAAACATGTACCTTGACCGCGAACACCACGCGGCATGGTCGTCCGCGCAGCCCGCTTCACCTGCTTGTCCGTCACCCCTTCAAGGTACAGCAAACACGTTCCTGTGTCAAGAACTTCCTGTCCGAGTCAACGTCCGATCACGTTGGAATACGTGGGCTGCCGGTCCTGGCGCCGGCTTCAGGGAAGACGCGAGTGGTCCGAAGGCAACGCGAACCGCGGCATGTGGTCTGCGAGAACCCGCCCCAGGACATTCATTGCCGGACGCGCCAGAGGCGCACTGACATTCGTCGCTGGCGACTCGTACCATTCGCCAAGCCCGAGAAAGCCCCGGCCATTCCATCGCCGGGGTTGTGCGCCATCGGCAGGGCGCAGGCTCTGGTTGAAGAGTGGTGGGTTCCATGGAGTCCGCGGCATGAAGCTACGAGCAGCCTGCATCGGTATTGCAACCACTTGGCTTTTGTCGATGCCCGCGCAGGCCCAGCAGGTGGTCACGTTCGATCAGGGAGCGCAAGGGTGGTCGGTCAGTGGCCGGACCACGGTGGTGGGCTCGGGTGGAAACCCAGGTGCCAACTTGAGCAATCTGGTGACCGATGTCTTCGGTGCGGAGATTCGCACATCAACCAACATCGCGTTCGTGGGCGACCTGACGCGGTATGGATCGCCGCTGGTGTTGAGTGTGGATGTGAAGATCAACTCGATCACGGTGACGGGGCAGGAGGTGCCGCGTGATCTGGTGGTGGAGATCGTCGACTACGTGACGGGTCCGTATCCATCCAACAGTGTCTGGCTGCGGCTTGGCACGCTGAGTGCGAGCCAGCCGGGGTGGCGGCGATTCACCGCGACGATTGCCAATCCGTTGCAGACAACGCTTCCATCGGGGTGGGGTGGCACGGGTGATGAAGATCCTCGGACCTTCGAGCCGCGGCTGCCGCTGACGCGAACCTTCGCGAGCATCTTGCGCAATGCCGAGGAGCTGCGATTCACGACGCTGGTGCCTGGCTGGTTCTATGCCTTCACTGACTTTGACATTCAGGTGGACAACATCTCGATCGGCAACGTGCCGCCGGGTGGGGCATGTCCGCCGCCGAGCTGCGGCGCGGATTACAACGCCGATGGGGGCGTGGATGGGTCGGACCTTGAAGCCTTCTTTCTGGAGTGGGCCGACAGCACCGGGTGTGCGGATGTGAATCAGGATGGTGGCGTTGATGGGGGCGATGTGGAAGCATTCATGATCGCGTGGGAGCGGGGGGGTTGTTGATCGCCTCGGTGGCTCGCCGCGGCAGCCGCAACAATGTCCGATTGGCTGTCGGATGGTTGGCAGGTTCCACTGGCTGACCTGCCCGATCTTTATTCCCACCCAAGCCCCTCAAGTCGCCTGCTATCCAACGTTCCGCCGAGCTTGGGTGTTTGATTTTTGTTCGCATATTCTGCTGCAATGACCCACCCAACACGCTCGGCTGCACTTTTGCACTTCGGTATTCGGGAACTTGGGAACTTCAGAACTCCATTCTTGCCACCCTTCACGCCTTCCGAACGCACCTACTTCGCGCCCAAAGCCCTCCACCCCCAAATGCCCCCCTATCATTCCCCCTTATGCCTCTCCCGCGGATCGCTATTGTCGGCCGACCCAACGTCGGTAAGTCTTCGCTCATGAACATGATCGCGGGTGCGAAGGTATCCATTGTCGATCCCACGCCCGGCGTCACCCGCGACCGCGTCACTGCGATCGTGGACCTGCCCCCGCCATTCCGTGAGAAGGGCTACACCAAGACCGCCGAGTTCATCGATACGGGCGGCTTTGGTGTCTATGTCGCCGAGGGTGAACGCTTCGATGAGATCGGTAACGACCTCACTGCGCTGACCGAGAGCATCGAGTTCCAGATCGCCCAGGCGGTCCTCAATGCCGACATCGTCCTGTTCGCCGTGGATGCCCAGGCGGGCATCACCGCGCACGATCGGGAGATCGCACGCATGCTGCGTGAGCGGGCACTGGGCAAGAAGCGCAAGGGCAAGGGCAAGTACAGCCCCAGCGATGGCACCGTGCCCACCAAGCCGCCGCAGATCAAGCTGGTGGCCACCAAGGTCGACGGTCCGCGATGGGAATCGCACGGCCACGAGCTCGCGGCACTGGGTTTCGGCGAGCCGATGCTCATCTCCTGCAAGAACAACTACATGCGTCGCGATTTCATGGACACGATCTATGAAATGCTGCCAGAGCCCGATGAGACGATGGTGCGAGATTCTCGCCCCGATCTGGCCGTGGCGATCATCGGCAAGCGCAACTCGGGCAAGAGCACGCTCATCAACGTGCTGGCCGGCGAGCCGCGCGTCATCGTGTCGGAAATCCCCGGCACCACGCGCGATGCAGTCGACGTGCGATTCGACATCGACGGCAAGAGCGTCGTCGCCATCGATACCGCCGGCTTGCGCCGCAAGCGCAGCTTCCAGAACATGATCGAGCACTTTGCCTTCGACCGCGTGCAGCGCGCCGTCGATCGCAGCGATGTGGTCATCCTGCTCATCGATGCTACCGAGAAACTCAGTCAGGTCGATGAGCAGCTGGCGATGCTGATCCAGAAGGCCTACAAGCCCTGCATCATCGTCGTGAACAAGTGGGACCTGGTTGAAGGCGCCAAGGACGACAAGGGCAAGCCCGTCACCACCAAGAAGTACGAGGAATACCTGCGCAAGGAGCTCGGCGGCCTCAACTTCGCCCCCATCTCCTTCACCAGCGGCATCACGGGTCGCAACGTTCGCGCCACCATCAACCTCGCTCTCGAACTGCGGGAACAGTCCTGCCACCGCGTCACCACCGGCAAGCTCAACCGCCTCATCCGCGGCATCCTCGAAACCAGTTCACCCACCGACATCAAGGGAACCTTCGCCAAGGTCTACTTTGTCGCACAGACCGGCATCGAGCCGCCGACCATCACGCTGGTGGTCAATCACCCCGATCTCTTCCGTCCCGGCTACCTGCGGTTCCTCATGAACCGCTTCCGCGAGGAACTTCCCTTCGGCGAAGTGCCCATCCGCATCGTCGTGCGGGCACGCCGCCAGCGCGAGGACGACCTCTACGAAGGCAAGGAAGGCCCGGCACGCATCGCTCGCGGGCGCAAGGGCGTCAACGAACGGACCAAGGGCCGCATGAGCAAGCCCACCGAAGGCATCGAGTTTGGCGAGGAACTCCTCGACGATGCGCATTCGCAGGTCATCAACGTCGATGCCTTCAGCGATGATCCCGATGTCTACTTCGATGACGACGACGAATAAGCAGCCTTTGAGCCAGGGATTACTCAGTGATCGCGCAGTTCGACATCATCGCCGCGTGCGCCTTTGGCCTTGAATCCGTGGTCGTGCACGAACTGGAAGCACTGGGCTATCAGCCCAAGGTGCTCTCCACGGGCCGTGTCCTGTTCACGGGAGGCCCCGCGGATGTCGTCCGCGCCAACCTCTGGCTGCGTGCGGCCGACCGCGTGCTCGTGCGCGTCGGCTACTTCCCCGCGGCGGACTTTGATGCCCTCTACGACCAGACGCAGGCCCTCCCCTGGGAAGCGTGGATGGCCCACGATGCCAACTTCCCCGTCAACGGCCGCAGCGTTCGCAGCCAGCTCTCCAGCGTGCCCGCCTGCCAGCGCTGCGTGAAGAAGGCCATCGTCGAACGCCTGCGCCGCGCCTACGGCACGCAGGTGCTGCCCGAAACCGGCGGCGGCGTCATCACCGAAGTCTCCCTGCTCGACAACATGGCCTCCATCACCGTTGATACCAGCGGTGATGGTCTGCACAAACGTGGGTATCGACCCCTCGTCGGCGAAGCGGCCCTCAAGGAGACGCTCGCCGCGGGCCTCGTGCTTCTTTCCGCCTGGCGGCCCGCCCGCCCCCTGGTCGATCCCTTCTGCGGCACCGGCACCATCGCCATCGAAGCCGCGATGATCGGCAAACGCATGGCCCCTGGCCTGCTGCGTTCATTCGATGCCGAAGACTGGTCCATCATCCCGCGCGATGTCTGGGAAGAAGAACGCGAACGCGCCAAGGCCGAAGCCACCGGCGAACTTGGGTACGCGATCCACGCCAGCGACATCGATCCGCGAGCGCTCGACCTGGCTCGACGCAGCGCGAAAGCCGCGGGCGTCGACCGGCTCATCCACTTCCATCATCGCCCCTTCGAACAGCTCAGCAGCAAGGTCGAATACGGGTCGATCATCACCAACCCGCCCTACGGCGTGCGCCTGGGTGATCCCTACGAGATCGAGCAGCTCTATCGCAACATGCCGCTGGTGTTGCGCGGGTTGCCCACCTGGTCGGTTCACATCCTGACCGCGCGGCTCGATCTCGAGCGGCTGGTGGGTCAGGAAGCCACACGCCGCCGCAAGCTCTTCAACTCGCAGATCGAATGCACGTACTTCATGTTCTGGGGACCGCGCCCGCCTCGCGATCTGGATGAGCCGCGCCGCCGCGAGGGTGACGAGACGCTCGATGGCGAGCCGTCGACCCAGCCGCTGCCAGAAGCCGTGGATGGAGTCGAAGGCGAGCAGCCCGGCCTTCCCGCAGTCGATGCACCGGCCGATGGAGCCGCGATCCCCGCCGCGGCGGACTTTACCCGGCCCGCCTTCGGTGGCCTGCGTGCTCGCGACGAAAAGGAACTGGCCGATTTCCGTGCCTGCCTTGAGAAGAACGTCCGGCATCTGCGCAAGTATCCCTCGCGAGGCATCACCAACTATCGCATCTACGAGCGCGATCAGGTGGATGTGCCGCTGATCATCGATGTGTATGAGGGCAGAGTGCACGCCGCGGAATATGAGCGGGAACACAGCCGTTCCGTGGCGCAGCAGGCCGACTGGTACGATTCCGTCCGCTCAATCATCAGCGAGGTGGTGGGTGTTGATCCTTCGATGGTCTTCATCAAGGAAAAGCACCGCCAGCGGGGCATGACCCAGCACGAGAAGGTCGATGCCTCCGGCCAGACCTTCGTCGTCAAGGAAGATGGCCTGAGCTTCCTGGTCAACCTCTCGGATTACATCGATACGGGGCTCTTCCTTGATCACCGTCTGACGCGTGCCATGGTGCGAGATCAGGCGGCGGGCAAGCGCTTCTTGAATCTCTTCTGCTATACGGGGTCGTTCACCGTCTACGCCGCGGCGGGCCGCACCGGCAATGGCGCGATCTCCACCACCAGCGTCGATCTCTCGAACACCTACCTGGACTGGGCCGAGCGCAACCTGCGCATCAACAAGCTCTGGACGCCCGACCACCAGTTCTATCGCAACGATGTGCTCGATTTCCTTCGCACGCATCCGCAGGGTGAACACTACGACCTGGTGGTGCTCGATCCGCCGACGTTCTCGAACAGCAAGAGCACCGAGGAAGACTGGGAAGTGGCGGTGGGTCATCGCGAAGTGCTCGCGCTGCTGCGGCCATTGCTGAGCCCTCGCGCCGTGGTCTACTTCTCCACCAACTACCGCCGTTTCAAGCTCGATGAAGAAGCACTCGCGTCGCTTGGCTACTCATGGCTTGAGATCAGCCATCGGACTGTGCCCCCTGAGTACCGCAATCGGCGCATTCACCGGTGCTGGCGGTTGATTGCCGGCGGCGCAGAACCGATGCAGGCGTGACGTTGCATGATTCTGTGACGATTCTGGCGGAATGGCGACCCCGTTCTCGCGGCTTGGATACACACATTCCCCTTGAATGAGGAGTCGATCCATGCGTTTGGTGCCAGCTCTGCTCCCTGTTGCGTTGTGCGTTGTGACATCATGGGCGCAGCAGGTGATTCCTGTTGCCAATCCTGGCTTTGAGGCAAACTTTGCCCGTCCCAACAACTGGTCGATTGTGATCCCCACCGGCTGGTCGCTGTACGACCCCAATTTCATCGTTGATCAGAACCCTGATTCGGTGGGCGTTCTCAATCCTACGGGTTCAACGTACTTTCCTGCGGGTGCTCCTGAAGGTTCGAATGTCTGCCTGCTTTTCTTCTCCGGCGACATCGGGGCAGGCCCTGCAGGTGTGCAGCAGACCGTGGCGCACCAGGTGCTCGCGAACACGCGGTATGAACTTCGGGTGCAGGTGGGCAACATCGACTCAGGCACCGCGGCTCCCCCGCTTGACATCTACGGCTACTTCGAACTACGCGGCTTTCCCGGTTACGCCGTGCAACTGCTCGCCGGCGGGACCGTGGTGGCCCAGGACTTTGACACGCTCGCGGCGACGCTCGGTGAGGGGCAGTTTGCGCCGACCACGGTTGTCTACACCTCGCCCGCATCGGGTCCGGCGGTGGGGCAGCCGCTCACCGTGCGACTGCTCAACCTCAATCAGCGCTGGTCGCCGACGTTCCCGGGCATCGAAGTGGATTTCGATGATGTGCGTCTGAACTACACCTCGTGTCCGACCGCGATCGCAGTCAATCCGTCACAGACCCAGTGCCAGGGGCAGCCTGTTGAGTTGCAGGTACTCGCTGATGGAACAGGCCCGTTGACGTTTGCCTGGAGGCGCGATGGCGTGCTGATCGAGGATGGTGGTGCAGTGAGCGGTGCGACGACTGCAACGCTGCACCTGGATGCAGCGATGCTGGGCGATGCGGGTTCGTACACCTGCACGATCACCAATGCCTGCGGCAGCATCGACAGCCAGCCCATTCAACTCTCAATCTGCGCGGGCGATTACAACTGCGATGGCGGCATCGATGGCAGCGATATCGAGGCCTTCTTCGTGGCGTGGGAGCAGGGCACCGCGGACATCAATGAAGATGGCGGCACCGACGGGGCCGATGTTGAGATGTTCTTTGTGCGATGGGAGCAGGGGTGCTGAGCGTACCACGCCTGAAGGCGTGGCCTACGAGCGAGCAAGCCCGCTGAAGCGGGCTGGGAATCGGATTCAGGCCGCTTCAGCGGCCTTGTTCGCTATCAGGCCACCGCTTCAGCGGTGGTACGTCGCGGCCCCCGCGGATGATCGATCGGGTTCAATGGTCGCGACCCTGGGCGCAACCGGACGCACCGCGCCGTTGTTGCACCACGCCTGAAGGCGTGGCCTACAAGCGAGCAAGCCCGCTGAAGCGGGCTGAGGAATCGGATTCGGGCCGCTTCAGCGGCCTTGCCCGCTATCAGGCCACCGCTTCAGCGTTGGTACGGCGCGGCCCCCCCGCGCGTCATGCACTTGGCTAGGTGCGGGCATCCCGACCCCGCACGCGCATCATCACCATCCAGATCCCACCCCCTGCTGATCCAAATATGGTCCTAACGGACGGGCGGGCCTGGGAATGGATTTCTGAAACCGCCCGCATGGGTGGGTGCGTTCTTGATACCATTGGCATGAAGCGTCCGATGCTGTGCCAGCAGGCAGCAACGAGTAGCTGCGTGCTGTGGTGGGTGCAGTCTGTATCGGGAGTCGCAATGCGCCTGACGGGTCTGGCCATCTGGATTGCGGTGTTTCTTGGGATCCAATCGCGGTTGGCCCTGGGAGTTGAGGACGCGCCGCGCATCAACCCTGCGACTGCGGAGTCGGCCATTGCCTTCAACGGGCAGCCGCCGCTGGTGCACCGGTGGCCTCGAAGCAAACTGGTGGTGGGGCTGTCGACTCCGCATTACTGCCGCGGGCTGCTGATGTATCAGGCCGATGGTTCGGTGGGTGGATTCGGGCGGGACATCATGGTGGAGGTGGGGCAGGCGCTTGGTCTTGAGATCGAGTTCGTCGAACTCGACAAGCGAGACGCCATTGAAGCACTGAATGCCGGCGACGTGGATGCGGTGTCGCTGATGGGCGTGCTGGATGACCGGCTCGACCGGATTGGCTATACGGCACCGGTGGTGGTGGCGCGTGGTGCGATGCTGATGCGTGATGGGGAGAAGCCCCCGGCGGATCTGACGGAGCTGGCGAAGCTGCGTCTCACCGCGGCCTCGCTTGGCGTGGCGCATCAGTGGTGTGCCTCGCGTGGCCTCGCGTTCAATCCGAATCGGTCGCTGCGTGATGCGATGATGGATGTACGCGACGGGCGGGCCGATGTGTGCATCACGACGCAGATTGCCGGGCGCGTCGACATGGAAGCCTATCACATCGCCGGTCTGACCGAGCATCCGCTCAATGATGGCGGCTTGTGGCGTGCGTATGCCCTGGCGGTGCGGACCGGTGATTCCGACTTGATGGCGGATCTGAACGCCGCGATGGCAGTGCTTCGCCAGAATGGGCGATTTGACTCTGTGTACGACGCAACGGTCGGGCCTTATCAGCCGCGTGAAGCGCCGACGACCGTCGATGCACGCAGTGCGGTGATGATCGGCGTGCTGCTCTCGGTCATCGCCGCGGCGTGGTGCCTGGCCTGGGTGCTCTCTGCCAGGAGGCTGCGGGAACGGACGCAGACGCTCACGGCCCGCGAATCGGAACTCACGCGGCTTGCCGACTCCTTTCCCGGCGTCTTCTACAACTACACGCTTACCCATGACGGCCGGCGGATTCCCGGCTATGTCAATGCGCATGGCCCGCAATGGCAAACCCTGTTCGAGAACTTCAAGATCTTCGGCGACTACCGAGAGACGCTGCTGCCACAGATGCACCCGGAGGATCGCGAACGCTACGTCGCGGCGACGACCGTCTCCCGTGAATCCGGCGCGGCTCTGGACATCGAGTACCGCCTCCTGGACCGCGCCCTGCGCTACCACTGGATTCACTCTCGCATCGTTCCCGTGGAGACACCCGAAGGCACCGACTGGCAGGGACTCCTCCTGGACGTCACGGAACTGCGCACGGCCCAGTATGAGCGTCAACGCCTGACCGAACAACTCGCCCAGTCACAGCGCCTTGAGTCGCTTGGGTTGATGGCCGGGGGGATCGCGCATGATTTCAACAATCTGCTGACCGCCCTGGGAGGCCAGATCGAACTCGCCGCGTCGAAGCTGCCGCCCGCGGCGGCTTCACTCCAGCATCTCGACGCCGCCCGCGGGGGAGTGCGGCGTGCGACAGAGCTTGCCAGGCAGCTTCTTTCGTTCTCCGGCAAGGATCCGCACAGCAAGGAGGCGGTGGAACTGGGTGCGACGGTGGACTCACTGCTGCCACTGCTGGCGACCAACGTTCCTCCGGCGGTGGTGATCAAGCCCCTCGAACAGGATCAACCCGTTCATTGTCTCGCCGATCGCATGCAGCTCGAGCAGGTGGTGATGAATCTCATCACCAACGCCGCCGAGGCCTGCGGCCCCGCGGGCAGTGTCTGGATTGACGTCAGCACTCGCCTGCTGGATGCCGCGGCACTCTCTCTGTGCACCTTCCGCGCCGAGGCCAGGCCCGGAAAGTTCGCGTGTCTTTGCGTCCGCGACAATGGCTCGGGCATCGGGCCCGATGCGATCGCGAGGATCTTTGAGCCCTTCTTCACCACCAAGTTCGCTGGCCGGGGGCTGGGTCTTGCGGTGGTGGCGACGATCGTCCGCCGACACGGCGGGGCCATCGCGGTGACGTCAACGCCCGGCGAGGGCTCGACCTTCAAGGTGTATCTGCCCGCGTGCGAGGCCCCGGCAGAGGCATCGCCGACGACTCTGGCGGCGCTGGCGACCGGCACGGTGCTGGTGATTGATCAGGAACCGACACTCCGCGCCGTGGCCGCGCACATGCTCGAACTCAAGGGGTGGCGCTGTGTGCAGGCGGCTGATGCCGAATCGGCACTGGCCCATCTGGCCAGCGATCCGGATGGAATCGCCTTTGCCCTCGTGGATTCCGCGCTGGCCAACGCGCCTGAGTGTGAACTGCTTTCGGAACTGCGCCGGTTCAATCCATCACTGCCCCTGGTGCTGATGGAGGATCATGCCAGCGTACTGGCGCATGAAGAGGGTGCTGTCCACCTGGGCAAGCCCTTCTCCGCGGCACAACTGATGGTCGCCGCGGATCAGGCCGTGCGCACCTCCTCACACCCCTGAACGATCGCATGGCAACGGGGTCCGCAACTGGGGTTGGTGCCACGCGCCGACCCGGGCCAGGGCTCGATAAGAGGGGTTTTCGGTGAAAGTCCGGGATCCCGGCCCTGACAAAACCCGATGCCATACACTCCACGCGGCTGCAACATCGGGCCGCGGGCTTCGATGACTCGGTTGGATCCGTCACTCCGGCGTTGGTGCGTTCAGCGCACCACTGGCCCGGGTACACACGCGGTGAGAGAAGTTCATCCATCATGTCAAGCACGTACACCCAAGCCGACCGCCAGATCGCCATCTACACGCCGCTGGACGACGACATGCTGCTGCTCAAGGGGCTGACGATGACTGAGGAAATCGGTCGTCCCTTCGTCTGCCAATGCGATCTTCGCAGCGAGTACGAGAAGATTGACTTCAGCAAGCTGCTCGGTGAGCCCGCTTCGATCCGGATCGAGACCAGGGATGGAAAGCTGCGGTTCATCAACGGCATCATCTGCCGCGTGGGGCACAGCGAGGTGCCGCGCAAGGACCGGTTGTGCAAGTATCAGATGACGATCGTGCCAGCGCTCTGGTTCCTCACGCGTGCCGCGGACTGCTGCATCTTCCAGAACAAGTCGGTGATGGATGTCATCAACGAAGTCCTCAATCAGTTCGGCGTGACGAACGTGCGATCGACCGGCGTCAAGGGAACCTACGCGAAGCGCGAGTACATCGTGCAGTACCGCGAGACGGCCTTCAACTTCATCAGCCGTCTGATGGAGGAGGAAGGGATCTTCTACTACTTCATCCACGAGAAGGACAAGCACATCATGGTGCTTGCCGATGAACCCACCGCGCACGAGGCCATCGAGGGGTATGACAAGATCGAGTACAAGGAGCAGGACCGCGGCGCCGCGGGCCACCAGTTCATCTGGCGGATGCTCTTTGACAACTCAGCCCGCCCGGGCAATTTCGTCCTGCGCGACTTTGATTTCAAGACGCCCGACAAGTTCCTCGATTCAACCAAGCCCACCGCCGCACAGAAGCACGATGCCAAGGAGCTCGAGGTCTACGACTATCCGGGCTTCTACGAGACCAAGGCCGAAGGCGATCGGTACGCGAAGGTCCGCATGGAAGAGTCGGACGCGATGCACGCGACCTTCAGGTTCGAGGGCAACGTGCGGGGCATCGGGGCTGGCTGCCGCTTCTCGATGACCGATTACCCGACAGAGGCCGGCAACATCGAATATGTGGCCATCGCCACGCACTTCACCGCCGAGGTCGATGAGTTCGGCACCGGCGGCTCGGGTGCTGGTGGCGGGGGCGAGATGTTCCACACCACCTTCACCGCCATCGACGCCAAGGTGCCCTTCCGCACGGCCCGCACCACGCCCAAGCCCTGCATCAGCGGGCCGCAGACGGCCTTCGTGACCGGCCCGTCGGGTGAAGAGATCTTCTGCGACGAGTTCGGACGCGTGAAGGTGCAGTTCCACTGGGACCGCGACGGCAAGGTGGACGACAAGTCCAGCTGCTTCGTGCGCGTCTCTCAGGGGTGGGCCGGCAAGAAGTGGGGCATGGTCTTCCTCCCCCGCATCGGCCACGAAGTCATCGTCGAGTTCCTCGAGGGCGATCCGGATCGGCCCATCATCACCGGCCGCGTCTACAACGGCCGCGAGATGCCCCCCTACAAGCTGCCCGACATGAAGACGGTCTCGACGATGAAGTCCTGCTCCAGCAAGGGCGGCGAAGGCTTCAACGAAATCCGTTTCGAGGACAAGAAGGGCGATGAGCAGCTCTTCATCCACGCCGAGAAGAACATGGACATCCGTGTCAAGAACGACACGTATGAAACGATCCTCAACGACCGACATCTGGTCGTGGCCCGCGATCAGCTCGAGGAGATCAAGCGAGATCGCTCCGAGAAGATCACCCGCGACACGATCCAGGAGATTGGCCGCGACCGCAACGTGAAGGTCAAGGGCAAGGAAGCGGTTGAAGTCACCGGCAGCCACTCCTTCAAGGTGACGGGCGCCGTCATCGAGGAATTCGCGGACAACTGTTCGACCGTGGTGACCAAGGATGTCTACCTCAAGGCCAAGAACATCGTCATCGAGGCCCTCGAGAACATCACCTTCAAGGTGACGGACAACTCGTACATCGCCATCGAAAAGGACTCGATCTCCATCAAGACGGAGGAGTTCGATCTCACCGCCACCAAGAATGGGGTCAAGATCGAAGCACAAAAGGACATCACCGTCGAGTCCAAGACGGCGGGCATCTCCACCAAGTCCATGAAGGACACCGCCATCGACGGCATGAACGTCAATCTCTCCGCGAAGACCGGATTCAAGGCCGAGGGCAAGGCCACCGCCGAACTGGGCGGCTTGAAGGTCGATGTCAAGGCCCAGGCCATGGCCACCATCAAGGGTGCGATGGTCATGATCAACTGATTTTCAAGGAGTTCGTTCTCAATGGCAGCATGCAAAGCAGGAAAGCCCGGCAGCCTCGTCGCTCCCATCGCACCCATCGAGGTGCACGAGGCCGACAACGCCGACCCCGTTGAGGTCTCCAAGCTCAAGGCCGAGCAGCGAGAGAAACTCAAGGGCAAGTACGGCACCATCTCCGCCAAGCCCACCAAGACTGCCGAGAGCCAAGAGGCAGGCGAAGAGAAGAAGACCGTCTGGGTCGAACTCGAACTCACCGACAGCCAGGGCAAGGTGCTCGCGGGCGAACCCTACCAGATCTGGCTGGGCAAGGAAATGCTCAGTTCGGGAACCACCGACGAGAAGGGTCGCGCCCGCGTTGAAAACATCGACCCGGGTACCGTCGACATCATCTTCCCCCGCATCGACAAGACGCGTTGGAACCGCTGAGACGCGGTTGACACCGCACAGCATCCGGCGAAGCTGGTTATTGGCACCGGGCGGTGGCCATCCGCGCCGACCTTCACTGGTCCCCTTCCGCGCCACGCACCGGGCACAACAGGCCACTACCCTCTGCTCTCATGGCCAGTGGCACTCGATTCACCCCCTCACTCCGCGGCATCGTGCCCCTGCTGGCACTGGCCGCCGTGCCATTGCTCTTCCTGCTGCTCAACCCCGCCGCGACCCTCACGCTCGCTGACATCCGACTCGTCCTCCTCCAGTCGAGCATCGTCTCCATCGCCGCCCTGGGGGCCGCCATGGTCATCGCCACCGGCGGCATCGATCTCTCCGTCGGCTCATGCGTCGCCATCGCCGGCGTCGCCGCGGCGTGGGCCATCAAGCCCTGGGCAGATGTCCCCGGTGGCCCCGGATTCCTCCCGCCGCTGCTGGCCATCCTCGCCGCGTTGGCCGCCGGAGCCCTGGCAGGAATCACCAACGGCCTGCTCATCACGCTCCTGCGACTCCCGCCCTTCATCGCCACGCTGGGCACGCTGGGCTTCATTCGAGGCGTTGCCAAACTCTTCACCTCCAGCGGCACCATCTACTCCCGCCCCGGCTGGCTCACCTCATGGGTCGCCGCACAGCCCAGCCCCTCATGGCTGCTGGTCGCACCCAGCGTCTGGCTCACACTCGTCCTCGCCATTCTCACAGGCATCTTCATGAGCCGCACCGTCATCGGGCGGCGCGCGCTGGCCATCGGCGACAATCAGGAAGCCGCGATGCGATGCGGCGTGCCCGTGCAGGCCACCAAGTTCACCATTTACCTGCTCGCGGGCCTGCTCGCCGCGCTCGCGGGCGTGGTTCAGTTCGCTCGTCTCAACGGAGCGGGAGATCCGACGATTCAGGGCGGGCTCGAACTCAAGGCGATCGCCGCGGTCGTCATCGGCGGCGCATCACTCAGCGGCGGCAACATCTCGATCTTCGGCACCATCTGCGGGGCGGTGCTCATGAGCCTGCTCGACAATCGCTGTGCCGCGGCGGGCCTTCCCAACTACGCCCAGGAGATGATCGTCGGCCCCATCATCATCACGGCCGTGGCGATGGACCGCTCGCGTCGTGACCGCTGATCGATGCCGCGTCGGGCCCATCACTCAGAAACGCCCGGTAGAACTCCACAATCGCGTCGCCCGTGTCGCGAGCCGTCCGCTCCAGTGATTCAGTCCGCATCTTCCCGAACTCCAGTTGAATCGCGTTGATGCCATCGTCGTGCATCGAACCGTACCGCTCGGTGATGTAGCCGCCGTTGAAGAACAACTCCTTGCGGTCGTCCGAGGCATCATCGGGATTGTCCAGCTCCGGCAGCACCGAATAGCCCTTGGCCGCCAGCTGTCCGAAGATGCTGCGCGGACCGACAATGGCTGTTTGACCGAAGCGAGCAGTGAGGTTGATCATCGATGCGCCATCGCGCGTGCCGCGGACGATTGCGCCGGGAACCCGTGCCTGCCCATGAACATCGATGAGAATCGCACGCGTCTTCCACTGCTCGCGGCATGCATCCACGCTGGCCCGAAGTGCCGCGTGATACGCGTCATACTGAGCCGCCGCGGCATCGTTGTTGAAGGGCTCATCATCCTTCGCCGCCTCGCGTGGACGATTCGCATCCACATCCTTCCTCGAAAACTGCGCAATCACCACGAAGGGCTTGCGGCCCAGCTTCTCGGTGATGCGAAGCGCCACCAGCGTTGCAAGCTGCGCGGTGTTGGCATCCAGCACTGTCACGCCCTTCTCGCGATCCTTCGAGCCCTCGATGCGAGCGATGCCCCCGTGCGGTGCCGAGATGATGATCGGCAGTGTGCCGCGTTGTGCAAAGATGAGATCGGTCGGGGCCACCAGTACCGCGCGATCAACCGGTGCAGTGGCCGCAGCCTTCTCGCGGGCCGGTGGCTCAGGGGCTGCCTGGCCGCACAGAAGCAAGGAGATCAGCAGGGCCGAAGCGGTGGGGAGGGCACTCATGGCCATGAACATAGGCCCGGCTGCCTTATTCGAGCGGGCGTTCTTCGTGCTGACCCGGCTCGGCGCGCGGATCAATGTGACGCACCCGCACCGTTCCGTCGACCGGTTCAAAGGCCACGATTCGGTCGGCGTACTGACGGAAGAGCTCGATGTCGTGGTGGCTGATCATGATGACCTGGAAGCCCATGGCCTTGGAGGCATCGGCGATGATCTTCACCAGCCGCGGCACCAGATCAGGCCTCAACCAGCAATCCGGCTCATCCAGAATGAGCACCCGTGCATGCTTGGCCGGATCCAGCGTGGCCAGCGCAAACAGCCGCAGGCCCACCGAAAGCACATTGGACACACTGCCGCCCGTGCCCTTCATGATGTTCTCTTCGTGCGAATCACGCTCGATGAAGAGCTTCACCTCCGAGCCGGAGCGTTTGTGCGTGCTGAGCTGGGCGCGGAACTTGAGCGGCTGGCCGAGCACTTCCTGAAGTGCAATTGTGAGCTTCTCCTCGAGCATGGCGATGAGTCGCTCAAAGAGCTGCGAGCTGAGCTCCTCGAGCGCTTCGGCCGTCTTGGGATAGACATCCAGCCGCCCCTGAATCGCGGCGAGCTCTGCCTTGTCCCGTTCGTGGTCGCGCTCAAGCACCTGCCGGGTGGCGCGCAGTGCCGCCATCGCTTCGGAGGCGTTCCTCAACGAAGCAGGCTCCAGCGGCGACCAGGGCACCTCAATGCTCACGCGTTCTTCCTCGCGCCAGCTTCGAGCTGGCCGTACTCATCCTGCACCTTCTTCAGCTTGCTCTCGATCTCATCCAGATGCTTCTGATACTCGGCTCGCTTGCGCAGGTTCTCCTCCTGCATCTGCACCAGCTTCTGACGCAGCGTGTTCAAGTCGTCAGTGCCATACTGGGCCCGGGCCTCGGTCTTGAGCTGTTCGAGCTGCTTGTTGGCGGCTTCGAGCGTGCCCTCCACCTTGCCGCGCTGACGTTCCAGCGTTGCGTGGCGTTCCTTGAGTCGGGCAAATTCCTGCGGGTCACTCTTCATCGGTTCCATGGATCACCTCGTGGGCAAGTTCATTGATCTGAGCACGGACCTCGGGCGTGAACCCCGTGCAGTTGCGTTCAAGAAAGAGCAGAAGGCCTTCGCCGCCACCGGTGGCGCGGGCCTGCAGTTCGGCCAGCCCGCTGATGAAGCTGCTGGTCCCTTCGGCAACCGGCTGGTCGGCGATGGCCTCGTGGAATACTTCGGCGAATGGCTTGTGAGGTACGGGCACCCGTGTGTAGGTCCACCCCGGTGTCGCGTTGGCGGTCACATCCACCCGCAGCACGCACGGTGTGTGCTGCGCTGAGGCATCCGAACGATTCACGCGAGCAATGTTCCCAGGCGTCAGATACAGCGTCTGCCCGCAGCGCACATCGCCCAGATTCCGGTGAATGTGCCCGTTGATCACCGCATCGATCCCCGCGATATCACGCGGCTTCAATCGCCCCGCTTCCTCGTAGCCTGGAATCAACAGGTCATGATGCGTCATCCAGAAGACCAGTGCATCGGGACTCGGCCGATCAAAGGCATCCGGAAACTTTCGACCATGGCTCGAGCCGCCAATCACCGCCGGGCGACCGCCAAGCGTCCCGGTCCATGGGCGAACATCCACGCGCTCCAGCACGCCCGAAGCGTCCACCACCGAGAACGAATCATCCTCCCGCAAGGTCGCATCGTTGTAATCGTGATTGCCGAAGATGCCCAGCACACGCGTCCGCGACAACAGATTGATCGTGCGTGCCAGCAGCCAGTTGGCGTTGTCGCGCGGGTAGTGAAACAGGTCACCCAGAATCGCTGGCAGGAGATTCTCCTGCGTTGCATAGGTGAGGCACCACTCGAGCTTCTCGAGAATGACCGTTGGATACTCATCGCGCCGATACCCCGGCACGCGGCTTGTCAGGTGCGGATCGCCGATGAAGAGCACCCCTGCATACTCATTCTTCATGCAGCACCCCCGTGCCCATGATCACCCGTTGAGAACGGACGATCACACATCGGACAGGTGCCAAGACGCGCCATTGCAGCGCTCAAGGCCTCCACGGCCGCGGCAAGCTGTGCTTCAGTTTCCGCATGCGACCGCTCCGCGTCCTGCACCGTCGCCGCGGCGGCCTTCAAGTCCTTGCCCACACGCACCAGCGACTGCCCATCCGCTTCCTGCGGCGGCTCCTGAAGCACCATGAGAACTGCCGCTTCCGCAGCGGCACGCTCGGCCTGGTGGACGCACGTACGCAGCTTCGTCGCAGCGATGTCGAGCGGCACCGTGTCGTGCAGCGCCGGCGGCGGCGAGAGCTCTGTCAGCACTGCATGCTCAGCATGGGTGCTCCGCTGCACAGCCGCGGCATCACGAAGGTCATGCACACACTGAGCCAGCGGAGCTTCGTCATCGAGCACCGGCGGCACGATGGCGGTGCGCAGCACGGCCAGTTGTGCCGCGGTCGCGTCGCACGCCGTAGAAGTCTGCGAGAGCTTGTCGATCAGACGCTCCGCCGCGACGTCGTCGTGAAGGACCGGAGGCGATTGAAGCGACGCCATCGCGGCGTGCTGGGCGACGATGGATCGAACCTGCCGCTCCGCCGACGCGAGCTGGTCAAGGTGCCGCATCAACTGCTGAATCGCGGCCTGCTCCTCACTCAGGGCATCGCGCAGCGTTCTGACAGCCTTGAGCGAGTCTTCGATTTGCGGCACCGGGGCCAGGACGGTGAGCCTTGATTCGCGTGCTGCGATCTGGGCCTTGGTCCGCGTCTGTGCCTTCTGGTCCTCCTGCTGACGCGCTCCAAGCCGCCGCTTCATCTCCAGAAGCTTGCCCGCATCGCTCGACGAAGCAAAGAACTTGGCAACGACCGATTCGGCCTCATCAACCAGAAAGAGTGGTTCCTTCTGGGCCCCGAAGTGCACATCCACCGTGCCGGTCGTGCCCCCGACATCGACGGCAGGCATCTTCGCAGCCGCGGCGATGCGAGCGCACCCCTCGGCGTCGTAGCCGATTCCCGATTCATCATTGAGCGTCAACGTGGAACTGGATGCGCCACGCCTGAAGCCAAGACGCGTGCCGTCAGAGAGCGTGATGGCCACCGTACACGAGGAAGCCTCGTGGCGCTTCATGTGGCCGCCGGTGATGCGCCGCAGCGTGCACTCAAGTGCCGAGAAGACCGCCGATTTGCCGCAGTTGTTGGGACCCACGAAGACAGTCAGCCCCGACGCCGGTTCAATGACCGTGCTGGTGTGCGACATGAAGTTGGTGAGTTCGATGCGGCTGATCATCGGTCTTTGAACGCGGCACCTGCGCCGCGGTACGCAGAGTATCACCCGTCACAGCTGTACAGAGCACTTCTGGTTGGCGGCAACTGACATGGTGTCGTCAGTGCGAGGGGCTGCTCCGGGCCTCCTCCACGCCGCGCAGTTGCGCCGCGATCCTGGCTCGCCGAAGGCTGCTCACGGTGCCAATCGCGGCACCAGCCACGCCGATGAGCGAGCCTCCCCCCGCGCCGCACGCCACCAGCAGCGTCAATCGCAGCGGGTTGGTGCTCGGCACCCACGCCAGGCACGAGGCCACGATGCCCGCCAGAGCATTCATGCCCACCCCAAAGAGCAGGATCATCGAACACGCCACGAACCGGCGGTGCTTCGCATACGCCTCCCGTAACGCGGCATCTCCGCCGATCGGTTCGGGTTCGGGCATCTGCCGCACCGAACGCGTGATGACAGGAAGAAGCCCGAACATCAGAATCTCGCTCCCGATGATCAGCAGCAACGCCGCGACGAGCGATGTGTTTTCGACCGGGCCCATCGGGCTGGTGCCGGCTCGATGCATCACGAACGCCGAGGCGACCGAGATCACTCCAAGCGTTCCGACCCAGCCGGAGAGATGCAGCAGCCTTCGCGGCACTAGAGGTTCGCGGTTTCGAGGCTGCAGACTCGCGGTGCGTTCGGGAGTGCTGCCGTGCAGCCGCCGCCATTCCGGCCGCCGGTGCATCATCGCGGGCATCGCGAGGGCGAACCAGAGGGGCATGAACGCAAAGCCCATGAATGTCGCAGCCTTTACGCCGGCATACCAAAGGCCAAGGTGGACGCCAAGGACTCCAAGCGTGCACGCCCATAGGGCACGCATGAGTGGCGAGGCTCCCGGCAACGCCTCGCGGGATGTGCCGCTGCACAGGACAAACGCGAGCGGCGCGAGAATCATGACCAGCGGAAAGAAGAGTTGAAACCACTCCATCGCGATTCTCCTCGAGATCGGGTGCGATTGCAGGAATCAGGCGGGCCAGACTTCGGACAGAAGTTGATCAAACAACGCGCGGACGTTCTTGCGGTCCTGACGACCGAGTTTCGCCGCGGTGAGCACGCGGCGGAGCGCCTCATCCGTCTGTTCCATCGGCGCGGTCTTCTCTTCGCGCGACGAGGCCACCCGCGTCCCTCGCCCTCGCACACTGGTCAAAAGCCCTTGCCCTTCGAGTTCTCGATAGGCTCGGGCGACGGTGTTGAGATTCACGCCAAGGTCCGCCGCGAGCTGGCGGACGGGTGGCAGTTCATCCCCGGGTGCCAGCGTGCCCGCAGCGATCTGCGCACGCAGCGCCTCGGCAATCTGCACACCCAGCGGCGTCTGTGAATCAAGGCGAATCGTGATCACAGGAGCATTGTATCATACAATGATACAATATCAAGGGCGAAAGCGTGGCCATTGGGAAGTCGGAGTGCGTCGCTGGCCTCCTACGTTCGGGCATGGCGATCACCGAATCAGCGGCACGGGCCTTTGCATCCTCCTGGTACGCGGCATGGAATGCCCATGATGTCGAAGCCATCATGGCTCATTACGCACCCACGATCGAACACTCCTCCCCCTTCATCAAGCGCTACAACAACTCCGATGACACCAGCATCAAGGGAATCGAAGGCGTGAAGGACTATTTCGCCAGAGCACTGGTGCGAAACCCCACGCTCAAGTTCAATCCCATGCACCTGACAGTGGGTCTCGAAAGTGTGATCCTCGTTTACACACGCATGACCGGCGACCTCGCTGCGGAAGTCTTCTTCTTTGATGCCGCGGGCAAGGTGACGCGCTCGGTCTCGCACTACCACCTGGTCGAGGCACCCTGAGCCGCTCGCGCCTCGCGAGGCCCCACGAAAAATCTGCATCTTGACCGAACCAGCCGGGGCGATGCCCGGTCCAATGGGTGAGGCACCCAATGACCGACCCGACTCCTGATCTTGATCTTCTCCGCCGCTTCGCACGCACCGCCGATAAGGCGGCGCTGGGTGAGCTGGCGGCCCGGTATGAGGCTTCGCTGCTGGGGCTGGCGCGGGGCATTCTGGGCAACCACGCCGCGGCGTGTGATGCGGTGCAGGAAACCTGGCTGCGGGTGATCCGCCACGCCAAGGGCTTTGATGGCCGCAGCAGCTTCAAGACGTGGATCTATCGCATCCTCATCAACAAGGCCATCGACCTGCGGGCAAAACGCACGTCGCACGTGCTCCAGGAATCGCTCGCGGCACCCGAACCCCCGCCCAGAGATGATGAGCAGCGCGCCCGGCTCAGACAGGCGATGAACGAGCTGCCCGAAGCGAGCCGGCTGATCCTGCTTCTGTGCGGTCATCACGGGATGACACACGAGCAGGCTGCTGGCGTGCTGGAGATTCCGGTGGGCACGCTCAAATCACGCCAGCACGCCGCGATGCGGCAACTGCGTGCCGCGATGGGGATTGAAGAAAGCCAGGTGCACTCATGAACAATCAGAACGACACTCTTGAATCGATGGTCGCCGACGAGACGGCCTATCACGGGCCGCAGACGCAGCTGTGGGCGGCGGCGCTGGAGCAGGAGCAGGGTGCAACGCGGCCGGTGGAGCCCAAGGCATGGGGCCGACGTGGCGTTCCGATGACGAGAAGGCTCGCGCTCGCAGCGACGGTCTGTCTGAGCGTGGGTGTGGTGGGCGTCATCTTCTCGTCACTCACGGTTTCGAGAAGTTCCTATCCGTCGGTTGCGTCGTCCATGCGTGTCGAGCAGAGCGACATGCTCGATCGCGAGACCTATCGCGCAATTCCCTCCGCGCCGATCGACAAGGGATTTGTGACGACGGATGGCGAGGCTGCGCCCGCTGCAGCACCCGCGGCACCGCCGGTTGCCGAGCCAGCCGTGCAGGAACGCCATGTCATCCGCAAAGCATCCATGGACCTGCTCTCCCCTGATGTGCGCAGCACCTACGCCAAGGTGGGCCAGCTCATCAACGAAGGGGCGGGCGAGTTCATCGAAGGCGCCTCATTCAATGGCGAAGGAGAATCGGCCTCGGCGCAGCTTACATTGCGCGTCACGGCCCAGCGGATGGGTGATGTGATGATGAAGCTGGGCTCGCTCGCGAAGGTGACTTCCCAGCAGACCTTCGGCGAGGATGTCACCAATCAAGTCGTGGACATCCAGGCCCGTCTTCGCAATGAACAGCGCATTGAGACGGAACTGCTGGAACTGCTGTCCGCACGCCGCGATGCGCCGCTCAAGGAAGTGCTGGAACTGCGAGAGCAGATCTCCCGCGTGCGAGAGCAGATCGAACGTCTGACCGCTCAGCGCGACACGCTGGGAAGGCTGACTTCTCTCGCGAGCATCGCCATCACCATTCATGCCGATGCGCAGGTGAAGCCCAGTTCCCAGTCTTCACGCTGGGACATGTTCGGCAAGGATCTTTCCGTTGCGTGGGGCCGGGGCGTGGATTCGCTCTCACGCAGTCTGGTCGGATTGGTGGAGCTTGCCGTGAGCGGCCTGCTGGTCTGGGTTGCGCTCGGGGCAGCCGTCATCGGGTTGCGGTACGCGTGGGTCGCCGCGTCCCGCAACGCCGCGGCGGAGCCTGCGCCCCGGATCTGAATTCGGTGGCTGCCGATTCCGCCGAGGGGCTAATCTTCTGATCCAGTGGCAGAGAAGAACCCGCCCGCCAAGCCCGCAATGACCCCGGTCGCCAAGGCGTCACGCCTCGCGCTCATCGGCATGGTCTCCAATGTCGTGCTGGCCATCATCAAGATCCTGGCCGGCGTCATCGGCCACTCCTACGCACTGATTGCCGATGGCATCGAATCCATCGCCGACATCGTGGCCTCGGCCGTGATCTGGGGCGGCTTGCGGGTCGCTTCGAGGCCCGCAAGCGAACGGCATCCGTATGGCTACGGCAAGGCCGAGGCGATGGCGGCGGTGGTGGTGGCGATGATGATCATCGCCGCGGCGTGCCTGATTGCGGTCGAGGCGGTGCGAGAGATTCTCATTCCGCACCACTCCCCCGCGCCATTCACGCTGATCGTGCTGGTGGTGGTCGTCATCACCAAGGAAGTCCTCTACCGCACCGTGGAGCGTGCCGCGGCGGAGACCAAGAGCACCGCAGTCAAGACCGACGCCTGGCACCACCGCGCCGATGCCCTCACGAGCATCGCCGCGTTCATCGGCATCAGCATCGCGCTCATTGGCGGGCCGGGCTGGGAGCCCGCAGACGATTACGCGGCACTCTTCGCCGCGGCCATCATCTTCTACAACGGCTGTTCGCTGATCGTCCCTCCGCTGCGTGAACTGCTCGATGCTCAGGCCATTGATGTAGTGGACACTGCCAGAGGGTTCGCGTCCACCGTCCCTGGCGTGCAGAACGTCCAGAAGGTCTTTGCCCGCCGAAGCGGCGCGACGATCTGGATCGACATGCACATCTGGGTCGATGCGTCGATGAACGTACGCGATGCCCATGCCCTCGCCCATGCCGTCAAGGATGCCGTGAGGGCGGGGTTGCCTGCGGTGAAGGATGTGCTGATCCATATCGAGCCAGCACCCGAATCCGGGGCACCCAAAGTCGAAAAGCCTGACTCTCAGGCATACACATGAGTCATGAACCACCTGACTCGTCGCGCGTTTCTGGCTGTTCCTCCCGCTGCCGCGTTCTCGGCGCTCGCCATGGGGCAGCCCGGTGTGCGGAATGATCCTGTCGGCGCGGGCGACAAGCACCGCGGCCCGGCGTGCATCGCTTCGCACAACGGCCTCAAGGCCACAGAGCGTGCGTGGGAGCTGATGCAGCAGGGGTACGACCCGGCCGATTGCATCGTGCAGGGCGTGCGCATCGTCGAGGACGATCCCAACGACACCTCGGTGGGGCTTGGCGGCCTTCCCAACGAAGATGGCATCGTGGAACTCGATGCTTCGGTGATGTACGGCCCAACGCACAAGTGCGGTTCGGTGGCTTCGCTGCGCAACATCAAGAACCCGGCGATGGTCGCCCTCGATGTGCTGCGCCGCACCGACCACTGCCTGCTGGTGGGCGAGGGCGCGCTGCGGTTTGCCAAGCAGATGGGCTATGTCGAGGAGAATCTCCTCACCGAATCAACGCGGCTTGAGTGGGTCAAGTGGAAGGAGAACATGAGTCTCCTGGATGATCGGCTCAACAAGGAAGAACGCGATGAGCCGGTGGGCAAGGTCTGGTCGGAGCCGCAGAAGGCCGCCGCGGCCGCCGCTGCTGCAGGCCCCATCAGGAACCACACCGGCACGGTGCACTGTTCCATCGTGACGCCCGCCAAGGACATTGCCAGCTGCACCAGCACCAGCGGGCTCTCGTGGAAGATCCCCGGGCGCGTGGGCGATTCCCCGATCATCGGCGCGGGCAACTACTGCGACAATGATGTGGGAGCAGCCGGAAGCACAGGCCGGGGCGAGTCGAACCTGGCGAACCTGTCGGCATTCTTGATCGTGGAGTTGATGCGAAAGGGCATGGACCCCGCCGCGGCGTGCCTTGAGGCAGCCAAGCGCGTCGTCGCCAACTCCAAGGAACACCGCCTCAAGGCCACTGATGGTCGCGTGAACTTCGATCTCAAGTTCTACGCCCTCCGCAAGGACGGCGCGTATGGCGCGGCAACGCTCTTCCCGGGCGGCAAGCTGGCGGTCTGCGATGAAACGGGACCGCACACCATCGACGCACTCAGCGTCTACGACAAGCCCATGTAAGCGACTGGCATTCGAGGGTCGGGCCCGAACCTGTCCATTGGATTGGTGGGATGCCAGCTGGGCGAGGCGGACGAAGTGATGCCCCGGAACCAAAAATGCTTCAGCGCCAAGGCGGGATCTCCTCCAATCCCGCCTTGGGCGCCGAAGCTGACCGTGCCCTTGAATGTCGCCTGATCGGTGCTGGCTTGCAGATTTTTTGTGGCATCATGCAAGATTGCTTCCCGAGGCGGGAAGTGTGGGTGACACATGCCCGGTCCAATCCCCGGCTTCTCACACACGAGCCCTTGGGTTGGTCCGATTCATCGCTTTGCAGGTCCGCAAATCTCCGTCACACCCGGCGATGGACCTGAACTCTCTCTTCGTCATCCGTGGCCTGACGGCCCCGGATGGCGGTTTCTGTTCGTGCTTGGTGAGGGCGTACCCTCCGATAATGAAGAATCGCCTTCTGTCGTGTGTAGCCGTTCTCGCGCTGGTTGGGATGGCGGGTCTGCCCGCTGTGGCACAGGATGCCGCGGCGTCGCCCGAGCGTCTGCGCGAAGACATGCGGGCCATGGTGACCAAGGCCCGAGATCGCGTCTACCCAGCACTGGTCAACATCAGCGTCATCACCGTCTCCTACTGGGGCGGCAAGGAAACCAAGGGCGGATCCACCGGCTCGGGCACCATCCTGAGCGAAGAGGGATACGTGCTGACCAATCAGCACGTCGTGAACGACGGCAAGAAGTTCCGCGTCACGCTCGCCGACAAGCGGGAACTCCCCGCAACGCTCGTGGGCGAAGACCCGCTGACCGATCTGGCCGTCATCAAGATCGACATCTCCAAGCTCAATCCGGGCGAGAAGCTCCCCGTGGCGAGCTTCGGCGCTTCGAGCAAACTGGTCGTGGGTGACACCGTGATGGCCATGGGCTCGCCTCTGGCCCTTTCCCGTTCGGTCACTCTGGGCATCGTCAGCAACACCGAGCGCGTCTTCACCGCCGGCATGGGCGACGACGTCGAGGAGATGGCGTTCGAACGCGGTCGCACGGGCATGTTCACGAGCTGGATTCAGCATGACGCGGCGATCAACCCCGGCAACTCCGGTGGCCCGCTGGTTGATCTCGAAGGCCGTGTCGTTGGCGTGAATGCCATGATGATGGGCCCCTCGGGCATCGGACTCGCCATCCCCCAGTCGCTCGCACAGCCGGTCTACGACTCGCTGATCAAGCACGGTGAAGTGATTCGCAGTGCCATCGGCGTGGCCTTCAAGGCCATCAAGCGAAGCGATTACAAGGAAGGCGTCATTGTCAATAGCGTCCTCAAGGGGTCCGCGGCGGACAAGGCCGGTCTCAAGGCCGGCGACCTGGTCGTCTCGATGAACGGCGAGCCGGTGACGGTTCGCTTCCCCGAGGAAGTGCCTCTGTTCACTCGAAAGATCGCCGACCTCGCCGTGGGCAGCACCATCAAGTTCGGCTATCAGCGCGGCACCGCACGCAGCGAGGCTTCCATCACGACCGAAAAGCTCCTCAAGGAGACGGGCGATGAGTCGGCCCTTCGTCTGTGGGGTGTGAGTCTGCGAGAGATCACCGAGAAGCTCGCACGCGATCTGCAGCTTCCCGATATGGATGGCGCGCTGGTGCTGGGCACCCGATCCGGCAGCCCCGCCGATACCTCTGAGCCTCAGATGGGCGGAGGCGACATCATCAAGTCGATTGATGGCGTTCCCGTCAAGACGATGAAGGATGTGATCGAGGCGTACAAGTCGATCATGGCGAAGGATCCGATTCCCGAGTACGTGCTGATCGGGTTTGATCGTCAGGGCAAGAGTTTCCTGACGATCATCAAGCCGCGGCCGGACAAGAAGGAAGATCCGCCGCGTGAAGTGGCCAAGAGCTGGATCGGCATCGCCACCCAGCCCGTGCTCAAGGAACTGGCCGCCAAGCTCGGCGATGGCAAGAACACGGGCTTCCGTGTCACCCGCATCTATCCGGGCACCGAAGCCGCCAAGAGCGATCTCAAGGTCGGTGACATCATCGTCGCCGTCAACGGCGAACGGATCAGCCCCCGCACGATGCAGGAGGCCGGTGCGCTCAACCGCAAGGTGCGCAATCTGCCCATGGCAACGCCCGCCAAGCTGGGTGTCGTGCGCGAAGGTGCGGCCGTCGAGGTCTCCGTCGCCACCGAGCGGACTCGCATCACTCGTGAGGAAGCACTCAAGGACACGAACAAGGACTTCGAGATGACGGTCCGCGAACTCACGTTCTTTGATCGCGACGAGGCGCGGTGGACCGACGATGTCGCCGGCGTCGTCACTGAGAATGTCGAGCAGGCCGGCTGGGCGGGCCTCGCGGGCGTGGGCCCGGGCGACCTGATCCAGCGCATCAACGACACCGACATCACCGACATTGTGACCTACCGCAAGGCCATGGAGAAGATCGCCAAGGATCAGCCCGCCAAGGTCACGTTCCTCGTGCTCCGCGGCTCGCGCACCTTCATCTTCTTCGCCGAGCCCGAGTGGAAGGCCACTGCCAAGAGCGAGAAGGAAGAAACCAAGTAAGTTCGCACGCACGTGCATTTCAAACTGAATCAGGGCCACGAATCGCAGCCGCGATCCGTGGCCCTGGTTGTTTTTCGTGGGAGATGACTGGCCTCTGGGTATGGTGCTATCGCTTGCGGGCGACGATGTGAAAGAGGTGATGGTGCTTGCTGGCCATCAGTGCATCGCTGCCATCTTTCTCGACTTCCTCGAGATGGATGAAGTCAAACTCCTTGAAGAGCTGCTCCATCGCCTCGCGCGTGTAGTGGCTCTGTGGCCGAACCGGCGCCCACTCATCCCGATCGCCGAAGATCTGCCCGGCAAAGAGGCCCCCGCAAGGCAGCATCGAGCAGAGTTTCTTCCAGAGCGACGGAAAGGCATCGGGATGACAGAAGGGGAGTGCGAAGCTGGCGTTGATCAATGTCGCGGCGGGCGGCAGGGCTTCCGCCGCGGCTTCGAAGGTGAGCACCCGTGCATCAAGCCGCGGGAGTGCGGCGGGCGGCGTCTTTGCCATGAGTTGCCGGATGCCAAGCTCAGAGGCGTCGAAGGCCAGAACTCGCCAGCCCGCTTCGAGCAGGCGGCGCGTGTCGCGGCCTTCGCCGCAGCCCACATCGATGGCCAGTGGAGGTGGGAGTGCGGGATTCACCGGGCCGTACGCCGCGATGGCGCGGTTGAGCGTGTCGCGTGAGCCCTGCGCACTGACGGCCTCGAAGTAGCGGGGCCAGTCGCGTTGATAGTCGGGAGTGATGGACATGCGGAGTTCTCGCGATTAGTGGGAGCGAGCTCAACCGTAGCGGTTCGGGGGCGGCATCGGGTGCCGCCGCCAGAGGAGAACCCGATCGATTCGCATTGGTTTCAAGCATTATGTGCTGCGTCAGCAGTTCGAAATCGCTGAAACAAGTTCGCCGGTCGGATCGAATCCATGGCCTCGCTGGCGCTGTACGATGCGCTGACCCAACGGAGCCGTGCCCTTCATGTACGAGAACACCCAGGATTTCATCGCCGCCCTCTCCCGAGCCGGGGAACTCAAGCGCATTTCTGCGCCGGTCTCGCCGGTGCTCGAAATCACGCAGATCGCCGATCGGGTCAGTAAATCGGCTGCGCCAGTCGCCCCCAGCCCCGCGGCTCGCACCACCGATCCTCGCTTCAGCCACCTGGGCGGCAAGGCGCTGCTCTTTGAAAACGTCCAAGGCTCCGATATTCCCGTGCTGATCAATGCCTGGGGCAGCTATCGGCGCGTGGAGATGGCACTGGGCTGCAATGTCGCCGGCCCTGGTGTCGAGGCAGGCCACACGCCCGGAGGCTTTGAGGCCCTGGGTGAGCGCATCGGCAAACTGGTGAAGCCCGAGCCACCCCCGACGCTGCTGGCAAAGCTCCAGAAGATCCCCGAACTCATGGAACTCGTCTCGCTGCCGCCCAAGAAGGTGCGCAGCGGCATCTGCCAGGAAGTCGTCATCCCGCAGGATCAGGTCGACCTCACACGTCTGCCCATTCTGCGCTGCTGGCCGCACGATGGCGATTTCGCGGCACTTGGCTACCCGGCCGCCACCAACGATGGCATTCCCGGCCTTGGCTTTGGCCCGGAATGGAACGCCAACTTCCGCGGGCGCTACATCACGCTGGGCACGATCCACACGATCCACGCCGATGATCTGGGAAACCCCACGCCCCCGAGCCGCAACGTGGGCATGTATCGCGTGCAGCTCTTTGGCAAACGCCACATGAGCATGCACTGGCACATGCATCACGATGGCGCTCGCCACTGGCGCAGCTGGAAGGCCAAGGGTGAACGCATGCCGGTCGCCATCGCGCTGGGCGGCGAGAGCGTCATGCCCTACGCCGCGACCGCGCCGATGCCCCCGGGCATCAGCGAGATGCTGCTGGCCGGATTCCTCAATCGGGGCGGCATTCCGCTGGTGGATTGCAAGACCGTTCCGCTGAGCGTGCCCGCCAACAGTGAGATCGTCATTGAAGGCTACGTGAGCAACGACGCCGGGCTCGTGGGCTTTGATCCGCGCGTCGCCGGCTCAGTGCTCGGGCCTGGCGCGGTCTTCGAAGGCCCCTTCGGTGACCACACCGGCTTCTACTCGCTGCCGGATCGGTACCCGCTGCTCGAGGTCACGGCCATCACGCATCGGCGCAACCCCGTCTATCCGACGACCATCGTCGGGCTGCCTCCGCAGGAGGACTACTACCTGGGCAAGGCCACCGAGCGACTCTTCCTGCCGCTGCTGCGCACGATCGTGCACGACATCATTGATTACGACCTGCCGATGTTCGGCGCGTTCCACAACTGCGTTTTCGTCAAGATCAAGAAGGAATACCCGCTTCAGGCTCGGCGCGTCATGCACTCGATCTGGGGCGCAGGCCAGATGGCCTGGACCAAGATGATCGTCGTCGTCGATCACGATGTCGATGTGCACGATCAGGATGCCGTGCTCTTTCACCTGTGCGCCAAC
>JBILUL010000027.1:0-44449 GCA_044371005.1 Phycisphaerales bacterium | reverse complement strand
GGCGTGTCGTCGGCTTTGCGACGACACCCCCGGACAGCGATTGAGAAGTACAGTGACCCCGACGGGGTCATCGTCGTTCGGATACGCGCGTGGGGCATGCAGGGGCAGCCCGTTGGGCTGCAAGAAGATGAGAGATGTGTGCCGCGGTCCGGGGGTGTCGCTCGCAGAGCCTCGCTCCACGCCCCGGCTACGAGCGGCCAGGCCTTCGGCCTGAAGAGCTCCACGCGAAACCCAAAGAGTTTGCTCCGCAAGAACTTCGTGGAGAACGTAAAAGTCGCCCTTCAATCCTGGAACCTATCCAGATAAACAAACGCGGCGGGCGATGAAACGCCCGCCGCGGTCATTGGTGGAAGATGACTTTCTCGGTCAGCTCAATCGACTCAACCCTGGGCCAGAAGCTTCTTGAAGCCGCTCTCGAACGCCGCGACCAGCACATCCACTTCACGCTGGGTCATGGGCGTGGAGAGCGCCGCGGAGCAGGAGTTGATGAGGATGATGCCCGAATCAAACATGTGATTGAGCAGCACCTTGAGCTTCTTGGTCTCCTCGGGCGAGAGGTAGGCATCGCGGTAGTCCTTGGGCACCTTGGCCTTGAGATGCACCCGGAACATCGAGCCGGTTCCCGTCACGCACGCGGCGATCCCCGTACGTGCAATCGCCTCGCGCACCTTCTGCATCGCCACCTGCGTCAATGAATTCAGACGATCGACCTCCGCGCGGTTGAACTTCTCCATCGCAGCAAGACCAGCACCGACGCTGATGGGGTTGGCCGAAAACGTACCCGAATGCGGATAGACGTACTTGGGCGACCGCGGATTGAGCACATCCATGATCTCGGCCCGGCCTGCCACTGCCCCGATCGGGAAGCCGCCGCCGATCATCTTGCCCAGGGCAGTGATGTCTGGCGAAAGGTTGTACTGCTGCTGAAGGCCGCCGTAGCAGGAACGGAAGGTGATGACTTCATCAATCACCAGCAGAACGTTGTTGCGAGTCGTCCAGTCACGGACCGCGGCGATGTAGGCCGGATCAGCCGGATTGAGACCGATGCGGTGTGGCATCAGGTCAAGGATTACGCATGCGAGCTTGTCCTTGGAACGATCAAGCAGTGCGATCGTGCGGTTGATGTCGTTGAAGGGAATGACGACGGTTTCATCCAGGACCGACTGGGGCGTGCCCTTCACGAGCGCGACCTTGCTGGGATCGTCGATGCTGCCCCAGTTGGCGGGTGTCGGTGCCTGACTGACTTCAATGCAGTCGTAGCCGCCGTGATACGCACCCTCGGCCTTCGCGATCATCGGCCGGCCCGTGTAGGCCCGGGCCACCTTGATGGCGACCATGACGGCTTCGGTGCCTGAGTTCACGAACCGCATCTTCTCGAACCCGGTGTTGCGGGAACGCAGGTGTTCGGCACAGCGGATTTCGATTTCCGTGGCGACATTGAACGCAGTGCCGCGGCGGAGCTGATCGATCACCGTGCGGACCACATCCGGATCGGCGTGCCCATGCACCAGCGAAGCCATGTTGTTGGCAAAGTCGATGCGCGTCACGCCTTCGACATCGCTGAGGCGGCATCCTTCTCCCTTGTCCACATACAGCGGATGCGGGTCGTGCAGTGCCGCGTTGCGGCTGACGCCGCCGGGCAGTACCTTGAGCGCCCGCTCGTAGAACGCCGCGCTCTGAGAGGTTTCGACAGGGTGGGTGATGGGCAGATTTGCGGTTGTCATGAGTTCCTCGCCTGCAGCAGTGGGGCGCCGGTGCGGGCCCGCACATAGTCAAAGTCCACGCCCGGGCTCAGTTCCGTCACCACGAAGCCCTGAGGCGTGATGTCAATGACGGCCAGTTCGGTGTAGACGCGATTGATGACGCCCCGTCCGGTGAGCGGATAGGTGCAGCGTTCGACCAGCTTGGATTCCCCCTCCTTGGTGCAGTGCTGGGTGATCACCCACACCGACTTCACGCCAGCGACCAGATCCATCGCGCCGCCGACTGCGGGGATCGCTCCCGGTTCGCCAGTTGACCAGTTCGCCAGGTCGCCGTTGCAGGCCACTTGCATGGCTCCGAGCACGCACAGATCGATGTGTCCGCCACGGATCATGGCGAAGCTGTCGGCATGATGGAAGAACGCGGCACCCGGCAACGCCGTCACCTGACGCTTGCCGGCGTTGATCAGTTCAGGATCCGCTGCGTCGGGCTTAGGCGAAGGCCCCATGCCCAGCAGCCCGTTCTCGGTGTGATAGATGAGCGTGCGGCCCTCTGGAACGAACTTGGCCACCAGTTCGGGGATGCCGATGCCCAGATTGACGTACGAGCCGTTGGGAATGTCCATGGCGACTCGCCGCGCCATCTGGTCTCGTGTCCAGCCGATCGATTCGGTTTCAGTGCTCATGGATAGGTTGCCCCCGCGGCGACCAGTTCGGATTCATGCTTGGGGTGGGCCACCTCCACCACGCGATCGATGAAAATCCCCGGGGTCACGACCGCTTCAGGGTCGATGCCCCCCGCGGGCACGATACTGCTGACCTGTACGATGGCAACCTTTGATGCCATTGCCATGATCGGGGCGAAATTCCGCGCCGTCTTGTTGTAGATCACGTTGCCGTGCGTGTCGGCGCAGCGTCCCTTGATGAGCGCAAAGTCAGCACGGAGCCAGCGCTCCATGAGGTACTCCTTGCCGTCGAAGACGCGGGACTCTTTGCCCTCGGCGAGCGGCGTGCCCACCGCCGCGGGAGTGAAGAAGGCAGGGATGCCTGCACCGCCGGCCCTGATGCGCTCGGCGAGGGTGCCCTGCGGAACCAGCTCAAGCTCCACCTTGCCGCTGCGGTACAGATCCGGGAAGACCGTGGAGTTGGCAGTCCGTGGGAAGGAACAGATGACCTTGGCCACGCGTTCGGCCTTGAGCAGTGCGGCAAGGCCCACTTCTCCGCTGCCGGTGTTGTTGCTGATGACGGTGAGGCCGCGGGCCCCCTGGTCAATCAGCGCGTGGATGAGTTCGATGGGGCTGCCTGCCTCGCCGAACCCGCCGATCATCACGGTGGCGCCGTCGCGGATGTCCGCGACAGCGCTGGAAGGTCCTTGAACTCTCTTGTCGATCATCGTCGTGCACCGATCAGTGGGTCGTGAGGCTCGTGGCGCATTTCACGCGTGAGTAGTCAAAGAGGCCTGCTTCATCGAAGAGGACGCGATCCTCGTAGTCGTTGAACCAGATGGCCTTGGGGTTGCGCCCCACGATGCACACCTTGCAGCGGTCGGGCGCGCTGCCAACGCTGCGCAGGAGCTTGAAGATGAGCACGCCATTCTCCGCACCCTTGAGTCCGGGGATGGGCTCATTGGTGACAGCGACCACTTCGGTCTTGCCCTTGTAGTGCGTGATCGAGAGACGTGCGTGGGCTTCAACGCCCGAGAGACCCTTCTGCGATTCGTTGAGGATCTGCCATGCGCGTTCGATCGGCACGTTGAAGGCCTTGTACGCGACGATGTCGCGGCCACAGAAGAAGTAGTGGTTGTCAGCGCCGACACGCTTGATCTCGCGCTGCATGATGCGAAGTGCATCGGGGTCGTCGTTGATGTCGCGGATGATCGGGGTCTGGTTTTCGACGGTGATCCAGCTGCGGGCCAGCACGCCGCGCATCGCGGCTCCGGTATCGGGCACCCACTGGTAGAACCCGTGTTCATCCTGGACATACTGGCCGTTGTCATCCTTCACGAGGAACTCATCGGGGTGCTCGAAGTGCACCATGATGTGCAGCCCGACCTGCGGATAGGTCTCGTGGAAGGCATCGAGCATCGCCAGGAAGGTCTCATCGAAGCGCTTGGGATAGAAGGCCATCTCCTTGGTCCCGATGCGGATCGATTCGACACCGCACTCGGCGAGTGCGCCCAGCCACGCCGCGATCTTGGAGTTGTTCAGCACCATCGGGTCGCCGCCCGAGAGGAGAATCTCGCGGAGCTTCTCGCGGCCTGAATCAGGGTGACGGCCGCCGTTGGCCGCGACCTTGGCGTTGAAATCGCGGATGTACTCGGTGACGGCGGGAATCTCGGCGAGCCCCTTCTTCGCGACCGTTCCGTCCTTGCGCTCGATTTCCTTGCGGGCAATCAGCTCTTCGCGGTAGCAGAAGCGGCAGTGTGCCGAGCAGGTTGAGACAGCGTAGAGCAGACCCATCTCGTACTTGTGCAGCAGGCCTTCGACCGGGCTGTAGTCCATCTGATGGCCCGGGTCTTCCGAACCAGCCAGGTCCATGGTTTCATCGGGGCTGGCCTTCACCAGGCGCTGCATCGGCTTGCTCTTGGTGGCAAGGTCGTAGTAGTGACGCGTGACCTTCACGGGCATGCGCTTCTCGACATCGCGGGCCGTGCCCTTGAGCACGCGCAGCTGCACCAGTTCATCAGAGTTGTAGAACGTGGCCATGTCGGCCGGGGCCCGTTCATCGAGGAACGGCGCAAGGCCGTTGATGATCTCACGCTTGTACTGCGTATCCACAACACGCTCAAGGAAGCGACGTTCGCGGTCGGTCTGCACGTATTCCTGGGTCAGAGACATCGGAAAATCCTCCCGAGCGGGTGTCCCCGTTTCCGGGGCGGGTCTGAAATGAAGCGTACACTACGACACACAAAGTGTAACCAAATGACCAATCGGATGCCAGCATGTCTCTTCAAGAACTTATCGCACGCGTCAATGAAGACCTGACACCTACCGAACGGCGGATCAGTGCACTCCTGCTTCAGGACTCCACACTGCTCGCCTTCGGAACCGTCTCCGACATCGCCGATCGAGTCGGCACCAGCAGACCGTCCATCGTCCGTTTTGCCACCAAACTTGGCTTTGATGGATTCACGAGCCTGCAGGGCTGGGTCCGCCAGGATGTCGCCAAGCGACTTTCAAGCCCCAGCCAGCGCATCCGCAACATGGGGGAGGGGGCCCACGCCGCGCCGATCCGCACCGCCCTCGAGCAGGCCGTGCACGAAACACTCGAGCGACTCGATGATGCCAGGCTCGATTCACTCGCAGCACCCATCGCCCACGCCCGATCGGTCTGGATTCTCTCGGGTGAAACCTCGATGGCTGGCGCCATCGTCCTGCACAGCGGTCTTTCCATGGTGCGCCCGCATGTGAATCTTGTTCACGAACAGACCGCGGCACGCCAGCTCTGCAGCGCACGCCCCGGCGACACCGCCGTCATCTACGACTTTCCCCGTTATCGCAGACACTCCATCGTCACGGCACGCACGTTGGCACACCTTGGTGTATCCATCGTCGCCATCACCGATGGCCCGCTCTCACCGCTCGCATCGCTCACGAAGACCTGGTGCGAACTCCACATCCCCGCGGCTGGCCCCTTCGACAGTGCCGTCCCCTCCGTGCTCACCTCCGAAATGATCACCGCTCGCGTCGTCACCATGCTGGGCACCAAGCCGCGTGAACAGATCGATCGGCTTGAAGATCTGTGGCAGCGCATGGGTACGTTTCTTGAATATGTCCCGCGTGATGAGCGGCGAAACCCATCCCATGACCGCAGCAGCTCAAGAGGTCCTGGTCGGGATGAGAAATCTGCTGGCCAGCAGGAATCCCAGAATGCAACGTCACGTGCAGCCCGGGAGAAGGGGCCGCGCAAGGCTCCTCCACACCCCAGGGCGTGAGTGGATACGTGAACTGCGCACGCGACGGCCATGGTCGCTGTCAGGCGTGCAAGAGTCTTGTTGCGTTCAATTCGGCACAGCACATTGAGGCATGCGCCGATAACTGGGCAGCGGCTACGTCCACCCAACGTGTACTGAAGCATCGCCCTTGCTCACTGCACAGGCTTCGGAAGCTGGCGGGCTCGGCGTGCCAACTGGCCGCCTGCGATCGAGCAGTGGCAACGCGCACATCGCTGCGAGGTTGGCTGAGCAGTGGTGGGGCCGTTTTCGCGGATGGTCCACAACCCAAGCCGAATGAGCCTTCACCGCGCCGAGTTTCCCAGCGTGGGTTCGCACGTCCGATTTCACTGCGTTGAAGGTACCTTCGAACGTGAATCGTGCTGCTGCATTTGCAATGAACCCGGCTGCAGCGTACATACCACTCCGGAAAGAGGAACTCATGCTCAAGCACACGTTGGCGTCCGTCCTGCTCGCATCCATGGCGTGCGCGGGTTCACATGCGCAGGTCATCAACTCTGCGTTCACCTACCAGGGAGAACTCCGATCGGGGGATGTGCCGGCCGAGGGCGTGTTTGACCTGCGATTCTCCCTGTTCGCCAGTGCGGGCGGCACTTTGCCCATTGCCGCTGAGCTCTGTGCCGATAACGTGCAGGTGGCCGGAGGCCGCTTCACCGTGGTTCTGGACTTCGGTGCTGCATTCGCCAGTGGACAGGCCCGCTTTCTCGAAGTTCGCGTTCGGGAGGATTCCGCCCCCAGCTGCGCCGATGCCACCGGATACACCACCCTCGCCCCGCGGCAATCACTGACCGCAACGCCACACGCAAGTTTCGCGCTGACCTCCGCCAGCGCAACCAATGCCGCGAGCGCAACGCTGTTGAACGGCCAGACCAGCGCGTTCTACACCAATGCTGCAAACCTCACCGGTCTTCTCGCTGATGGCAGGTTGAGTTCCAACGTGAGTCTGCGGTCGGCCTCGCAGAGTTTCACCGGCGTGAACACCTTCACCAACGCCGCGAACGCCTTCTCAGGCAATGGCGCAGGGCTCACGGCCCTCAATGCCGCGTCACTGGCGACGGGAACGGTGCCCGAAGCTCGGCTGCCCCTGCTTGCAGGCGATGTCAGCGGCGCGTTCGGGGCTGTGAGCGTGGCCAGGCTCCGCGGCATCCCGCTCGCTTCCACGGTCCCCACGGCCGGTCAGGTTCTTAAGCACAACGGCACCCAATGGGAGCCAGCCGCGGACTCGAACACCGTGACCGCCGCGGGGCAGGGGTTGGTCCTCGTCGGTTCGACGCTGGGCGTCGCGGATCTGGGAATCACCGGGACGATGCTCGCATCGGATGACACGTCGATCGAGAAGGTGACCGAGCGGTTCATCCGATGGAACAGAAACCACACCGGCATGCATCTGGGGTCGCCAGGGTACTCCACAAGCGCAACGCCCGGTGTGCTGCAGGTCATCGGCGGAGAGCCGGATGTGCCGATCTTCCAGGTTGTCGGTTTCGATGGCTCGGGTATCTCGCTGCGCGCCGGACTCGGCACATCACCCGCTACGGTCGGAGGTCCAGTGTCAATCGCCGCGGGTTCAGGGTACCTGACTCACGATGGCGGAACCGCCGAGTTCACCTCAGGATCGGGCGGAAACACGCCCCTCTCGGGCGGGAACGCCGGAGACGGCGGGAGGTGCCTGATCAAAGCTGGAGACGGCGGAGATGGGCGAGCGACCACCTCGGGCAACGGCGGTCACGCGGTCGTCCGCGGCGGAGATTCTCCCGCCGCGGATTCCGGCATCCGCGGCCTGGGAGGCAATGTGTATCTCATCCCAGGTGTTGGAAGTGCCCAGAGCGGCATCGGCATCAACGTTGCCGAAGGCACGGCAGTCAATGCGAACCTTCGAATCAGAGGCAACGGGACACTGGGTCGGATGGTCCTTGAGTCCGGCGGTGCGGACCAGGTCTGCGAACTCCTCTTCAGCGAGAATACCTCCAACACCAACGGCATCTATCTCCGCGAGGACGGCGTTGCCAACGCCCTCAAGGTCATCGATCTGACCGCTGGCGGCGAGACGACCATCGCGACGTTTGATCGCGACACCAACGGATTCTCCGCAGGCATCAAGGCGTTCCGGATCGATCATCCGCTCGATCCGTTCAACAAGACGCTCTCCCACTCGTGCGTCGAGAGCCCCGACATGATGAACATCTACAACGGCACCATCTCCACCGACGCGGCAGGCTACGCAACGATCGAACTTCCGTCCTACTTCAGCGCACTCAACCGCGACTTTCGCTATCAGTTGACCGTGATCGACCCGGACGATGTCGCCGATGAATTCGTGCTCGCCAAGGTGGTGAGGAAGATCGGCGTTGAGGCACCGAATCAGTTCACCATCCGCACCTCACGCGGCGGCACGGAAGTCTCGTGGCAGGTCACCGGCGTGCGTCAGGATGCACTCGCGCAGCAGCACCGCATCATCCCCGAATCGGAAAAGGGAGCCAGCGAGAAGGGCCGCCTGTTGAATCCTGATGCGTTCGCGCCAAAGACCCAGTCTGTTGTCGACTGAGCCCTGCTCCGTCGGCACAACTCAGCAGCATGATGACCCCAGCACTTGGTTCCGGGATCGTGTAATCGAAGCCCGAAGCGCAGGTGACGCTGATGGAACCGGTGAAGCGCGTTCCATCGGTGTGGCGCACTCTCTCAAGCTCCAATCCCGCTGCGCGCGTCCAACTCCTGTGTCGCGGTGTTAGCACCCGCCCGCTTCCCATGCGGCGAAGAACGCTTCGGTATCAGAGCCGTCGACACCACCGTCCCGGTTGGCATCTGCCGAAGAATCACCGCTCTCCCATGCCGCGAAGAAGGCACTGACATCGGCTCCGTCGATGCCGCCGTCCTCATTGAAGTCCGCAATGCACCGTGCCGGGACCGCGTAGTTGAAGCCCGAGGCGCTGGTGACGCTGAAGGTACCTGTAAAGGGCGTGCCATCGAGGTTGGTCACACTGTCAAGACCGATCCAACGCAGCGTGTGGCCGAAGTCAGCGACGGCATCGAAGCTGCCGTTGTTGAAGCCGCCGCCCGCGTCGAAGGCAATCCGTGAACGGCTGGAGAACGAAAGGCTCACGGGCAAACCGCCAGCACCCGCAGCTTGCCGCGTCCAGATGATGTCGACGGCGATGATCCCGAATCCAAGACCGATATCACGCTGAAATGAACGGAAGCTCGTGGTGCGGTTGGGATTCAGGATTGATTCCACGCCAGCGATCATTCCGCCGGTGGTCGTGGTCGGTGCGCCACCAGGAACCGTGTAGGTGAGGTGAACTCCGACGATGCGACAACAGTGCGTTGCGGAGGGGCGCTGCCGCTGACCTCGCCGGTTGCGGTAAGCAGGAAGTGGAAGGCCAGGCCGTTCTCAACGTTGCCTTCGGCACTGATGACCATCACATCTGAGAAGGAAGCATTGGCCTCTGAAAAGCCAGTGACGAAGAAGGGGAAAGCGGTTCCGCCGACGCCGCTGGCAAACGTGGAGAGCACGCCGGGGCTCGCCAGCGCGCTCGCCTGGACCGAGACGCCCTGGGCCGATGAACTGTCGCTGGCGGCGGACAGAGTGCTGGAACCGACTCCCGGCGTTCTGCGGTCGCCATTACTCCCGGCGATGGTGCGCACCGAGGTCCCGGCCGACTGGGCATGAGCAGCCCCTGTTGTCAGCATCATTGCGATGGTTGCTGTGACGAGAGCGGCCGTTTCGAAGCGATTGTGATTCTGGTCTTGCATAATGAAAACTCTCCTGAAAGTGTGTGTCGGACAAATCAACCGATGATGCGGGAACACCGCATCAAGAGCATGGGTGCGTGGACTCTGCGACGAGCCTCGCGAGGTCGGGAGTGGGGGAGCCGCAGCACGTAGAGTCCGATCAGTCGTGCAGTTGAGAGTGAACTCGGACTGCAAGGACCATCGCCGACGTCGCCTGCTTCGTTGCCTCGGTTCACGCGCGGAGCCTGCGAGCGACGAGAGGTGCTCCATGGTTCGAGTGGTCGGGACTCTTGAGGTGGCTTGGCCCGTCCTGGCCCGCGGGCCCTTGATAGTGCTTGTTTTCACAAGTGGGAGCCCATTGTGATCGTGTTGTGTCAGCACGTGCGAGCTTCCCATGCCGCGAAGAACTCGCCGACATCGGCGCCGTCGACGCCGCCATCAGCGTTGAAGTCTGCCGCGGCATCGCCGTTCTCCCAGGCTTCAAAGAAGGCGTTGACGTCAGATCCATCAATATCACCATCTTCATTGACATCCGCGACGCACGCTCCGGGAATCGCGGCGTCAAGATACGCAATACTCGCACTTGAAGGACATCCCTGTGCGAGCGTGATGTCGTGGTCCGTTTCCTGTGCATCCGCAACGATGCGGTACACAAGCTTGGCCCAGTCGTTGTGCCCGCGCATCGTTTCGCTCGGTGACGGTTCGCCAGTCCCGGCAATCCCAGCCTGCGGGGGCAGGAAGTTCAGGTCCGCACTCACCCGGTTGCGGCGACTTGAAATGACCCCATCGTCGTCAAAATCAGCACCCGTTCCATTCAGCCGTACGAGTCGCATGCCGCGGTTCAGTTCTGAGCCGATGCCGTAGGGCATCGAGTAGGCCTGATACAGCGTCGATCGGATGCCCGCTGATTCATCCAGAGAGTCTTCTCGAAGCGTGCCCAGTTCTTCGCGGCAGAAATCCAGCGTCCAGAATCGGCGGTTCCATCGCATCGGATGCGTCAGCGCGTAGTTCATGATGCTGGGGTAGTTGGGCTTTCCTTGATACGAACGAGGCCCTCCGACATCCATGACATCCAACGCACCACCGTGTCGCAAGCCCAGCGTGTGCCCGAGCTCATGCATGAAGGTGGATGCCTGATCGTCGATGTCCCGAAATCCATCGTGAAAGATCGGATCCAGCAGGTTCACGACAAAGTCATTGCCCGTGATCTCTGCCAGCCCGATGTACCCGGAGTTGCCCACAAACCGGATCCCGTCATACATGATGCAATAGCGAAAAGCCTGCGCTTTGGCGTTCAGAATCGCGATGCTGTTGGCATCAGCTCGCTCCGCCGCTGTTCCAAACCGCGCTGCCTTGGTCGCAGCAAATCCCTCGGGAAAGTGCCCTGCAATGGATACCGCCTCCGGAAGCGGCAGGCCTACTTCGTCCTGCTGAATGTGCAGATGAATGCCCGTTGATCCGTCCGGATTCTCCACGGGCGCATTCTCGAAGGCAAACAGCACCTGCGACACTGCCGTGTCACTGAGAGGAACTGTCCCGGCGTCGACTTCGATGAAGACATCCTTGTGATCAGGGCGAGCGCCAAGGTCCCACAGCCGGAGGTCGACGACACCATCGTGGTTCACATCCATCCCGCCGTCCTGGGCTTCCCAGCTGTCAAGCAGCCCGTCTCCATCGGCATCGACAACGACCTGGAGTTTGATTCGGATCAGCCGGAACGTGTTGTCCACCGGATTGAATCCCCGGGCGATGATCCAGCCGTTTTCA
Organism: Phycisphaerales bacterium; assembly: GCA_044371005.1. Classification (GTDB taxonomy): domain Bacteria; phylum Planctomycetota; class Phycisphaerae; order Phycisphaerales; family UBA1924; genus UBA2402. Next base: position 33,304 of record JBILUL010000027.1, on the reverse strand, counting down.
CTGGCTGCGAAGGCATCCGTGAAATCAGGCGTGACATGAAACACCGCGGCGATCTCCGTCGCCAGATCAAATCGCACCCCATCCTTCACGACCCACACATTCCCACGGCAGCGATCAGTGCAACGCGGGCGATCCGTTCCGATGATCTGCCCATCGAGCGTCACCGCCAGAGCCGTTGCGTCATTCGCATTCCGCGTCGTGATGTGCTGCACCACTCCTCCCACGACGGCCAGACCTTCCTTCGGCGGTGGGTTCTCCCCCGATCCGACTGTGTATCCCGCAAGATCCCCGCGGCTGTTCACATGCAAAGCCCGTGCGCCCGAGCCGCCAAAGGTCCCAAGATCACGCATCTGACCCTGCCGCGTCTTGAGGACGATGTGCATGTTGACACCTGAAACCTCCCACCCGTACGCAGTTCCCTCATCATCGATGTGCGTCCAGAAGGTCAGCCCAGTCCCAGGGAGCACGGTCTCGCCGAAGTTGTCGCGGCGGATTCCCGTGCGGCCGCCCGTGGCAATGTCCTTCTCTCCAACGATCCAGCCCGCATTGTTGAGACCCGCAAACGACCGATTCCCGAAACTCTGGACTGAGAAGCCGTTACGCACATATCCAGAGGGCGGGAACTCTGCGTTGGAGCTGCCGACGACCATTCCCGTATCGTTGATGGCGTTAGGAATCATCGAGAAGCCACCCATGACCACCCGCGTGCCGTAGTACTCAAACTCCTGCGTGATCGCGCCTGCCAGATAGCCGCAGAAGTCTCCAAGACCATTCACGCTCGTGACCTGCGCCGAACCCTGATTGGCAAACGGCGGCAGGAACTCGAACTGCTCGATCACGATGTGCGGCGGGTCCGCCATCGCCGCCGTAGAAGCCATCCCTGCTGCCATCAAAATCACATGCATCATCCGAACCATCGTCATGCTCCTGAAGAAACGCCATCTCGCTGCTCGGCGCGTTCAATCGTGATTCTGAACGCTGTGAGCGCTCTTTGAAAACAAACGCCGCAGGTCTTTCCACTCTGGTCAAAAAGTCCTGCCGTCCTCGTGGCTGAGCGGCTTGCTCGCTCTCCCCGCGGCGTACGTGCCGTTGCTCCGTCCCTCTGACCAGCCCCCACACGTCCGATCAGCGAACGGCGACCCGACCTGGGTGCCAGGGTGATCCATGGCCGCCCCTGACACGGTCTTCACTCCACCCGTGAGAGGTCGGAACGCTGCCATCGGGATTGATGTTGAACCTCGTGGGGTCTGCGCCATCACGGCAGCGGCGAAGTGATGGAGTATGCGATTCGAACGCCCAGGATGGCATGGTCCTGCGCCGCCGTGTTTGCAGGGATCGACAGCTGCACGAAATAGAACTGCGTTGAAACATCGACAGTGGCATCCGTGATGCTGGCAGTCGCCCAGCGGTTGGTGGTCCCCGTACTGCCGGATGATGTCACGGTCGCCATGGTGGTCGGTGCGCCGATCGGATCAACCTGCTGGTTCACGAGGGTCACGGTGAAGTTGTTGGTCGAAAAGTCGCCGCCGTACACCGTGACCCCGTCCACGCGAGCCCCGTGCGGCAACTGCACTGCGGCAGACGCGAAGCCGGTCGAAGTGCCACCATTGGAGATCAACTGCGAACCGAAGCGAGACATCCCGGAGACGGCCGTGAACGAGTGCCCTGACAGCATCACGAACCGCTGCGTCGACGGGATGGTCACCGGCCCGGCAAACGCCACATCTCCCGTCGGGCTGATCGTCATCCGCGTGCCGTTGCCACCCGTTCGCAGGCTCAATCCCGTCGCGTTGCTGTAATACACCCCACCCTCGAATCCGCTGCTGGGCGACCCGAACGCCAGGCCCCGTTCGCTCGCATCGGGGGTCAGGATCTGCATGTACGAGCTCGAGTTGTCCTCCAGCACAATCTCGCTCGCGGTGCTCGCCGTTGCTCCTGACAGTCCATTCGACACATGCAGGCGATTCGTCGGTGCCGCCGTTCCGATGCCCACTCTTCCGGCTTCATCGGCCCGCAGCAGAGTCGTGCCCAACGAGTTCTGAATATCCAGGCCGTTGGTCGCGCCTGTTCCAAACCCTCCCACCTGCAGCCTCGCCACATCCGTGTTCCAGTCCAGCCGCAGTACTGCGCCCGCATTGTTCGGATTGGTCACGAAAAGTGAGGACCCCGGGCCGGTCACGGTCAGTTCTCCACGCAGCCTCATCCCACTATTGGCCGCGATCTGGCTGTTGAACGCATTAATCGCCGTGAACACATTTGCACCCGACTGCAGCGCGACATTGGCCGACAGCCTCGCATCCGCGAGCGTGCCGGTGGTGATCGAAGTGGCGTGCAAGTTCGACAGGCCCACGCCCGAACCCGTGAAAGACGCGGCACTGAGCCCGCCCGCGAACACGTTCGCCTGATTCAGCCTGGGGATGTTCGAGGACAACCGAGCATCAGCAACCGTGCCGCTCGAAAGGTTCGTCGCATTCAAACCCGTCAGCAGAGTTCCGGCCCCCGAGAACGATGCCGCCGTCAGTGCCCCGGTGAACGCACTCGTGGCACTGTTCAGCTTCGGAACGTTTGCAGACAGCTGGGCATCCGCCAGAACACCGGTCAAGTTCGCCGCGTTCTGATAGAACGTCGCGGGTTGCCCAGCCAGCTTTGTCGCGTCCGCCGCACTCGCCGCCGCACCGGCCTGGTTTGCAAAGTCCGACATCGGAGCATTCGTCACCTGCGACCGCGGCCCCAGCGTGGTGAAACCCGCGTTGTTGCCGCACGCCAGGCCCGCATCCGGTCTTACCTGGATCTCCAGATACCGCTCCGAACCGTCGAAGGCTGTCCCATAATCCAGTTCAACGGCAAACTTCCCGTTCACTACCGTCACATTGTCCGCGCACAGCGTCGCGCCGACCTGCCCACCCCCCAGCAGCGCGGTATGGAGCGAGAACTGCAGGTCATACACCCCGTTCGCGGGCACGCCGCCATCAAGTAGTTCGCCCTGGTACGTGAACGGCGCCGCCATGGCCGTCCCACACGTCACAAGCAACGCTGCAATCGCTCCGCACATCGAAGTCTTCAAGTTTGATCCTCTCTCTACAGTCATGGTGATGGACACTCGTCTCGCTGGGACTAGTCTCAGGCCTGATGTTTCTGGACGCGCCTTCGAAAGTTTTCCGCAGGATTCCTCGCCGCAGGCTGTACACTCTTGCTTATGGCTCCCCGACTGGGACAGACCCGTGCCACGCTGCTCCAGCGCCTCTCCTCAGGCGACGACGCTGCGTGGATCGAATTCGTCTTTCTCTACCGCGAGGCCATCATCCGCTTCTGCCTCTCCCGTGCGGTGCAGCTCTCCGATGCCGAGGATGTGGCACAAACCGTGCTTGCCAGCCTTGCCCGCAGGATGCCCGGATTCACCTATGACCCATCCCGCGGCCGCTTCCGCGACTACCTCTTCCGGTGCATCCGCTCCGAACTGACGAGAATTCCGGCACGCTCGCGTCCAGATTCCCCCGCAGGCCCGCTAGTCCCTCCTGGAGCCCCCTCCGAGTCCGCGCTCTCCGATGACTGGGAACGCGAATGGATCCAGCACCACTTCCGCCTCGCGATGGCCGCAATTCACGACACCTTCGAGCCGCGATCCGTCGAGATCTTCCAGAGATCCCTCGGCGGCATGTCCACGCGCAACCTCGCAACCGAGTTCGCAACCTCTGAAGACGCTGTCCACAAGATCCGCCAGCGCATCCGCGCTCGCCTGGAAGAACTCGTCAGTGAACAGGTCGCCGCCGAGGAATCGCGGCTCTCCCCGGGGCCTTCGTCGTGACCCCGCCCCTCCCCCCCGACTCGCCGCCGGAACTCAAGACCGCCTTCGGGTTCGAAGATGACTCCTGGCAATCCAAACTCGCCAGCGCTGTCGCCGTTCGCCTCCCAGATCCTCCCCGGGGATATGAACTCCTCGAGAAGGTCGGCGAGGGTGGTCAGGGCACCGTCTTCCGCGCCCGTCAGTCCGACACGGGACGCATCGTCGCGGCCAAACGACTCTTCGGCGGGCCCGCGGCCGCATCCGCTCGCTTTGACCGCGAGATCTTTGTCCTCTCCACATTCTCGCACCCGGCCATCGTCTCGGTTGTTGCCGCGGAACGAGCTTCGGACCAACGCTGGCTCATTCTCGACTGGATCGAGGGGCGATCAATTGATGCCTGGGCTGATGTGCTCCCCAGATCCGCGGATTCGCTCCGGACGCTGCTTGCCACCTTCATCGAGATCTGTGATGGAGTGCAGCACGCTCACTCCCGCGGCGTCATTCACCGCGATATCAAGCCCTCCAACGTTCTCATCGATGAGGCCTCACGTCCGCGCATCCTCGATTTCGGAATTGCCAAACTGATCGATGAACGCGCGGGTGCATCGCACACGACCACGGGCAGCTTTCTGGGCACCCTCGGCTACGCCGCGCCCGAACAACTCACCCTTGAACCAGGTTTCCCTCAACCTGCCGATACCCGTGTCGATGTCTATTCGATCGGCGCGCTGCTCTACCGCGTTCTGACCGGCACCGATCCCGCTGCCGCCAGTGCAGGGCCAAACCCGACGCCCGCGCAGATCTTCAAGCTTGCAGCCGAACATCGCACGCCGCCGCGACCTTCACTTGCAAATCCGCTGGTGACCCGCGATCTCGATGCCGTCACCCTCAGGGCGCTCTGCCCGGACCCATCGGCCCGCTACGCCACCGTCGATGCACTGCGGCTTGATCTCGAAGCTCTTCTCGACAACCGCCCGGTGATGGCGCAGCCGCCGACGCTCCGGTACCTCGCGCGGATGTTTGTGCGTCGTCAGCGTGTTGCCGTCTCGATCGCGTCCATCGCGGTGCTGCTGATTCTGGCGCTCACCGTCTTTCTCGGGGTCCTCTCACTCCAACTCAGCCGCCGCGGCGATCAACTCGCTCTTTCCACACTCGAAGCCCAGGAACAAAAGCAGGCCGCCCTCGTGCTCGCCGAACGCCGCTCCAAAATGGCTGAAGCACTCTCCACCATGGTCGAATCGCTGGCTAGCACCTATGCCGGTGAGTCAACGATCGAGTCCCTGGATCAGAAACTCCGGCTGGCCGCGGCTCAGATCGATTCTGGTGTCCTCGCCGGCGACATCGAGGCCGAAATCCTCCTTCGTGGCAAGCTCCGCGCGACCATGCACGATCGCGGCATGCTCAAGGATGCCCTTGAGCAATCTCAGAAGCACCTCGACCTCACCAGTGAACGCAGCGGACCGACCTCACGTGCGGTCGCTTCATCGCTCATCTACCAAGCCGCGATTTACGGCGATCTTGGCGACTACGCCGCGGCGGAACGCGCGGCTCGTCTCGCCATCGAGTACGACCTCGCGCTCAAGGAACCCGGATCGCTCCCCAATACGGGACACATGTCCACGCTCGCTGGAATTCTCCACGCGCAGGGGAAGTACGCCGAGGCAGAGCACTTCTTCCGGGGCCGCCTGGATGGCCTGCTCTCAAATCCAAAGCACTCCCGCACCGCCGTCGCCCGTGCTCGCCGCAATGTTGCCCAGGAACTCCTCTATCAGGGCAAACTTGAGGACGCTGAGCAGCTCGTCAATGCCGCGATCAAGACGCTTGCTGAGGCTGCACCCAAGGATGCCAGTGCAGAGGAGAATCTCCACCGCGCCCGGCGCGTCCTCGCGCTCATCCGCCTGCGGCAGGGGAAGATCGATGAAGCCGAATCTCTCCAGCGCGACGTCGTGAACTCGATGGTGAGCCTCCACGGCGGGAAGCACTACGCCCTCCTCCAGGAACGCGTGCACCTGGCCGAGATCCTGCTGGCAGGAAGCCGTGTCGACGCGGCCAAACGCACCGAGGCAATGGAACTGCTCGACGCGACCGAGAAGCTCTATTCGCTGCACGTTCAACCCAGCAACGAGTTCCTCGTGCAACTGCGTCGCCTGCGCGAGCATCCGGATGGGCGCACCGGCCAATAGGTGCAGTGTCAACGGAGCCGGACATGCCTTTTGTCGGGCGGCGATCCGGCGCGGGCCGCGCGGCTCCCGCGGGTTCTGGGTGGCTGGATCCACGGCTCGGCCTGGTGAGATCTCATATTCGCCGAGCTGGTGCCGCGGCATCAGCTCGGCGCCGCCGCGACGATTCCGGCCTGCTGATGCTGCATCCTTTACCTGAGGAATACGGTAGAACCCGGAGCGCAACGTACTGCGATCGTCGAGAGCTTCCTGCATAGAAGAGAGGGCTACCAATGGAATCATGTCGACTGCGATCAAGCGTGGGGCTTCTGATTGGCGCTTCACTTCTGGCCATCAATGTGCTTCCCGCTGCCCGAGCGTTGGCTCAAGAGTCCTTGCCCATGATTCCTGAGCCGCCCGCCGCGGCTGCACAGCCCGATGCCGTGGCACCGGCGGCCGGTGGGACTCTCAAGCTCCGTTGCGACATCAACATGCAGACGGCCGAAGGCATTCGTGATGTGCTCTCAAACGTCCTGATCCGCGCCGAGTCCAGGCCCGAGGCTGAAGTACGAGCGTTTCTGAACACTGCGGTCAAGACGCATGAGACGGGGGAGTCACTTCGACGCGCGGCCGCGGACCATTTCAAGCTTGATCAGAAGAAGTTTGAGACCACAGTGGAGTTCTGGCGGCATATCAACTGCAAGCACCCGCCAGTGCCGGGATACGCCGTGCCGGATGCCGCGGTAGGTGCCGCAGCGGGCGAACCGCTCTCCGTGGTGCCCGTTTCGGCATTTGCGGCGGACGTCACGCTGCATGTGGTGCTGCACGAACTGGGCCACGCCGTGATCCGTGAGTTTGATCTCATGGTCCTAGGCAATGAAGAGACCATGGCCGATGCCTTCGCCACCCACATGCTCACCGAGCATTTTCCCCAGCACGCGGGGCGTGTGATTTCGGCCCGCGTCAAGTCGCTGATGATCGAGGCGCAGGAAGTGCCGCGTGATCAGTGGACGGTGCGGGGCGAGCACGACAGCGATGCCCGTCGAGCCTACCAGATCGCCGCGTTGGCGATCGCAGCCGACCATCAGCGATACGCGGGTGTCGCCGACCTTGTCGGCATGTCCGAGCGGGAACGGTCCAAGGCACGCGACTACGGAGCCGACATTCACCGCGCGTGGCGGCGCACGCTCGCTCCCATCATGATGCCCGCGGGCAGGCCCTCGAAGGAGGCTCGCTTCCGTGCCGATGAAGCCACGGAGTCCTTCGTCGAGGCGGGCGAGCCAAGCCTTCGGTCCGCGATCGAGTCGGCGATCCAACGCATCGACTGGCATTCGCAGGTAACCGTTGACTTCATCGGAGGTCAGGGCGGGGCGGCGTGGAGCCGGTCGAACCGCACGATCACTGTGAATGGCGAGTATCTGCGGCGATTCATTGCCCAGGGTGTCAAGGCCGATGCCGCTGCAGTCTCGCGTTGATGGTTCGGCTCATCGGCGTCACTGACTGCCGACGGCGTTGAGTGTGATCTGCTCGCCCTCGACATCCTGCATCCCACTCCTCGCAGCCGCGACGGCCCAGGGCCAATGTGGTCTCGTTGCCTTGGTCCCATACACTGCCTGTTCGTTCGTCGTTCCGCCCCGCATCAGCCAAAGGTGCCGCATTTGAACACTCTGCATCACAAAGCCGTTCGCAACGCCCGCAGCACGCGCACGACGCCCGCGATGAGACTCGGCTCCTGCTTCGCCCTCGGACTCCTTCTGCTTTCAGTCGGATGCGCCAGTAAGCGGGCCGAGCCTCGAGTGGTCGCCAACCTGAGCGGGTACTGCGAAGGGATCGTCTTCGACACTCAAGATGCAGCGTTCGTGTCGGTACTCCATCGCCAGGCGGTGTACACACTCCGCGGCACCGAAACGCCGTCGATCTGGTACCGCACCACTGAGCCCAACGGTCACAAGATCCTGCCCGATGGCTCGCACCTGCTCGCGGCCAGGGGCGGTGTTCATCACATCGATTCCGGTGGCGCTCTGATCGAAGTGCTCGCACCGCAACTTGCAACACCCAACGATCTTGCCCTCGATGGTGATGGCGGCTTCTACGTTACCGTACCCGCCCAGGCAGAGCAACAACGAACTGCGCTGCAAAGCGGTGTCTACTACCTCGATTCATCGCGAACCGTGACGAAAGTAGCGGGTGACTTCTGCTATCCCAATGGAGTCGTGGTCCGACCCGATGGCAGGTCGCTTCTAGTCAACGACAGTTGCTCGCAGCAGGTCATCGAGTTTCAGATCACCGCGCCGGGCATCCTCTCCGGGCGGCGCGTGTGGTCAAAGCTCCCGGATGCACGATCCGTTCCCGATGGCATGACCCTTGATCAGGCCGGTCGAGTCTACATGGCCGATTATGGAAGCGGCGACGTTGTCGTCTTTGATCAAACTGGCAAGATCCTGCGTCGTCATCAAACGGGGCTTGAACATCCAAGCAATGTCGCCTTCGGCGGGCCAGCACTCAACGACCTCTACGTGACCGGTTCGCGAAGCGCTGAAGATGGTCTGGGACAACTCCTCGTCCTCCAGCTCGGGGTCGCTGGGCGAAGCAGCTTGACCTTGCCTGCTCCGATCCGCGCGAAATGAGTGGCGGGAACGCAGGTTGCACCGGTGGCGCAGCCGCGGGAGTGGGGGGCGGGAGTGGGGCAGGGTGGTCCGGGTGATGGAACGAACGCGAGCGGCACTCGCAAGCATCGGCTCTACAGTCCTCAGATGTCGGCCCTCACGCCATCAGCGATCACACTCCGCCGCACCACCGCGGCAGACATCCCCGCGCTTCACACCTTCGAACTCGATGAAGCCTCCAACCAGCTCGCAGGCACCAAACCACGCGATTGGCCCACATTTCAGGCCCGCTGGAACCAGATTCTCGCCGATAGTGATGGAAGCAAGACCGGAGTCACGCCGCGTGTGATCCTGGCTGATGGCCTCCTCGTGGGCTCCATCAACATCGCTCCACACGAAGGGGCCGATTCCATCGGCTACTGGATCACCCGCGACCACTGGGGCCGCGGCATCGCCACCCGTGCCATTGCCCTGATGCTCAGCGAGTTCACGCGGCGGCCGCTCTACGCCACCGCCGCGGGGCACAACGGGCCATCCATCCGCGTGCTTGAGAAGGCTGGTTTCGAGATCATCACGCGAGGTCGGACCTCCGAAACTGCGCGGACCCTCCATCGCGAAACCGTCACGCTGGTGCTCAGGTAACGGCAAAGGCCTTGCCACCGCAGCGGCTTTCAAGGCTCCACAGGCCCAAAAGGAAACCCGGTCGGCGTCGATCCGACTGGTGCTGTTCCGATGCGTGGCCAGCGCTCCATTCATTTCCGACGCGCCGGGGAGCGGGGCACCAGAGGGATGCGATGCTCGTGTCTCGATCCGTGCATCCGCGCAGCGTGCGCGACGAATCTACCATCACTGATCCGGCTTTGGTCCGCCTTCTGCGGACACCCGGGTCGTCATTCGTCGGCACTTCTGGAGTGCCATGTGCAGTGCCAAGTGAAGCGAGCACAATCGGCCAGACGTTTCAAGAGATGATACTGATGCTCCCAGGATGCACCGCAACTCCCGCTCACCATTTCGCGACCCCTCGCGTTGCGGGCCAGTCGCGCCGCGGCTTCACACTCATCGAGCTGCTCGTCGTCATCGCCATCATCGCCCTGCTGCTGGTCATCCTCCTTCCAGCCCTCTCGGGAGGTCGCAAGGCCGCACGTCGCACGATCTGCATGTCGAATCTCCGGCAAATCTCCACCTCCGCCGCGGCATACGCCATCGACTTCAAAGGCCTCACCGCAGCCTTCTCCTGGACCCCCGGCAACACGCCCACGACGTATGCGGATCTCGTCCAACCCCTCGGCTCGGTCCCTTCCGCTTCGCACGCGGCACAGGCGACCGACATCATCCGCCGCCGCGCTCCGGCATCACCCAACTTCAGCTTTGTCTTCCTCTGGAACCCGATGATCGATTACAGCCATCTGGTGCTGCTCGACTCAATGTCGGTCTCGCTGCCGGTGCCGATTGCCGCGTGTCCGGAGGATCGCCCGTTGCGTCTCTGGCAGAACGACATCGCAGGGTTCAATGCCAGTGCGTTCGGGCCGCTGCAGCCAGCCTTCAGCGGCTTCGGCGGCGATGTGATGCGGGCCAAGCCTTTCAGCAGCAGTTACGAAACGCCGCCGGCGACCTACGACCGAAGCCCACTGGGGAGCCGCCTTGTCCAGGCCAGCGTCTCTCATTACGCCTACGGCGTCACAAGCAACACCCGCTTCGGTGCAACGCGTGTTGATCAGATTGCATTCCCATCCGTCAAGGTGCATCTCCACGACACCCACCAGCGACACACGGGCCGCACCCAGCTCTTCTTCGCCCACCCCAATGCCACGCAGCCGGTGCTGCACTTTGACAGCTCCGTGGTCGAACGCAAGACAGCCGATTCAGGCCCCGGCTGGCAGCCCAACGCGCCCAACGCGGGACCGACCACGATTGTCTACGCGCCCTTCAATTACGAACCCAAGACCTCCAATGGTGCACCGACCGAGAGCTTCGTCGGCCGCTACCGCTGGACCCGCGGCGGACTCAAAGGCGTTGACTTCGGCCCCGAAGTGACCGGCGTGCAATGAGATCTTGAACGAGCCTTCTCGCGCTGCGTGGTGCCACGAGCCCAAGACCGGGTGCAAACGAGCGGGCCACTCGCGATGTTCATCGATCCGCTGTCCACCTACCTTCGGGAACCATGGGTGAGCACAAACTGCCGCGCCAGAAACTGGGGCCGATCTGGAAGACATCGTGGTATCACCGCGCTGCGATTGAGCAAAGTGAGCAGTGTGGGTGTTTCCACTGCGAAAAGACCTTCCCGCCCGGGGCGATCACGCGGTGGATTGATGCACGTGAACAGGATGAGCCTGGTCAGACCGCCGTGTGCCCATTCTGCGGCATTGATGCGGTGATCGGATCCGGGTCAGGGCACGAGGTCACACCGAAGCTGCTGGCCAAGCTTCGTGTCGCGTACTTTGGTTGAGAGATTCGCGGCGTGGAGACAACCTACGACGCGCCTTCGTCACCCACCCGCGGCGTCTCGACCTCACAACGGGTCGAGGGCACCTCAAACGCATTGTCCGCGATACCGAAAGAGGCCGTACCGCCCCTCGCCTCCCCCGTCCTGGCCGGGCGTTTGGCCTGTATGCCAGAATCCAAACAAATCGTGAGGTCCGATCCGCCGGCCCGTCGCTTGGAGGCTGACGTCCCCCGCTCGTCGCGGCTATCGTGCGGCCGCGGGCCTTCGCGGGGGTCGGCATCGGGCAGACTACCCAGGACTTTCGACGCACACCGTCGATCGTCGCCGGGTGTCTGTCCGCGGGTGGTTGATCCAGCCGATGCACGAGCGACTCTGAAGGGTGTCAGTCATGGCCGGGAAGCTGCAGGACATCTTCGAACAGGTGATCGGCCTCGAGGAATCGCAGCGCGATGCCTATCTTGCCGACGCATGCCGCGGCGATCCAGCCCTTCGCGCACAGGTCGATGCCCTGCTCCGCGCTCATCAGGGCGCATCCAGGTTCATGGCCTCGCCGACTGCCGCGACCGAGATGCCGACGCTTGACACCTCAGGCTCCGCGGCACTCCCCTTGCGCGAGGGGCCGGGCGCACGCATCGGACCGTACAAGATCCTTCAGTTGATCGGCGAAGGTGGATTCGGCTCTGTCTTCATGGCCGAGCAGGAACGGCCCGTCCAGCGCAGGGTGGCGCTCAAGATCATCAAGCTGGGCATGGATACGCGCCAGGTGGTGGCCCGCTTCGAGCAGGAGCGTCAGGCCCTGGCGATGATGGACCACCCCAACATCGCCAAGGTCCTCGACGCCGGTGCGACGGAGACCGGGCGGCCGTTCTTCGTCATGGAACTGGTCAAGGGTGACCCCATCGCGGTCTACGCCGACAAGAAGAACATGAGCATCAATGAGCGACTCGCGCTCTTTGCTCAGGTATGCAACGCCGTGCAGCACGCGCACACCAAGGGAATCATCCACCGCGACATCAAGCCCAGCAACGTGCTCGTTTCGACGCAGGATGGACGGCCGCACGCCAAGGTGATCGACTTCGGCATCGCCAAGGCGACCCAGAGCAAGCTCACCGAGAAGACACTCTTCACCGAGCACCGCCATCTCATCGGCACGCCCGAATACATGAGCCCCGAACAGGCCGAGGGGAGCCTTGACATCGACACGCGAACCGATGTCTACTCCCTGGGCGTGCTGCTCTATGAACTGCTCACGGGCACGACCCCATTCACGAGCAAGCAGCTGCGAGCCGCGGCGTACGACGAGATCCAGCGAATCATCCGCGAGGTCGAGCCCCCAACACCAAGCGCACGACTCGTCGCCAACACCGAGTCGCTCGCTTCCGTCGCCGCGTGCCGGCAAATCGAGCCTCGCCGGCTCGACACGCTCGTACGTGGCGAGCTCGACTGGATCGTGATGAAGGCTCTGGAAAAGGACCGCAAGCGCCGCTATGAGACACCCAGCAGTCTCGGTCTGGACATCGAACACTATCTGCGTGGTGAGCCGATCACCGCCGCGCCGCCAAGCAGACGCTACCGGGCGACGAAGTTCTTCCGGAGGCATCGCGCAGGGGTCATCGGTGGCGGCGTCCTGGGGCTTTCACTCGTGCTGGGTATCGTGGGCACGTCGATTGGAATGATGCGAGCCAATCGCAGCGCCGCCAGCGAACGAATCGCGCTCGCCGCGGCGGAAGCGCGGCGAGTCGAAGCCGAAGCGAATCTCGCGTTCGCCTCCCAGGGCAACCAGATCCTCACATCGGTCTTCGCAGACCTTGATCCGGGCATGAGCTACGGCAGTGTGCCAGAGTTCCGCGCCGCGCTTCGCGCCAATCTGGGTGAAGCCGTCCGCCAGCTCGATGGCACGGCCATCGGCGACGCGAGTCAGGTCGTCGCAATGCAGCGACGCCTCGCCTTGTCACTTCTGGGGCTGGGCGACGCGGCGCGGGCCGCGGAGCTGCTCAAGCGGGCCGGCGATACGAGCGAGGCCCAACTCGGCCGCGAGCACCCACAGACGCTGCAGATCCGCAGCTCACTGTCAAACGCCTACTTCGAAGCTGGAAAGCTCGACATCGCGCTCCCGCTCATTGAGGAAACGCTCACACTTCGCAGCAAGGTGCTCGGACCTGAGCACGATGAGGTCATCGGCGACATGCAAGCCGCGGCGGTCATGAACGCCTCGGCCCGCAAATCCGAACGGGCCACGTTCCTTGCCAGCGAGGCGTTGAAGCTGCGGCGCGCCACACGCGCTGCCGATGGTCCCGCCATGATCGCGGCGCTCTTCAGTGTCGCGCAGGTGAACGACCTCAACGGGAGCACCGATCTCGCGGCCAGCGCGTGGCAGGAGGTGGTTTCGCTGATGGAACGCACGTACGGGCGCAGCGATACCCGCACGGTCGTCGCCATCGGCAACCTCGCCAACGCATGCCAGGGTCTTGGATGGCACGAAAAGGCCATTCAACTGTATCAGGAGGTGCTCCGCAACCTCCGCGACCGGCTCGGTCGTGATCACCCCGCGACACTTCTCGCGATGGGTAACCTCGCCAATGCCTACATGGCCGTCGGAAAGCCCGATTCCGCGCTGCTTCTGTACGAGGAGACGTTCAAGCTCCGCGAGATCCAGCTCGGTCCCGATCATCCGCAGACGATCGGAGCGCTCAATCATCTCGCCGCGGCCGTGTGGCAGGCGGGGAGGGAGCAAGAAGCCCTGCGACACTGGGAGGATGCACTTGCCAGGGGACGCGCCAAGTTCGGCAACGACCACGTAGATGTGATCAACGGCATGCTGCACCTGGCAACCAAGTACTCGCAGGCAGGCAATACAGACCTCGCCGTGCCGCTGTTCGAGGAAGCCGCGCAGCGACGCAGTGCGGTGTTCGGCGCCTCACACATCGGCACGGTTGAAGCACAAGTCAAGTTTGCAGAGGCACTTGTCAATCGGCGTTCGTATGCGCAGGCGCACACGCCCCTGCTGCGGGCGTATGAGACACTCTCCGCACTGCCCCCTGACGGACCGCAGGTCCGAAGCATGCTCAAGCAAACACTCGACCTCCTCATCAAAGTGGCTCAGGCGCAAGGCACCCTCGATGAGGCCACGAAGTGGCGGGCGGAACGCGAGCGCCGACTGGGCAACCCATGAGCGTTCACGGTCGCCAATCAACTGGGGGTGGTTCCCTTCGCCCCTTCCATTGGCCCTTCACAACCCAACGCCATTTCGCTCATGGGCCTTTCGGCAGCGTTCCCTGATGGCACGAACTGCACGACACCGGCCCGCCCCGTTCAAAGATGAACGCCGGGTCGTTGGATGCATCATCATCGGCGAACCTCGCGGCCCGCTCCTCAAACTCGCGTCGACGCTGCTGCACCTGTGAGAGGTGCGGCCAGCTTTCCGAGCCCGGCCACGATTCAGCCGTCACAAGAGACGCCAGTGCCCGTGCACGGTCGCCTCGTTTGAGCGCCACATCGCTCAACCCCACCAGAAACCCCTGAACGTTGTGTGGCCAGTGGCTCATGTTGCGAACCGATGGGTCCTCCGCGTTGCACGCCGCGGCTGCTTCCAGCAGTTTCTGCGCCTGCGCCAGTTCCGGACGCTCCCGCGGCCCGTCCCAGACGTTGATGGCATACGCAACGCTGTGAAAGCACGGGTCTCGCTGCGCATGCTCAAGCAATTTCGCCAGGCTCGCGGTCGCGTCAGCCTCGCGCCCCTCAGACTGCGCCAAGCCAAGCTCCACGCTCAGCAGCCAGCTGGGAATCCGATCATCGGCCGGATTGAGCTGCGACGCACGCTCCAAGTAGTGACGAGCCAGCACCAGATGCTCCATCACCTTCTCGCGGCTGGGCGGGTTCTCCGCAGCGATCCACAGGTGCGCAATGCCCAGCAGAAGCACCGCCCGCGCATCATCCGGCTCCTGCGCCACGCGGCGACGGACTTGCTCCAGTGCTTCCAAACGCCGCTCCGGATGCGCATTTAAGGCGTCGAAGAACGTGGCCTCGTAGGCAAGCGGTGCAGGGAGCTCGTCGGTACCCGCGGCCTCTGGCTGCGGCACCTGCACAGGTGCAGCGGTCGCAGCGGGTGATTCGCCATGGATCGCGGCATTGAACGTCGCGGCCATCGCCATCACCGCCACCATCATGAGGGCTGCTTGAGTGACGCGGCACGCCGCACGCGGAGCATCGCCCTTCATCGCCCACCTCCCGAACTCTGCGCCGAGGCCTGCGCCCGCGGCAGCAGTTCCAGGCCGTCAATGGTCCACTCGCACACAACCTCCGCTCCACCCATGAACCCACTGATATCCAGGATCGTGAGCATCTTCATCGTGCTCAGGTCCGCACTCGGCGGAAGTGTGCGGCCGCCATTCTGAAACGGATCCGGCTGCAGACGCGTCAGGTCAAACTGCAGTTGATCGGCGGTCGAGCTGCTCAGAGCCGGGGCATTCCACACGACGCCCGCGGCATCCGTCAGACACAGCTGCGGGCGCTGCGAAGGGCTGGTCTTGATCGAGAGTTCGATGGTGGCATAGTCGGCCAGAGCGATCGACTCGAGCATGTACGCAACGCCGAAGGCCTTGCCGCGTGACCGCGTGTAGGTGCCCTTGATCGCATCGCCGTCGACGCGAACGTTTACGCCCGCATGAATCGGATGAAGCAGCGGACGGTCTGCTTCACGCAGCGAGCACTTCATGGCCGTTGGCGATTCTGTGTCCTGTGGTGCCGGGTCCGTTGCAGCAGGGGCCGCGGCGGCCACCGGTGTGGATTCGCGACGCCCGCAGCCCGATCCGCTCACGAGGAGCACCGCCGCGGCGAGTGCGGCAGGAATCACGCTCGGGTGTCGGGCAGCAAATGAAGGCGTTCGGTGTGTCATGGTCATGTCCTTGGTAAGGGGTGTCAGTGATTTGGTGCTCGGGCCGACAGCCCGTCGTGTCCGTGCACCTGCATGTGTACTGACGAAATGTACCGCAAATGCCCCATTCTGCCAAGTGTCGGTGGTCATGCCCCGACCCATGACTTCCGGCACGGGTCCGCACCCCGCCCTCAGGGAGACTGCCCCGTTAGAATGGCGCATGGAGCCAGAACCGACAAAGCGCGGGTGGTCGGCCGCCGCGGCGATCGTGGTGCTCGCCGCGGCACCCAACCTGTGGGTCACGCTCACGCATCCCAACGCATTCGAATCCTGGCGACTGATGGCATGGTGGGGGGGCTACGTCGCATTTTCCGCCGCCTTCGCGGCGTGCTCCTGGTGGGCCATCCCCACCCGCGGCACTCAGGCAGTGGGGCTCCTGCTCTTGGCTCAGACCATCGCGGCGCTGGGTGCCAACTGGCTGATTCCCACCGTGATCGGTGGAGTGGCCACCGGTGGAGCACTGCTCGTCGTGGTGGCTTCGCAGCTTTCGCGATTGCCCGCCGCGGTCGCAACGCCGTGGGTGATTGTGCAGCACGCATTGCTGCTTGGCATCTATCTCAACGCGTGGCCCACACCCATCGCGCTCGTCGCGGGTGCAGCGTTCACGGTCTTCTCATTTGTGTTGCTCGCGCTGGAACGCCTCACATTGCGAGAGTCTCGCCTCCGGCAGCAGTTGGCCAGCACACTGAAGGAGTTGACCACTGCACGCCAGAGTCTTGAATCACGCGCCCGCGATGGCGAGCGTCTGCGAATCGCTCGCGACCTCCACGATGTTCTGGGCCATCACCTCGTGGCACTCAGCCTCCAACTGCAACTGGCCGAGCGAAGCGAGCCCGATCAGGCGCGAGGCGGCATCGCCCGCGCTTCCGCACTCACGCGTCTCCTGCTGGGAGATCTGCGAGCAGTGGTGGCGGATCTGAGAGAGCAGCCGACCACGGCACTCGTTGAAGCGTTGAACGCGATGCAGGAGGACGAGGGCACGCCGCGTGTCATTGTGCGGACGCACGCGTCGGGCCCCGCGCTGAGCGATGCCCTCGGTCAGACGTTGCTGAGGGCCGCGCAGGAACTGGTCACCAACGCTCGCAAGCACGCTCGCGCCTCGCAGATCGTTGTCGAACTCACGGATGGCGAGCTTCGCGTCGAAGATGACGGCATCGGCGGACCCATCACCCCCGCGACAGGGCTGCGTGGACTTCGGGAGCGGCTCGATGCCATCGGCGGCGAACTGGCCATTGAACATCCCTCGCGGGGGACACGTATCCGTGTGAGGTTCCCTCGCACGCCATCATCGGAGGTGCACGCGTGATTTCCGTCGGCATCATCGATGATCAGTCGCTCGTCCGCCAGGGATTGGTCGCACTGCTTGCGCACGCCCCTGATATGCGAGTCGTGTTTGATTCCGCCGGTGGCGAGGAAGCCATACGCCTCGCCGCGACCCACCGACCCGATGTGATCCTCCTTGACCTGCGCATGCCCGAGTTCGATGGTGTCGCGCTGCTGGGCGAGTTTCGCGCCAAGGCGCTGCCTTGCCGCGTGATCATCCTGACGACGTTCGATGACGATCAGGCACTCCTGCAGGCCGCGGCATTGGGGTCACGAGGCTTCATGCTCAAGGATGTCACGTTTGATTCGCTCCTCGATGGCATCCGCCACGTCGCGGCGGGCGGCACGCTCGTGCGACCTGCGGTGACGGCCCGCGTCAGTCAGACCATCCGTGAAATGCGCGAGTCCACTACTCAGACGCGCGGCCACACGCCCACGCACCTGACCGACCGCGAACTGGAAGTGCTACGGCTGCTTGCCGGGGGATTCACCAACCGAGAGATCGGCACGGCCATGAACCTCGCCGAGGGAACCATCAAGAACCACGTCTCGGCGGTCCTCGAGAAACTGGGTGTAAGGGATCGAACCCGGGCCGTGCTCAGGGCGGTGGATGAGGGGTTGATCTGATGGGGTGTCAGCCCGCACGCGATGTTCCGGGTCTCAGCGCCGCCGACCTGATCGAAGCCGTTGAGCGGGTGGGCCGCACATGGTGTGCCGCGCACGCCGATTTCGCGGCCGTGCTGGCTGCGGTCATCGGATGCCGGGCTTCTGGCTCTACGTGCTCCAACCAGCAGGCCCGCCACTGACTCGTCCTTCACCTGCACGTTCATGCCAAGCGACGCACACGATCATCGCCCCCCCGGGCTTTGCGGCGACAACAGTCGCAGCAATCCCGGGCCTACTCCACCAGATCCCACGGTGCCATGCCGATGGCACGGTGTGGCTATCTTTGGTCATGTTCAAGGTCAAATACGCATCTTTCCTGTACGTTGCGTTCGCCGGACTGGCCATCGTGGCGGCGATTGTCGGCGAGTCGTTCAAGATCGCGTGGGTCAACGAATGGCTCACGCCGCTCCTGACGATGCTCTGCTTCGTTTCGATCTCAATGTTGTCCCACAGGCCTGATACGAGCGCTGGCACACGCGCTGGTACGTTAGCGAGCTATGCAAAGATCACCGCGTTCGCGGTGCTGATCTACCTCTTCATCATGATCGAACTCGTCACCGATACCCCGGTGACATTACGCCTCATGGGTATGTCGATGAGCATGAGCGGCCAGGCGGCGGCGCGATTCCTCGTGATCGGGGGCATGATCATCGGCGGCCTGGGCGTCTGGCTCAATGCCAGTCAGGTCCGCCGCGAAACCGAAGCCGCGGCACTCGCGAAAGCTGAAAGCGGGCAGGCCGCACCCTTGCCAACCGCTCCCTCTAACCCGTGAGGCGCCACTTCCATCGCGGCGGGTCACGGTGGCCCGCCGCGATCCCGCGATGATGCGATGAAACGCCCTCGAACAAGTGAGTGTCACTGATCTGATCTTGGCAAGCACCGCCAGTGAGTCAGTTGTACCAGAAGCAGTAGCTCACGCCACACAGACCCATCGCAATCGCGCCGAACCATGCTCCGATGAAGATCCAGACTCCAAGGATCTGCTCGACCCGCCTCCAGCGCCCGACACATTCGCTCCCGGGCACCTCGACCGGCAGCGGTGTCTCAGGGCCGTACTCCTCGTCGTCATCGCCAACAACGCGAGCGCCGATCGCGCGGGCCGCTTCGATGATCACGGACATGCGGTCCGCCGATGGAAGCGAACACACGATCTCGCCGCCCGGCCGAACGAAGCACGCGACCTCCATGGGAGCATCTGGCGTGATCCTGCCGCTCTATGTTGCCCGACATGGATAACATGCAAACGGCCGACCGTCATGACCGCATCCAGCTCGCCACGATCATGGAGTCTCATCATGAATCGCAGGTCCGTCGTACTCTGGTTTGTCATGTTCCTTGCTGGATTTGTGGTGAATTTTGGTACGGTGCAACTCCTGCGACTGACGGGGTTTGATCGGTTTGCATCGCCCATCGGCGTATCGCTGGGGTGCGTCGCCGTGGTGATCGTCCAACGCGCCGGAGCTCGTTGGGAAGGCCGCTCCGGGAGCAGCAATCAAAGGCAGTGAGCCAGCTACTTCACTCTCGCCGCGTCGCATCATCACCCGGCCGAGCTTCCGCGCCGGCTTATCGGCTGGACACGGCAGAACCCGCGATGCATCCATGATCCCGATGGCGGCAACACGCCAGAGAAAGGCGGGCATGTCTCGACGGTCACCGTGCAATGTGACGTTTTCGTTACACTCCGCAGACCGAGAATCCACTATGGTCTCCTGGAAAGGAGCCGCTCATGTTCACTCGCAATGTCGTTGCCGCATCATCGATCGCCCTGATGATCGGGGTCGCCTCGTTGGGCATGTCCGCACCCGCACCCGTCAAGGACACGCTTCCGGCGGTTCAACTCGTCGGGCATGACAGCAAGATCATGACGCCGCGGTTCGTTCTGGTCCATGATCAGGCCGCGTGGGATGCGCTGTGGGCGGAACACATCGGTGTGGATGTGCAACACGGCGCGATGGCACGCCACGCCGCGCCGAAGATCGACTTCGCACACTTCATGGTTGTGGGCGCGTTCGCCGGAGCCACGACCAACACCGATGGCCAGGAGGCCCTGAGCGTCATGTCAAGTGAGGATTCTGTGCGTGTTCGATTCGTGGCTTCGACATTCCAGACCAGTGGGGGCCTGGGAGGCAAGGCCGACCAGGGCGTTGCGACGTCCCCCTTTGGCCTGTGGATTATTCAGGCGTCCAATACCTCCGTGGTGCTCGAGGAGGGACGGCGCGGCGTGAAGGACAGTCCGATGTCTTGGCACGAAGTGAAGCGTTTCGACCCAAAGTAGACCGGCCCTTCGCACACCCCTGAACCGTGGTTGAATACAATCGGTCGTGCCCACCAGACGCCGCACAATAACGTGTGTTGTCTTCGCCGCGGCCATGATCGCGCTGGTGGCGACGTTGGCCCTCTTTGTCACCAATCGCTTCCGCTGGTTCCTGCTTGCACACACGACCGCAACTGAGTTCCGCAATCTGACTGTGAGCAATGGCGCGGTCTGGTACGGATGGGCACTTGTGCCCGGTTCGCCCGAGAGCGTGGGGTGGAGCGCCGTCGCCCACGGGCGCATGGACCCCAATGACAGCAACTTCGATCCTCTCCAGTGGCGGCCACGTCTGCGGAGCAAGCCGAAGAACTTCGTGGTCATCATTCCGCTGTGGATGATCGCACTGCCCTCCGCGGCGGTCGCCGCATGGACGATCCCGAGTCTGCGCCGACGCCCCGGGCACTGCGCATGCGGGTACACACGTGCTGGCATACCGGCCCAGGCTCCGTGCCCGGAGTGCGGCGGTGCGAGCCCGCACGCCCGGTGATGCCGCTGGGCTTCCCTCAGGCCCGCTCACTCCGGCTTGCCTTGATACGCGTTGTTAGTCCGATCATCGCCGCTCCGACCTCGGGAGCCTTCTGCCGAACGCTCCACGCTCCGACTGCGGGACGATGAAGGCTTCGGCATACGACAAGTCCTCGATGCGATCCAAGGGGCGGTCAGCCAGCACGGCCTGCATCACAATTATCGAGAAATCCTGAGGTGAAGCCTCCGGTTCTGTCGCTTGGTGGGCGGAGTCCTTGCCAGGTGGTCCACGTGCGGCCGCACATGGCGTGGAGAAAGATCAAGACCGGAGTCCGCAGGTATGCGTTCACACATCAGCCGCTCGTTGCCTCAGCGCCATCGCTGGACCGTCGCCTCCCGCGGCATCGTCCTCGCGTCGGCGGCACTGGCATCCTCGAGTGCCATGGCCCAGACATTCGCCAGCCTGGGCGTCCTCGACACCAACCATCTGTTTTCCCAGGCCGTCGCTGTCAGCAGCAACGGCCAGCATGTTGCTGGCAACAGCGGCGTCGGCCTCTTCGACCAGATGCGTGGGTTCCGCTGGTCGCAGGGCTCTGGCATGTCAGACATAGGCGAGGTGCCGGAGAGCGACTTCTACTGGGCCGTTGGCATCAGCAACGATGGCAATACCGTCACCGGCGGGTACCAGTCGGGCACCACAAGTGCGGCGTTCCGCTGGAAGCCAGATTCGGGCTTCGAACTTCTCCAGAACCTCGCGGGCGACCTTGGCGCCATGGGTGCTGGCATCAGCGCCGATGCCCAGTTCGTCGGCGGGACCAGCTTCAACGACACCAGTTTCCGCGCCGTCCGATGGAACGCCGCGGGCACGCCCGAGGACCTCGGCACGCTGCCCGGAGCATTCTCCTCGACCGCCAATGCCATCAGCGGGGATGGCACGACCATCGTCGGCGAGAGCGACTATCTTCCCATGGTCTGGACCCAGGCCAGCGGCATGCAGCCCCTGCCGTTCAACGAGGGCGGCAATGCCTTTGCGGTGAACTTCGATGGCACCGTGATCGCCGGCTACGACGGTTCCAATGCCGCGAGGTGGACCAACGGTGTGCTGCAGATCCTCCCCAACCTCGCAGGCGGAAGCGTCGGCGGTGCGTACGCGGTCAGCGGAAACGGGTTGCTGACGGGCGGCTTCGTGGCGGACGATGCGTTCAACCAGTCGGCAACGGTCTGGAGCGATTCCATGGGTGCGGTGAACCTCAACACCTATCTGCCGCTGCTGGGAATCGACCTTGAAGGCTGGAACCTGGAGATCTGCACCGCAATCTCCTTCGATGGCAACACGCTGGTCGGCCAGGGCAACTTCAACGGTGAGACCCGCGCCTGGCTCGCCACGATCCCCTCGCCGAGCATCGCTGCGACGCTGGGTTTCGGAGGTCTCATGGTGACGCGCCGCCGCCGCCGCCACCACCGCTGATCTCGCCCACTTCCATTCACGACCGAGCTTCACCGTGACCCTGAGCATGAAAGTGCCAGGGTCGTCATGAGCTTCCTGTTTCACTTTCCTCAATGAACCACTGATCGGGCGTCATCGCCCCGTCCCAGAACTGCAGGAGATTTCCATGAGCGCACCTTCCCTCGATCGTCCGCCCAATGTCCCGTTCCACACCGTCACTCTCTCGCATCACTCGACAGTTGCCGGAATCATCGCCGCGGCGATGATGTCCTCGTCCGCACTCGCTCAGTCCATCACCAACATCGGCGTACCCGCCGTCGGCTCGATGTCCGGTGCCAGCGCCGTCAGCGCCAACGGCACGTCCGTTGCCGTGAATGTGAACATGGAAAGCGCGCATCGCTGGTCGGCGGGCGCCTTCACTGATCTGGGCCTGCTGCCTGGCGCGATTCTCGCCTCCGCCGACGACATCAGCAGCGATGGCAACGTGATCGTCGGCAACGCATTCATCGCAACGCCCGAAGAGACCGTTCTCGCCTATCGATGGTCCGCGGGCGGCGGTCTCGAAAGCCTGGGCACGCTTCCCGGCGGAGTCGCCTCCTTTGGCATCGGCGTCAGCGGCGACGGCAGCGTCGTCACGGGTTCGTCGCTGGACGCGGAGTTCAACCCCACCGGCTTTCGCTGGACCAGTGAGGGCGGCATGCAACCACTCGGCAACCTGCCCGGCGGATTCTGGTCTGAAGGCCGCCGCGTCAGTGGGAATGGCAGCACCATCGTCGGCGTGGCCGGCTCGCCCGATGGCGATCGCGCCTTCCAGTGGACACAGTCAGGCGGCATGCAGAGCCTGGCACTCCTCTCGCCCTCCGATCCCTGGTCCAGCGCGTTTGGCGTGAGCGCCGACGGCGCGGTGGTCGCCGGATTCAGCGGAAGCAACGCCGTGATCTGGACCAACGGCATCGCCCAGGATCTGGGCATGCTGCCCGGTGCCACCAACGCCATCGCCTACGCCGTCGGTGCCGATGGCTCACTCATCGGTGGCTACAGCTTCTTTGATTTCAGCGTACGAGCCACGCTCTGGTCGCCAACCCTGGGACTTGTTGATCTCAACACCTACCTTCCGACGCTGGGCATCGACCTCTCCGGCTGGGAACTCCAGTACACCCGCGACATCTCCCTCGATGGCACCACCCTCGTGGGCGAAGGTCGCTACAACGGCGAGTAC
Source organism: Phycisphaerales bacterium (assembly GCA_044371005.1). Classification (GTDB taxonomy): domain Bacteria; phylum Planctomycetota; class Phycisphaerae; order Phycisphaerales; family UBA1924; genus UBA2402. Next base: position 9,945 of record JBILUL010000027.1, on the reverse strand, counting down.
CGCGGCTGGGCCGTGACAATCCCCACGCCCGGGTCCGTCGCATTTCTGGGCATGGCCGGTCTGCTCGCGACCCGTCGCCGGCGCTGATCTTCACCCCGCCGTGGCACGACAAACCGTCGAGCGACCCCGCCGCGTCCGCGCCGGGGTCGCTTCATTCGCTCGTACACGCGTTGATCCCAATCTCCTCCAACCCCCTCCCTCCCCCGTTTTCCCCAGAGCATGCGCATTCTCCAAATCCCCCTCTCGCACGCAACACCGGCTCTCAGGGATAGGTGAAGAGAGAAGTCGTTCCCCAAACCGCCACCCTCTGAAATTCTGAACTCTGAAATTTGCCTTTCCCCCTGTTCTCCCTTTCCCCCGCCACAGCATCCCTCCCTCTCGCATCCCCATCGATTATGATTCTCGAGATGCCCTCACCCGAACCCCAACCGGCAACGCCACCGCACACGCCGGATTCCGCTCCGGCTCAGGACGCCACCATCCTCATGGTCGCCGCGGCAGGCGGAGACAAGCAGGCCGCCGAACGGCTGCTGCCGCTGGTGTACGCGCAGCTGCGGAAAGCAGCGCAGGTCAGGATGGCCGGCGAGCGTGCCGGGCACACGCTGTCTGCGACGGCATTGGTGCATGAGGCCTATGTCAAGCTGGCTGGCCCGCGTGAGGTGCCCTGGAGGGGGCGCGGCCACTTCTACGCCGCGGCGGCGGAGGCGATGCGGCAGATTCTGCTCGATCATGCCAAGGGGCGCATGCGCCTCAAGGCCGGTGGCGGCGTGCCGCGGCAGTCCATGAGCGATTTTGAGGATGTCGCCGGGCTCTCGCAACAGGAACCCGAGGAAATCGTGAGGTTCGATGACCTGGTTCGTCGCTTGGAGGCAGAGTCCCCCGATGGCGCGGCCATCGTGCGCCTTCGGTTCTTCGCGGGGCTCAGCATCGAGCAGACGGCCCAGGCGCTCGGGCTCTCGATCAGCACGGTCGATCGCCGCTGGGCGTTTGCGCGTGCGTGGCTCTTCCAGCGCATGCACGATGGCACGTGAAAGGCAGACACCATGGCCGGGCAGCTCCAAGTCATCTTCGAACACGTGATCGGCCTGGATGCATCCGAACGCGCGGCGTACCTCACTCAGGCGTGCGGTTCGAATCATGCGCTGCGCGTGGAGGTCGAGGCACTGCTTCGTGCCCACGAGGCTGCCGCGAAGTTTCTCGCATCGCCTACCGCGGGGGATTCGATGCCCACCGCCGCCTCGAGCGTGCTCGATGCGGCGACGATCGACTCACTGGGAGCCTCGCCGACCGCGGTGTCGATGCCGCGGGAAGTGCCGGGGACGCGCATCGGACCCTACAAGCTGCTCCAGCTCATCGGCGAGGGCGGCTTTGGTTCAGTCTTCATGGCTGAACAGGAACGGCCCGTGCAACGCCGCGTTGCACTCAAGATCATCAAGCTGGGCATGGACACGCGTCAGGTCGTCGCCCGCTTCGAGCAGGAGCGGCAGGCCCTGGCGATGATGGACCATCCCAACATCGCCAAGGTGCTTGATGCAGGTGCGACCGAGCTCGGTCGGCCCTTCTTCGTGATGGAGCTGGTCAAGGGCGAGCCGATCGCGGAGTACGCTGACAAGCAGAACATGAGCATCGACGAGCGGCTCGCGCTCTTTGCGCAGGTCTGCAACGCCGTGCAGCACGCGCACACCAAGGGAATCATCCACCGTGACCTCAAGTCCAGCAACGTGCTGGTCTCGACGCAGGACGGCAAGCCGCACGCGAAGGTCATCGACTTTGGCATCGCCAAGGCCACCGCAAGCAAGCTCACCGAGAAGACGCTCTTCACCGAACACCGTCAGCTCATCGGAACCCCCGAGTACATGAGCCCCGAGCAGGCCGAGGGAAGCCTCGACATCGACACCCGCACCGATGTCTACTCACTGGGAGTGCTGCTCTACGAACTTCTGACCGGCACCACACCGTTCACGGGCAAGGAACTCCGCTCCGCCGCGTACGGCGAGATCCAGCGGATCATCCGCGAGGTGGAGCCGCCCAAGCCCAGCACACGCCTGAGCGCCAACACCGACACGCTCGCCAGTGTGGCGGCCAAGCGCCACACCGAACCCAAGCGACTGGGCACGCTGGTCCGCGGCGAGCTCGACTGGATCGTGATGAAGGCTCTGGAGAAGGACCGCCAGCGCCGCTACGAGACGGCCAACGGGCTGGCGATGGACATCCGGCGCTACCTGAGCGGCGAGGCCGTCAACGCCGCGCCGCCCAGCACGGCCTACCGCTTCAAGAAGTTCGTCAAGCGCAACCGCGTGATGGTGACTGCGGGGAGCGCGGTGGCGGCGGCGCTGCTCATCGGCTTGGTCGCCTTCGCGTGGCAGTTCAAGGTGGCCAGCGACCAGCGGGATCTCGCGGTGCAGGCCGAGAAGGCCGAGGCTGAGCAGCGGAAACTGGCCGAGGCCGCGCGGGCCGAGGCCGTGGTGCAGCAGACGGAGGCCCAGAAGCAGGAAGCCGAAGCCAGGAAGCAGGAGGCCGAGGCCAAAAAGCAGGCCGCAATCGCTAGCGCGGTCGTCAAGTTCCAGTCCGACATGCTCGCGGCGGTTGATCCGGCCAACCTGCCCAAGGACCCGGTGACCGGTGAGCCGCTCAAGGACGCCGTGACGGTGGTGCAGGCGCTGGAGGCGGCGCTCAAGGCCATCGAAGAGGGCTCGCTCAAGGACTCGCCGCTGGTCGAGGCGGGCGTGCGGACCACCATCGGCGACACGTTCGTGGCGCTGGGGCGGTACGAGGACGCCCTGCCCGTGCTGCGCCGGGCCTTGGAGATCCGAAAGGCCAACTACCCCGAGGGGAGCCTGGAGATCGCTCAGAGCATGGATCGCCTGGCCGATCCGCTCTCGCTGCTGTCGGACCTCAAGGAGGCGGAGCAGCTCCTCCGCGAGGCGCTGGCGATGCGGCGTCGGGCCCTCCCGGCGAGCGACCCGACGGTCGGCACGGCGATGAACAACCTGGCGCAGATCCTGCACCTGCAGGGCAACTACGACGAGGCCGAGTCGCTCCTGCGTGAAGCGGTGCAACTGGAGGCGCCCATTGCGGACAACCCGGGACTTGCGCGCACCTACGACAACCTCGCCAAGACACTGACCAAGCTGAATAAGCTCGACGAGGCCGAAGCGTTCATGCGCAAGGCCCTCCAGACGCGCCTGGCGGCCTTCCCCGCAGGGCACCCCGAGATCGCGCTGGGTCAGAACAACCTCGCGACGATGCTGATGTCGGCCAGGAAGTTTGGCGAGGCCGAGCAGTTGTACAAGGAGTCGCTCGCCACCAGCCGAGCCACACTGCCCGCCCAGCACCCCGACATCGCCAGCACCCTGAGCAGTCTCGGCAACGCCCTGCGGAGTCAGGGCAAACTCGCCGAGGCCGAGCGCGTCTACCGCGAGTCGCTGGCCATGAGGCGGGCGATACTGCCGCGCGGGCATGAATCGATTGCGTCGTCGCTGAATGGGCTGGGGTTTCTGCTCAAGGAGATGAACAAGCTCGATGAGGCCGAGCCGCTCTACCGCGAAGCACTCGCGATCCGCCGCGAGTCGCTCACCGCAGGGCACCCGAGCATCGCTTTGTCTCTCAACAATCTGGCGATGCTGCTCAAGGACCAAGGCAAGTTCGATGAGGCCGAGTCGCTGCACCGCGAGTCGCTGGCGATTCGCCGCGCCGCTCTCCCGGCCGGGCACCCGGACATTGCCGTCTCCCTCAACAACTTGGCGGTGCTGCTCAAGGACATGGGCAAGCTCGATGAGGCCGAGCCGCTCTATCGCGAGGCACTGGCGATCCGCCGCGAGGCACTCCCGCCGGGACACCCGAGCATCGCCACGTCGCTGAACAACCTGGCGGTGCTGCTGAACGAGCAGAGCAAGTTCGCCGAGGCCGAGCCGGTCCTGCGCGAAGCGCTGGAGATCCGCCGCGCGGCCTTCCCCGCAGGGAGCGTGGAGATCACAAACACCCTGACCCTTCTGGCCGTGGTCGTTCAGGAGCAGGCGAAGTTTGCGGAGGCCGAACCGCTCGCTCGCGAGGCGCTGGACCTCAATCGCGCATCACGCCCTGCCAGAAACGAGCATGTCGCCGCCGGCCTGAGCAACCTGGCGACCGTCCAGCAGGGTCTGGGCAAGACCGCCGAAGCCCGTGCCGGGTGGGATGAGGCCATCCTCATGCTTCGGAAGAACTCGCCCGACGGCTCGGCGCTCCTCGCTCGCGTGCTGTGGCGTTCCGGCAGCGCCCGGCTTGAGAACAAGGACGCCGCGGCGGCCCTTCCCGAACTGCAAGAGGCCGTTTCGATGGCCGAGAAGGTGCTGCCCGCCGAGCACGCGCACCTCAAGGAGTACCGCCAGACGCTGGCCAGGTGCAAAGCCGCGCAGGCCGAGAAGTAAGACCGAAAACGCAGCGAGCCGTTGGTGCCGAAGGGCCCAGGGGAGATTTGCCGCGTGGTTGGGTCCGTTTGACGTCACTGGGTCGGTGCGTCTTGCGTTTCGCTCCGCGCTGAGTGAGTCAACTGCATACGCGAGACGCTCGCGGCACATCATGCGAGCAGCACGGCATCTGACGTGTGGTGCGAGATCTCCGCGCTCTTCTGATCGGGACGAATCGGGGTGTGCCGCCGATCGCGGCATTCCCCCCAACCTCGATTCAAGAACGCACCCCTTCCCGAATACCAGGCAATCCCCGGGGAAGCTCCGGCACAAGGCACCTGCATCCACTCCGCCAGCATCGGCCCTCGGCCAGGATGATCAAGAGTGGGTTCGCCGCGAAAGGATGTTGAGTAAACTTGGGCTTGCGGGCTGCCTGCGCGGCCTGCGACATGAGAATCTCAAATGAACCGCGTTGTTGCCGCCTGCTCCACCATCGCGATTGCACTTTCGTTGAACACTCATGCGCTCGCTCTGGCCGTGCAGCCCGCAGATCCATCGAGTGCCGATGCAATCTACTCCGGTGGCCCGATCATCACCATGAACGACGCGACCCCGCGTGCCCAGGCCGTTGCGATCAAGGATGGCAAGATCATCGCCGTCGGCACTCAGGCCCAGGTCGAGAAGTTCAAGGCGTCGGGAACCAAGGTGATCGACCTTGCGGGCAAGGCCCTCCTGCCTGGTTTCATCGATGCCCACGGCCACGTCTTCACAACCGGCATCCAGGCGGCATCGGCGAACATCCTGCCCGCTCCCGGTGGCGAAGGGAACTCCATCGCGAAGATCCAGGAGATCCTTCGCGAGTATGCCAAGTCCGAGACGTCCAGGAAGTTCAATCTCATCCTGGGCTTTGGCTATGACGATGCACAGATCGCGGAAAAACGCCATCCCACGCGGCAGGACCTCGACCAGGTGAGCAAGGACATCCCGATCCTGCTCATTCACCAGTCCTGCCACCTGGGCGCGATGAACAGCAAGGCACTCGAACTGGCCAAGATCACCGCCGATACCAAGGACCCGCAGGGCGGCGTCATTCGCCGCGAGGCCGATGGCAAAACACCCAACGGAGTCCTCGAAGAGACGGCGTTCATGACCTACGCCATGGCAATCTTCCCCAGGCTCAACGCTGAGCAGTTCGCCCAGCTCGCGGTGATGGGCCAGGACCTGTACATCACGCACGGGTTCACGACCACGCAGGAAGGCCGCGCCACCGGCCCGGCCCACAGCAGCTTCGTCAAACTCGCCGAGGCGGGGCAGATGAAGGTTGACGTGGTGTCGTACCTGGACATGATCTTCACTGATGAACCGCCGGAGATGAAGACGCCGTGGTACTCGCGTTCGTACAAGAACCGCTACCGCATCGGCGGCATCAAGCTCAACCTCGACGGTTAGATCCAGGGCAAGACCGGCTATCTCACCACGCCCTACAAAGTGCCCCCCCCGGTTGCTGCCACCAACTACCGCGGGTACGAAACGCTCCCCGACAAGACCATCGCCGCGAAGGTCGACAAGGCCTACGCCAACGGCTGGCAGGTCCTTGCCCACTGCAACGGCGACGCGGCGATCGACCAGTACATTTCCGCCGTGCGCGACGCAGTGGCCAAGCACGGCCCCGCCGACCGGCGCAGCGTCGCCATCCACGCCCAGATGGCCCGCATGGATCAACTCGACTCCATGAAGCAGGCGGGCATCATCCCATCATTCTTCGGCATGCACTGCTTCTACTGGGGCGACTGGCACCGCGATGAAACGCTTGGCCCCGCCCGTGCCGAGAAGATCTCGCCCGCACAGTCGGCTCTCCGCCGCGGCATGATCTTCACGCAGCACCACGACTCACCCGTCGCGCAGCCCAGCGCAATCCGCGTCCTCTCCTCGGTCGTGACGCGCCGCACCCGCAGCGGCGACATCCTGGGTGCCGACGAACGCATCAGTGTCAACGAGGCGCTCAAGAGCCTCACCATCTGGGGCGCGTATCAGCATTTCGAGGAGCAGACGAAGGGTTCGCTGGAGGTCGGCAAGGTCGCGGACTTTGTCGTGCTCTCGGCCGATCCGTTCGCCGTCAACATCGAAGACCTTGACGAACTGACCGTCATCGAGACGATCAAGGCTGGCACGAGCATCTACAAGGCCGCGCCGAAGGCCAATGCAGGCGCAGCCCACCAGTTGCCCGTGGTGCCCGCGATCGCGGACTCGACCGCCAACGCCTCCCAACCACCCGCCCGCGGCGTCTATGCCTACACCCAGTTGATGCGCCCCTGTGGCTGCGCTGGCTGCACGCTGGGTCACATCGTCGCGATGGGCCAGCGCGAGCTTGAACTTGCCCGATAAGTGAAATGCCTCCCCCAACCCGCGCCGCAGTCTCCACTCTTGAACTTCGGAACGCGCGAACTTCGGAACTTTGTCCCTCCCCTCGCCGTCCCAGTGTGGACACCCTGCGGATAACCCGATCCTCCCCTGTCACTTGTGGCGTCCGCTTCGCAAAATCGGCCTTTTCGCCGCGATATGGGCCATTGCCCTCCACCCGATGACCCCGTACTTTCCGGTCTATGGCAGACGAAGGCAGCGGCGGCGGCGGTGGTGGGGGCGAGGGTGGCAAACGCAACTGGAAGGGGCGTGATGGACGCCCCGCGCGCCCGCTCACCAGCACCCAGAAGATGTTCGACAAGGAGGCCCCGCACGCCATCGAGGCCGAGAAGGCACTCCTGGGTTCGATGATCCTCGAACCCAAGATCATCCCCGATGTCATCGGCCTCATTGCGGGCAAGCAGGACTTCTACCGCGAAGCCCACGGCCACATCTTCGCCAGCCTCGTCGAAATCTACGACAAGCGCGATGCGGGCGACCTCATCCAGACCGTCACCCTCCTGCGCGACAAGGCCGTCCTCGACCTCGTTGGCGGCGAGGATTACCTCCTCGAACTCGCCAACAGCGTTCCCACCGCCGTCAACGCACCACACTTTGCTCGCATCGTCGCCGAGAAGGCCAAGCTGCGCCGCCTCATCGATGCCGCGGGCTCGATTCTCTACGACGCCTACCACGTCGGTGAACTCGGCGGTGATGGCGCACGCGAAGTCGTCGACCGCGCTGAATCCGCTGTCTTCGAAATCGCACAGGAAAAGAGCACCTCCGAGCTCGTCGCGCTCACCGACATCCTCGATGAGGAAATGGCCCGCATTCAGGCCATGGAAGAAGGCGGCGGCTCCATGTCCGGCTTTCCCACCGGATTCGTCGAACTCGACAACATGCTCCTGGGCCTCCAGCCCGGCGAACTGCTCATCCTCGCGGCACGCCCCTCCATGGGCAAGACCGCGCTCGCACTCAACCTCGCCGAAGGCGTCGCCACCGGTGCGGCACCCTTCGCCGGCGCGCCACACACGCGGCACGTTCCAGTCGGCTTCTTCAGCCTCGAAATGTCCCGCGGCTCGGTCACGCTCCGCATGCTCTGCGCCCGCGCCCGCGTCAAATCCCAGGACCTCCGCGGCGGACGCCGCCTCTCCAAACAAGACCTCCACAGCCTCGGCACCGCCGCCGACGACCTCAAGGCCGCGCCCATCTACGTCGACGACACCCCCGGCCTCACCGTGCTCAACCTTCGCGCCCGCGCACGCCGCATGGTGCAGCAGTACGGCGTCAAGGCACTCTTCATCGACTACCTGCAGTTGCTCACCTCGCCCGGCGCGGCACGCGAAAGCCGCCAGATGGAAGTCGCCGCGATCAGCCGCGGCGTCAAATCACTCGCCCGCGAACTCAACGTCCCGATCGTCTGTCTCTCCCAGCTCAACCGCGCCGCGGAACAGCGCGAAGGCAACCGCCCGCGCATGAGCGATCTTCGTGAGTCAGGCTCGATCGAGCAGGATGCCGACGTCATCATGCTTCTGCACCGCGAAGACTACTACCACAAGGACGACCCCGAGTGGTTCGAGCAGAATCCCGATCGCGTGGGCGTCGCCGAAATCATCATCGCCAAGCAGCGTAACGGTCCCACGGGCGTCGTGAAGATGTCCTGGAGCAGCGACTTCACCCGCTTCATGGATCTTGATCCGCATGCAGTCGCGCCCGGCGGCTACGGTGGCATCAGCAGCGCGTTCGACTCCTTCGGTGGCGACCCCGGCACGATGCAAACGCCTACGCCGCCCACTCCCGCCCCTCGTCAGGCACCCGCGACGCATGGCGGCGGCGGCGACGCTCCCTTCGATGCTGCGCCTCCTTCCGAAGCGTACCGGGGCTTTGCGCCGGGCAAGAAGACTGGCCCCATCGAGAACCACCGAGATGGTGGTGGGCCCGACATCGATCTCGATGACCTGGGGCTCTAAGAGCCGCGGGCCTTCAGGACGCGCGGGAGGTTCCGGGAAGCACCGAGTGCGACCGATTCAACGCGCACCCACTCGCCGCGGCGATCTCGCGCCACCGTTGCCCCATTCACCCCAACTCGCGCGCCGCCATCGAAAGCCACGCAGGTCGATGCCGCGTGGAGAGCAGTCGGATGCACACGAGATGGCAGAGGGCGAGAGGGCGCTCCATGGGAGGAGATGGGAGGAGATGGGGGCGAGAGGGGAAGGGGCTGGGGACCGTGAATGGTCGGAACGTGTTCGGATTTCGCCGTTTCCCCATCGCCGTGGCGACTCCAATCCGTGGAGCGCATCACCACCCCTGTTTCTCCCGAATTTGGGAATGCCACGGCCGCGGCCGAGTGCCGATCAGCCTTGAGAGCCTTCCAGGAGGGTAATTCCCGGCACTAACCACTGGCACCGGCTTTGCACATCTCTTCATGCGGAAACGAGTACTGACAAGAGTGTGGGTGGTCCCGCTCGGTTCGTTGCAGGAACTCAAACCGCTTGGCCAAAGGGATTAGTCATGAATACGAAGACTCGTCTGGTTGGAATGGCAGCAGCAGTCGCGGTGGCCGCACTGTCGGCTCACGGGCAGATCGCCCTATCGCGGCACAACTTCAGTTCGTACGGCTGGTCACGGGGCGAAATCTGCCTCCCCTGCCATACCCCTCACAACAGCAACACGTCGGTCGGATTCCTCTGGAATCACGCACTGACCGAAGCGACCTACCAGATGCATGAAGGCACCGGCACGGCCGTCGCCGACATCGACTCCCGCAGCCGCCTGTGCCTCTCCTGCCACGACGGTACCGTCGCGCTCGACAGCTTCGGTGGCACCACCGGCACCAACACGATCGGCCCCGCCGGCAACGTCGGCACCGATCTGACCAACGACCACCCCATCGGCTCTGACTCGGTCTATCCCGATGCAGGCTCAGCTGGTCGTCTGAACCCGAGCGTGCCCAGCTCCTTCGGCACTCGCGCCGTCGGCACCGGTTCCACGGTTCTGCGCCTGCGCCCCTGGGATGACGCTGGCACGACCAAGTACGTTGTCGGCTGCAGCACCTGCCACACCGTCCACAATGCCGGCAACTTCCCCCACATGCTTCGCTTCTCGAATGCTTCGAGCCAGCTCTGCCTGACCTGCCACATCAAGTAATGATGAGTTGTGC
>JBILUL010000285.1:0-3557 GCA_044371005.1 Phycisphaerales bacterium | reverse complement strand
ATCTCCTGCCGCTCCATCACGGGACGGAGCACTTCACCGGCGTGCTCGACGGCTTCACGGATGGTGACGGGGCGAGCCTTGCTCAGAAGCGGCGAGCCGAGTGCGAGCGATCGGCCCTGCATCGCGCCGTGCACGAGCTCGGAGAGTTTCTCGATGTTCGAGGCTGCGTTGTGCAGTTCCTGCTGGATCTGCTGGCACGCCGCATCACCAAGCACCGCCGAGAAGCGAGCCAGCGATGTCGTAGCCTTGGAGAGGCTGCTCATGGAGCCATCGAGCATGTCGCCCATCTGATTGACGAGTGCAGCGAGCTTGTCCACGGAGATGTACGTGGCCTCGGGCGAAGGCGCAAAGCTGGCGGGGATCTTTGGCCGCTGGGAGCGGCGTGCGGCCTGTGGCTGGGGGTTTGGCCCCGGGCGAGGATCATCACCTTGGCTGCTCATGTGCTGCACATCGGTCTTGCACGAGGACCACTTTGGGAGGATGTTGAGGAAACGCAACATCCGGCCAATAAGTGCTGGCCTTGCTCGTCCGGACGGGTGATCGGACCTCTCGTTCGGGGACACACGAAAACCGCCCGCCGAAGTGGCGGGCGGTTGAAACTCACAGATTGATGAGCAGAGGGTGCTGCCGCTTATGAGACGCCTACAGCCAGCGCATCGCGATCACTGAGCGTGCCGCCATCGGAACGCACGCGGACGGTCTTGTCACGCTTCCAGGAGCGTTCGCAGCGGGGACGGGCGCGAAGGTCAAGGACCTTGGGTTCGCTCGCCGCGGCGTCGACTTCGACCTCGCTCACACCAAGCAGATCCGCAAGGTCCACCAGATCAAAGCCATTGAGCACCCCATCCGGATTGGGGAGCACCAGCCCCGCATCGAGGGGATTGTCGACGCCCATCTGCGACTTGGCCTGCTCAAGCGCGAACTTCGCGGTTTCGCGCAGCTGCATGACCTTGGCCCACTGACCGCTCGTGGTGACTCCAAAGGAACGGATGAACTCCTGCGTGTGAACGCACCGATCCGGATCGGTCGCCTTCCACAACGCGCGGTACGCCTCATCGGCCGTGTGCGCCATGATGGGAGCAAGCAGACGGCAGATGCCATCGGTGAGCTCCCACAGCACCGTCTGCGTCGTGCGGCGGCGAGCTGATGCGGGCGCATCGCAGTAGAGGCGATCCTTCACCGCGGCGAGATACTCCGCCGAAAGCGTCGTATTGCAGAAGTCAAAGATCGCCTTGTTGGCGGCCTTGAAGTCATACGCCTCGTACGCACGGATCACTTCGCCAGCGAGGCGGTCATACTCACCCAGGATCCACGCATCGATCGAAGTGGGGGCGAGCTTCTTGAGATCCACGCAGTCGCCAGCCTTGCCATCGCAGGTGGGCGTGAAGTCCGACAGGTTGCTGAGCATGAAGCGCAGGGTGTTGCGGACCTTGCGGTAGCTCTCGCCGGCGAGACCGAACAACTCGACATCCACCTTCACGTCGTTCTCGTATGCGAGCGACGAGACCCACCAGCGCATGACATCCATGCCGAACTCGGTGCAGAGGTTGTCGACCTCGTAGCGTGCTGCATCCGAACGGCTCTTACTGAGCTTGCGGCCATCGCGATCGACCATGAAGCCGTGCGTGAGCAGCGTCTTGAAGGGAGGAACGCCGGTGACGCCCAGGGCGGGGAGGAGCGAGAGCTGGAACCAGCCGCGGTGCTGGTCGGAGCCTTCGAGATACAAATCGCACGGATACCCCTGACCACGCTCACGCATGACCGAGTTCCACGATGATCCCGACTCAAACCAGACATCGAGGATGTCGCCGCCCTTCTTGAGGTGAGCGAACGGAGCCGAGCCGTGGAACTTCTCCTTGAGGTTCTGGGGAAGATCCGGATCGGTCGCGGGGTCATACTTGGCGAGCAGATCCGCTGGCGTCATGCTGAACCAGGCATCGGAGCCCTTCTGGCGGACCACGGCGACCACAGCCCGCACGCTCGCGGCGGTCATGAAGGTGTGGCCATCGGTCGTTTCAAAGGCCGGGATGGGCAAGCCCCACGCACGCTGGCGCGAGATGCACCAGTCGGGACGTGATTCGAGCATGCCGCGGAGGCGGTTGCGGCCCCACTCGGGAACGAAGGTCACGCCGCCATCGCGTGTGCTTTCAAGCCCGCGCTGGCGGAGGTGCTGGGCGGGTTCACCGGCCACCGAGAAGGGGCGATCAACACCCACGAACCACTGCTCGGTGCAGCGGAAGATGGTGGGGGTCTTGCTGCGCCAGTCGTGCGGATAGCTGTGGGTGAACGTGTGGTCGTAGAAAAGGTGGCCCGATTGGCGCAGGTGTTCGGCCACCATCTTGTTGGCTTCCCAGACGTTCTTGCCGCGGAGCCAGGCGGGCACGGTGTTGTCGTACGTGCCGTCGGCGCGGACAGGGCAGTAGACCGGGACATTCTCGCGAAGGCCGGTCATGTAGTCTTCCTGACCGTGGCCAGGCGCGGTGTGCACGAGGCCCGTGCCGTCCTCGAGTGTGACATAGTCGGCACCGAGCACGCAGAAGACCTTGGCATTGGCCGGGATCTCAAGGCCATCGCTTGCGTTGAGCGCGCCGACGCCTTCCTTGCGGGCAAGGTCAACGAAGGGATGGCGATAGCGCAGGCCCAGCAGACGGCTGCCGGTGGTGCGGGCCAGCTCGACGATCTGCTCGCTCTTGGCGGCCTTGGTGACGCGCGCGATGGCATCCGCCGCGAGGATGGTGACGTTGCCATCGATCCAGACCAGCGCGTATTCAAACTTGGGATTGACAGTGATGCCAAGGTTCGCAGGAAGCGTCCAGGGAGTTGTCGTCCAGATCATGAAGCAGGGACGCTGATCGGGGCGCACACCCGGCTTAGGCAGCACCGATGCTTCCTTGGCCTCGTCCTCGGGCTGCTCGGCATTCGACTCATCTTCGCCTTCGTCATCAGCATCGCTGTGCGGAGGCAGGTCGAAGGCGTCGTAGACCTTCTCCGCATCCGCGGCTTCGAAGTCCACATAGACCGACAGATCTTCGCGGTCGTAGTACTCAAGCTCCGCTTCCGCCAGCGCGGTTTCATTGGCGATCGACCAGTGCACCGGCTTGAGCGCACGCGACACCAGGCCCCGCTCCAGCAGCGTTGCCAGCACTTCGAGCGTGGCGCCCTCGAAGGCAGGGGCCATCGTCATGTACGGATCTTCATAGTCGGCGACCGTGAGCAGACGCTGCATCTGACCGGCCTGCAGCTTGATGTACTTCTCGGCATGCTTCTGACACTCGCGGCGGATCGCCCCGCGGCGGGTCCACTCATCGAGGGTCTTGAGCTTCTCGATCTTGCCGCCTTCAACCAGCTCAGTCATCACCTTGTGTTCGATCGGGAGACCATGGCAATCCCAACCCGGGGTGTAGGGGACATCGAACCCCATCATGCCGCGCGACCGCACGACAAAGTCCTTGAGACACTTGTTCATGAGGTGGCCAAGGTGGATGGAACCATTGGCGTACGGAGGGCCATCGTGGAAGGTGAAGCGAGGGGCGTTGGTGCGAGCCTGGCGCAGGCGG
>JBILUL010000141.1:0-12917 GCA_044371005.1 Phycisphaerales bacterium | reverse complement strand
ATGAATCGCCTCGACCTCAGTGATGTCGCCTGTCTCCCTGCGGACATTCACGAATCCATGGGGCGAACCAAGGTGGCTGTTGGTGATGTGCTGCTCAACATCACGGGGGCTTCAATCGGGCGTGTGGCATGGGTCGAATCACTTGATCGCGAGGCCAACGTCAATCAGCACGTTTGCGTCATTCGACTGGATACTGAACGAGCAAGTCCTGAGTACCTGTCTGTTTGCCTTTCGCTTCCTTGGGGTCAGGAGTTGATCATGCGAACGCAATCAGGTGCATCGCGTCAAGGTTTGAATCACCAGCAGGTGCGTTTGCTGCGTATTCCGTATCCAGACTCAAGGCTCCAACGGGAATTCACCGAACGAATCCGGCAGGTGAGGGCGCTTCAACAAAGTTATGAGGCGCACGAGCTCGCAACAAAAGAGCTATTCAACTCCATCGTCCAGCGCGCCTTCCGCGGCGAACTCTGATTGCACCTCCTTCCACGCACCCAGCGGACCCTTGCATCGCCACCATCGCCGCGTCCTAGCTCAGAGTTCCGTTACCCCCGTCCGGTCCTTCGACACGAGCATCAAACTGCTCGGCAAGAGAAGTAGCCCCTTCGACAACGACCGCAGGATGGTTTTCCCCCATCGTCGAAGCCCTTAAAGCTGTGACCTGACGGGTTTGTTCCAGTGTTGGTAGACCTTCTGAACCTCTACGATCCACGCTTCCAGGAGGTTGGTCGTGTTGCGGCCGAGCGACTCGGCCAACTCGAAGAACCCATCGCCGGGCTGCATGTCACCCGTCTTCTGGACGACGAGTACGGACAGCAAGGGACGGCCCTGCTCATGCTCTTCCGTCGAGATTTGCCCAAGGATCGAGAACAGCCGCATGTCGAAGGCTTTGAAGCTGACGGCGCGGACCTGAGCCACAAGATCCGAGTACGCAATCATCGCCCGCTCCTTCGCCTTCTTGACGAGAATGGCATGGATCTCAGCCTTCGCCGCGGCCCATTGTTCTGGTGGCACATCGAAGGTGCCATTCTGCACGTACTTGGTTGATTTGGCCATCAAGACAGGATAGCGCCTTCGCATGAACTGCACACAACCCGTCACGCGCACGCGTTGGCCATCAGCCGCTCAACCGCTTGCGGAGAGAAGTGCCATGAAGCAGGAATCTCATCGATAGTGCCTGCCGCCTGCGAGCGAGGCCCCCACACCTTGCGTTCCTCGAGAATGGTATCGCCCCGCCCCTTGGCCGAGGCCTTCATGTGAATCGCGATCTCGGCGGGAGTGGCGAGGTAAACACGCGGCATCCCCATCAACGGCACTCCGTCGAACTGGACGAGACACAACGCAGTGCGAGGTTTATGCCGCGCCTCCCATAGGTCGATCGCTCGCTGATAGTTGGCGTTCTCGAGGTACGACTGTGTCAGCCCCCAGCCGCCGTCCTGGCTGCCCTTCACCGACACCTTCAACATCTGTTCACCCCGGATGATCGCGAGGTCGTACTCGGGCTGATTGGCTCCGTACTGGACAGAGACGTCATAGCCACAGCGTGCAAACAAGCCTGCGGCAAAGGCTTCGGCGGCGATGCCGACATGGAACTGGTTCATTTTCTGGGGTGCCTTTGGGATCATGACGCGGCGTTTCTTTGGTCAGCGTACCGGGATAACCGTAGGTTTGGCGACAACTGCAGCACCATCGTGACAATCACTGGGCCGTTCACACTGAACTTTGGGGTGAGTGGGTAGGCTTGAAGATTGCGAACGAGAAGCCGAGGACAGGAAAGTGTGGCTGAGTTGGACGCCAAATCCCCACCCCTCGAAAGAGTAACCAAAATCACGCTAACGCATAGTTGCTGGGATCCCAACGTGCCGTGAAGAAGGTAGTTGGCGCATACACTTTCTCCGGTCGACTTGCGGGCATTTCTCCGGCCTTAGCAAAGAAAGGGTGAAGCATGAAGGTTGATAAACAGGACTTCTACTTCGGCGCAGCGCTCCTGCAGATCGCGCAGCATCCTACACCGACCACAATCAATGCCGTAGCTGCCGGTAAGGAGTTGCGGCAATCCAGCAACAAGTTCCGCGTGAACAAGGCTGTGATTTACATGAAGTACACAGAAAAAGCGTCGGTAGCCAAGCGCGGCAAGTGTTTTGGCAACAAGAAAGAGCTGCGGTACAAGTTCACATTTACACCGCGGCAACTCAAGGAGATTCGACAACTTGACAAAATGGCGAAAGGGAAAGCATTCGTTGTACTCATCTGCACCAAGGCAGAGGAGATATGTTGCATTCCTGCGGCGGGCATCTTTGAACTCGCGAAGACTGTTAAGGCGAAGAGCACTCTGGCAATTCACGCAACTCTCGCAAATAAGAGCCAATTTCGCTATTACAAGGGCTGGGACACAGAGGTGTCTACAGTCCCTCGGAAGTCGTTTCCGAATGTGCTGTTCGATTGAGCGAGATCAGAATCTGTCGAATCAGATAGGAAAACTCGATGCCAAAGAGCAAGCAAATCACAAGGCCGCGAAAGCAGCGCGTCTCCAAGCAGCGCGCTTCCACTACGGGCAAGCCATCCGCCCGAGCAGCTACCAGAACTATTGAGTCGCTCCTCAAGAAGTGGAACGCTCAGGGAACGCCCCATCCACCTGTCGATCGAGCCACTAAGGAGGCTCTTGAACGGCAGCTAGACCGAATAACAAAGGCGGGTGACCGACGCAGCCGTGAACGAGCAAGTGTGATTAGCGACACGTTCGACCGCGGTCTCAGGCGTTTGATGTCCAAAGTCCCAATGAGCATCGTGCTCGCTGCGACTGATGTTCCATTTGCAGGAGGGCACCGCCTCAGTGTGTCATCCGGGCTCATCGGGGGTCGCGACCTGACAGAAGCGGGCACCATGCTTCTCTGTCTCGCCCGAGTTCGCACCGAGTACAGTCGTCTGGTCAAAGACGTTGCTCGCGGCTACCAATGTTCAGTGGCGGTGGCTGAGCGTCGGATCAGAAAGATGGAACGCCTGCTGAAACTCACTGATGAGTGATGGGCCTCGGCAGAACTGGGGCAACCGCCAGATGACGAGCAAACACAAAGGTATCTATTGCGTTGAAGCTGACTGGAGCAGCAAAGCGAGTGATCACACGTCGGTTGCGCCTCTGCTAGAGCTGCTCTCGCAGGTTCAAGGAATCAAGTACTATCACCGCGACGCTGTCAACGCCGACGCCGCTCGGGTCTTGCTTTCTCGGTGGTCTCAGAAGCGGTTCAAAGGTTACCCGATTCTCTGGCTTGCGTGCCATGGGCAAGAAGGAAAAATACTGTTCCAGGACAGCCGGAAGACCAGAAGGCAAATGACGATCGATCAGATCGAAGAAGTTCTAGCAGACAAGTGCCCGCGTAGAGTGATCTACTTCGGTTCATGCAGTGTATTGGACCTGAACGGCAACCGATGGCAGCATTTTTTGCGGCGAACGAAGGCTCTCGCCGTCTGCGGGTATCGCGAAGATGTGCCGTGGGTAGACTCTTCTGCGTTCGAGTTGCTTCTGCTCACCCAGCTGCAGGACAATGCCATGACGAGGTCCGGAGCTCGCGCGATCAAGCGCAAGGTCGTGAAGCGTGCGGGCGGTCTCGCCAAGGATCTTGGCTTTCGCATGTTCATCAGTACCTCAGGAAAGCGACGCAGAAGGAAGTGATAGCGGTGAAAACTCGGTGCCACTGGCTCGTTCGCTGCGGCGGGCACTTGTGGGCGGCTATCCAATCCCATGTTCCAAACGAATCATGACGGGTGCCATGCGGATGCAGGATCCATCTGTGCTTCCGCTCGTGTGCACAACGGCATTTGTCTTCAGCACAACAGGATCTGTTCTTCGCGACTTCCGGGGGGCTTTCCGGCGAAACGAGTGTTTGGCACGAGCGTTGCACTGCTTCCTCGCATGAACACCAACACCATCGATTGCCCCAAGTGCCTCACCAAGATCGAGATCAGCAAGGCCATGACGGCCCAGCTCACCGACCACATCCGCCAGGAGTTGCAGGCGGGCATGGAAGCCCAGAAAGACCTGCTTGAGAAACAGGCCAACGACCTCGCCGCTCGAGACAAGTCGCTTGCAGACGAGAAGTCCGCCATGGAAGCGGCGCGGGCCAATCTTGCCCGCGCTCAAGCGGAGATGGATCGCAACGTCAAGCAAGCGATCGCCGAGGGCGTCGACGCTGCCGTTGCCACCCAGCGGGCCACGATCACGGCCCAGGCCCGCAAGAAGGCCGAGGCAGATCTGGCCGAAGAACGCCGGGTCGATTCCGAACGCATCAACGATTTGGAGGGCAAGCTCAAGCAGTCCAATCAGGCCCAACTTGACCTGATCAAGCGAGAGCGGGCACTGAAGGAGAAAGCCGAGGCGATGGAGCTTGATATTGCCCGCCGCATCAACGAGCAGGCCGAGTCCATCCGCACCGCCGCCCGCAAGCAAGCGCTCGATGAGCACGCTCTCAAGGACAAGGAAGCCCAGGAACAGACCGCGGCGTTGCGCAAGCAGATCGACGACCTCAAGCGCAAGATCGAGCAAGGCTCCCAGCAGGCCCAAGGCGAAGCCCTCGAACTCATCCTCGAAGAAGTGCTCGCCAAGAGCTTCCCCCTCGATGAGATCGACCCCGTCGCCAAGGGCGTCCACGGGGCCGACATTCTCCAGCGAGTCCTCGAACCCTCCGGCCTTGACTGCGGCACCATTCTCTGGGAAACCAAAAATGCCCGCAAGTGGAGCCCGGCCTGGCTCCCCAAGCTCCGCGAAGACCAGCGCGATGCCAAGACGTCGCTGGCGGTGCTCGTCACAGAGTCAATGCCCCCCGATGCCGCCAACCTCACCCAGATCGACGGAGTCTGGGTCTGCACCCGAGCCTGTGCCATCGGCCTGGCCCTTGCCCTGCGAGCCGGGCTCATCGAAGTGGCCAAGAGCCGCGTCGCGGCAGACGGAAAGCACGGCAAGATCGAACGCGTCTACGACTACCTCACCAGCACCCAGTTTCGCCAGCGAGTCTCGGGAATCGTGGAGCCATTGGTCGAACTCAAGGATGGCCTGAATAAAGAACGCCGCGCGATGGAACGCATCTGGGCGGCCCGCGAGAAGCAGATCGATGCCGCGATGCTCAGCACCCACGGCATGTACGGCGACCTCCAGGGGATCGCCGGCGCTACGCTGCCGACGCTGGAAGCCATGGACCTGCCACAACTGGAGCAGGCTGAGGGAAACGGATGACCACGCCACGAAAGGCCCTGACCACGAAGCGATGCGGATGTTCCGTGCCGCACGACCTGTGTTGATGCGTCGGAGCAAGGCGGGGCTGTGAAGCTCCACCAAGGCCATCGTCCAACACTCAAGCTCGATCCGCGGGAGATACCGCCGCGGTCGACACCGACTCCTGTCGGTGCCCCAACCAAGAACGGAACAACGGAATGAACCCGAGCAATCTTGCCGAGCAGTGCGGCATTGAAGATAGCTTCCGCCCGATGTTTGACGATGCGATTGCAAGCATCAATGACCGGATTGATGGCCTCGGATATGAAGATGCCTGCGAGTTGATGGGTGGTGAATTCGGCGGCGAGGACCCGAGTTCCATCTTTGGCCTCAGCGGCTGCAACGTCATCCCAAGCGACGTGCAGGGCAGCTGCGCCAGACTCCTGATCGCATTTTCAAAGGGTTCTTCAAAGAATCGAAAACTGGGCTTCCCGATGATCATGCAGGAGGTGAAGGCGCACCTGACAAAGTGCCATGGGACCACCCAGGCCGTCGTGTTCTACTGCACGGCCTGGGACTCCGACAAGTTTGCTGCCGAGCATGTCGTAGAACTCAAAGCGCACTACGCTCGGGGCGTTCGTTTCGTATTCATCCTCGTGGGCGTGCCCGGAAACGCCTGCACGGTCGTCCCCGTGGACCTGAAATGATGTGCTCATGGGCACTCGGAGCGCAAGCCCGAAGAGCCTGATGTGTGGAGATGCTGTGTATGTTGACCGCGATCGAGATTGAGAACTTCAAGGCCTTCGGTGAACGCCAGCGCATCGATTTGCGCCCGCTCACGCTGCTTTTCGGCCCCAACAGCGGGGGAAAGAGTAGCGTCGCCCACGCACTGCACTATCTGCGCGAAGTGGTGTGTGAGGGGAATCTCGACGCGCACAGGACCTGGTCAGGCGGCGATGTGCTCGACCTTGGCGGAATTCAGACTTTCGTGCACGGGCGTCGGCCAGGCTCGACAATTCGTTTGAAAGCGGAGTTCACCACAGACGGTGCAGGGATTGCATGGTACGTGGACGGTGAAGTACTGGATTCTGGAACCAGCGGCGCAGTGTTGCGTGAGAAGTTTGGCGACTTTCTCGTAGGCCGGGTGCACTCAGCCGCTGTCGAGTTGGAGATTGCGGCCGACGGCGGCGGTCATCTGAGAGCTTGGCGCACCTGGATCAATTCAGAGCCCGTGGGCGTTGTCCACTTCGACCGAATGCGGCCCCAAGCAGAGATTAGCGAGATCAACTGGGACCATCCGGTGCTCCTTGAGAACACCGTTGACCGACGGGTCGCCGCGAACGAGCGCTTCCGCAAGATGGTGGCCAATACTTGTGAAGACGATTCAGCAAACGTGGTTGAGGTGCCGCCCCAGGAGGGTGAATCCGAGGAGCCCAATCTCGGTGCCCTCCGAGATCTCTATTTCGCTATTGGAGCGAAGGCCTCCTGCGATTCGGTAATCCAGATCAAGCTACCGCGTGGCATCCTGTATCCGACCGATCGCCCACTCCCGATCGTGCTGCAAACCACGCTGGCGGACGGCGCCGTAGACAGGCCTGAGGCAGAGGCAGAACAGGCATTCATCGACCTGCTCTCGCAACTCCTGCTGGGCCCTTTGGGTGCGCTCAAGAAGCTACTCAGCGATCTGCGGTATGTCGGGCCGCTTCGAGCAATGCCTCCTCGCGAATCAGAACCCCCAAATCGGCACGGGTCCAGTCGGTGGCCGACTGGGATTCAAGCGTGGGAAAGCCTGGCTCGGAGTGTGGGTCGCACCTGGAGCGAGAGCGGCGGGACCAGCGACTTGATCAAACAAACAAGCAGGTGGCTTGAGTCAAAAGAGCTCCTTGATACTGGTTACCGGCTTGAAGTTGACATGTACAAACGGGTGCCCGCTGCAATCAGCACTCTGATGACCGCTGGCGACTTCGCTGGCTTCTCAGAGACTGTTGCTGACGCCATTCGAAGAGAGCCAGAACGTGTCCGCACGGTCTTGCGTGACGTGGGTAGAAATATCGTACTTCAGCCACAGGATGTCGGGGTTGGTCTGTCACAGATTGTGCCAGTTCTAGTTGCCCTTCTTGATCCCGGCACCGATCTTGTTTGCCTCGAACAGCCAGAACTTCATCTTCATCCTCGGCAACAGGCATCTCTGGGCGATGCATTGATCAAGGCTATCCATGACTTCCCCAACCGCATCATGGTTGTGGAAACGCACAGCGAACACCTGATCCTGCGGCTTCTTCGACGGGTTCGCGAAACCACAGCGGCGGAGGCAGAACCAGATACGGAACTCAGAGCAACGCAGGTTGCCGTTGCGTATGTGCAGCCCAACAGCACTAATGCCACGGTCACTTCAATCGCCCTGACGGATGACGGTGACTTTCAGCAAGCATGGCCAAACGGCTTCTTTGCGGAACGAGCCAAGGAGCTTTTCTGAGTCATGATCTACGAAATTGCGCTCGAGCCCGAACTCGTCGCCTCCTGGCGCACCGCCACTGACTTCCGCTACTTCGTGCAGGCATTCGGTGTCGGTACAAACAAGATTGTTTCGAGGTATCCAAAGGACTGGAAGAAGCTCGTATGGAGTCTGAGCGATTCAGCCACAGAGGTCGAACGAAAGCGCCTCGAAGAACTTCTGGTTCGAATCGGAGAGACAATGGCTCGTCGCTCCGGAGTATTCAATGAGGCACAGGATTGGTTGACCAATGCCCGCCGGGAGCACCAGAGGGTCTCGTTTTCGCTCACTCTTGCCCGGACCGGTGATGAGGCTGGCGTTGTTGTCGGGGTTGATCGAATCGACGATTCTGGTCTGTGGCACCGGCCAACTGGTGTGACTTGCCCCAGAATCGCGACGGACATGGCGAACGCAGTGAAGCCGCTGCTCAGGATGAGTCGGCGGATCGTGTTCGTTGATCCATACTTTTCGGCAGCGAAGAAAGCCCACACAGAAGCCTTGTCTGCCTTCCTGGATGCGGCCATCGACGAGCGACCGGGTCAGCCTCCCGAGGCCATCAAGATCCTGACCAAGAAACGCGCAACGATGGAGTTCTTCGCGTCAGAGTGTCAAGTTCTCTTGCCCAGTTCAATTCCCGCCGGTGTTCAGGTCACGATCAGGAGGCTGGCAGAGAAAGCGCCCGGAGAAAAGTTGCATAACAGATACATCCTGACGGAGTTGGGCGGGATCTCCTTTGGGGTCGGCCTGGACCAAGGTGCAGCTTCTGAGACGGATGACCTGAACGTTCTCGCAGCCGACCAGTACAAGAACCGTTGGACACAGTACGTCGATCCGGGCTCGGGCTTTGATCGACCCGAGCCTGATCTGTTGATTGTTGGCACTGGCCGAGTCAGTGATTCGAGTTCGCGGCGTTAGCCGCCAGGCGTTCGAGTCACAGCCTTGGCGCCGAAGGCATTGGTGCGCAGAGATAGCGTTCGTTCAGTTTGATTCGTCCGATTTCACAGGCGTCGTCTTTCGCGTGAGCTTCTGGTCTGCCCCCCGAATTCTGGACCACAACAATGAGAGTCCCGTCGGGCCGCGGACCGGCACTGGAGACTCGATCAGATGAAGCGAACCCGTCATACCGCAGAACAGAGCGTCATTCCTTCTATCACACGAGGAGCATTTCTTGGCAACACATGATTCAGGGGAAAGTGATTCAGAGGAATATGAAGACGATGTTGAAGAAGAAGGCCCAAGTTGCCCGTACTGCGAGGCAGGACCCGATGATGTGTGCGACCACCTGTTGCTTGTGCGAGATCTGTCGTACGGTAACTGCGTTGGCGGCGCTCTTTACAAAGTGGTTGTCAAGGAGTTCGACCAACTTCTTCGCGTCATGAGTTCTGTAGAGGACATGGAGGCGTTGACTGCGAAGTTGCCGCGGGGCCCCCTTGCCGATTTCCTCGACGAGACGATTGACCAGTGGGAGTATCTCAAACACGTCACCGAAGAATGCTGCGGCTGGATCGAAGAGCTTGAGGGTCCCCTGGGCGCTGGCGGGCCGGGTCTTGAGTCGGTGTCCGAGCAGTGGTTCTCGAAGGAGCACGGTCCTGACGTCGCGGCCGAGGTCGCGAAGTGGATTGCTGACGATTGCAAGTTCATTCGAGATGCAACCGGGCCGGACCAATCGAGGTAGTGTCTTGCAAATGGCGCGAATTGAAACCCGAGGAGTTTCCTCGGAGCTTTCTGCGCTGCTCGGCCGTAGCACAGCGACTTGATCGCGATCTTGGGCGCGACGGACGCCCCGAATGGCACGCCACCCCAGCTCCAACCCACCACCCGCGGCGCCGACGAGACCCCCCACGCCCGGCTTCCCCACCTACCAATCGCCAGACCGCACCTCACGCATCCGCGTCCGACTCGACCAGGAAACCCTCTGGCTCAGCCAACGCCATCTGGCCGACCTGTTCCAGAAAGACGTTCGGACCATCAACGAGCACATCCAGAACGTGTTTGTCGAGGGCGAGTTGCCGCCAGAAGCAACTCTCCGGAAATTCCGGATAGTTCAAACCGAAGACTCGCGAGGGTCTGGCGGCTTGTGAATCACGAGTGACCGGATGACATCTTCGCGGCGTGACGTCTCCCGGGGTGAACCCGACTCACGCAGAGCCGAGGGGCCGCAGGCGACCTGCCCCCAAGCTACGCGGCGAACCCGCCGCGTGCCGCCAGTTCGCACCTATCGCGACCCCGATTCGCCCTCCGCAGCCACATATGCCCACGGCAACGTTTCGGAGATTCCGAACAGTTCGCACAGACGAGACATCGGGTCAACGCCCGCTTTCGAATTGCGTTGGTTCATGATTGTCGAGTATGTTCACACTCACCCGGGGGCTTCGCGCCGAAGCACCAATGGAGCCGGGCAGGAGGCCAGAGCGGGGACACCGATTCCGAGGCCGGGAATCGGTGGCACTTTACGATTGGTACTTTGAAGGTGGTTCAAGAGGTTGAGGGTGCAGACACTTCTCACTGACCAGTCAGCTGCACCTTTGCACCTCTTCCCCTCCACACCATGAAACGCACCCGCACCACCCGCTCCGCCTCACCCAAACCGATGTCGCTCAAGGCCGCGAAACGTGGGTTACTCGCAAGCCTCCTCAAAGACCTCGATCCCACTCACCACGCTGCATTCCTCGAAGTCATCAGCCACACCGATCCCTACTGCGCAGACCACCTCGCACCGATCGAGCATGAATACCACTGCACGGCGCGCATCCTCGCGGCCAGGCTCTGTCAAGAAGGCATGATCGGCGCGAAGAAGAGAGTCTCGCCGGAGGTATGGGCGGCTGCGATCGTTGCGACCTTGGGGTACATCAACTACCTCGATGATCCGGCCTTTCCACCGATCAGAACTGCGGCGGAGATCGCCGCGGCATTCGGGGTTTCAGTCTCGTCGATGCAGACCAGAAGCCGCGAGATTCGCAAGGCACTCAAGCTCAGCAGGTTCGATCCGGAGTGGACGCTCCCGAGCCTGCAGATCGCCAACCCGCGCATCTGGATGCTCAAGACAACGACCGGCATCGTCGTCGACATCCGCACGCGGCCACGCAAAGAACAAGTCCAGGCTTACAAGGCCGAACTCATCCCGTTCGTTCCGGCTGATGAGGAGGTCGCCGCGAAGCCCAGGGCCAGGAAGCGGGCGCGGTCGGCTCCCAAGAGTGGCGCACGGAGCGGTCGGTCGGTGAAGGGTGGGGGTGGGAGAAGGGCGCGGTGAGAGGTTGGGGGTTCTCACTGATCGCTCGGGCTGCGGTGTTGGGCTTTTTGCAGCTTCACACCGCGGGAAAAGACCAGAACGGGGACACCGATTCCGAAGCCGGGAATCGGTGGCACTTTATGTTGGGTACTTCAAGGAGAGTTCAGAAGGCTAAGTGTGTCGGTACTTCTCACCGACCACTCTCCTGCACTCCGCCCGCTCTTACTTCTTCCGCTTCTTGAACTTGTCCTTCGGACTCGCCATCGACGACGATCCCTTGGTCATGAAGCTGGGCATGCCCTGAAGGCCCGGCACCGCCGCGCCCATGCCGCCCTGCTTCGAAAGCTGCTTCACCGCCTCGATGCGGTTGCCGCCACTGCCCGACATCGTCTTCGAGAGCTTGTTGATCATCTCGAACTGCTTGACGAGCTGACCCACATCCTCAATCTTCGAGCCCGAACCCCTGGCGATGCGCTTCTTGCGGTTGTTGTCAAGCAGCGACGGCTTGGCACGCTCGGCCTTCGTCATCGAGTTGATGATCGCCTCCACGCGATCAAGCTGCTTGTCTTCAATGTGCACATCCTTGAGCATCGAGCCCACACCCGGCAGGAGACCCAGCAGCTGCTTGAGCGGGCCCATGCGACGCAGCGTCTTGAGCTGACCCAGGAAGTCCTGCATGTCCATCTCGCCCTTGGCGAGCTTGTCTTCCATGCGCTTGGCATCTTCCGCCGACACCTCTTCCTGCGCCTTTTCCACCAGCGCCACCACGTCGCCCATGCCCAGAATGCGGCCGGCAACACGCGTCGGGTGGAACTCCTCGAGCTGATCGAGCTTCTCGCCCACACCCACGAACTTGATCGGCGCACCCGTCACATGCTTCACCGAGATCGCGGCACCGCCGCGGGTATCACTGTCATACTTGGTCAGAATGATGCCATCGACCTCAAGCCGCTCATGGAAGCTCTTGGCCGAGTTCACCGCATCCTGACCCGTCATCGCATCCACAACCAGGAAGATGTGGTGCGGCTGCACCGAGTTCTTCACCTGCTTGAGCTCACCCATCAGCGCGTCGTTCACGTGCAGACGACCCGCCGTGTCGAGAATCAGCACATCCACGCCGGCCTTGCGCGCTTCATCCAGCGCATGGCGGCAGACCTGCACCGCCACACCCACCGCCTTGCCATACTCGGCAACCTTGTCCTTCTCCGCATAGAACGACACCCGGGCCCCGCCCGCCATGTCGTGCTGCACCTGATTGGCGATCGTTTCGAGCTGCTCAACAGCCGCGGGACGCTGCAAGTCCGCCGCGGCGAGCATCACGCTGCGTCCCTTCTTCTTCAGGAACGCCGCGAGCTTGCCGCAGGTCGTCGTCTTACCCGACCCCTGCAGACCGCACATCATCACGATGGTCGGTCCCGGGCTCACCCGCATGATCTGCTCGACCTCGCCAGCCTTCGACGGATCGGGCATGCGGGGCATCATCGCCGCGAGGGGGCCGAAATCTGCCTCGTCCTTCGCCGCGACTGCCTGGACTTCGCCGCCCAGGAACTCAACCAGGCGCTTGTGGACGATGCCGATCATCTCCTCGCCCGGGCGCAGCGACTTGGTCACCTCGCGCCCCAGCGCATCCTTGAGCACCGCATCACAGAAGGTGTCGACCACCTCCACGTGCACATCCGCATTCAAAAGGGCCGCGCGCACATCGCTCATCGCATCCGAGACATTCTTCTCGCTGATGGCGCTCTGGCCCGAAAGCTTCTTGTACAAACCCTGGAAGGTATCAGTAAGGCGATCAAACATGCCCCTAGCGTAGGATTGCCGGTCACCATTCACTCCCCCTACCCCCCTCTCAACCCTCCCTTCACCTTCATTCCCCCCGGCAAGTTCCCCTGCCTCCCCCCAGTCCACCCCCGCGGCGGACCCCCCGTACGCTCGTACCTCAGGACGACCCCGTTCGGCCATACTCCCCCCGCCTCTCTGCCCATCCCCCT
>JBILUL010000284.1:0-3612 GCA_044371005.1 Phycisphaerales bacterium | reverse complement strand
ATATTGCCAAGGGTGTTCGTGCGTTTGATCCGCTGCGGAGCAACCGGGCCGAGTTCTACGCCTTCTTCCTCTTCTCGCTCACCGGCCTCATGCTCTGCGCAGATGCCGATGACCTGATCTGGCTCTTCCTCGCGCTGGAGCTCACGAGCCTTCCGACCTACATCATGGTCGCCATCTCGACGGCCCGCAACCGCGGCCGCGAGGCAGGCGTGAAGTACTTCTTCCTTGGTGCGCTCGGTGCAGCGATCTTCCTGTATGGGTTCGCGCTCATCTACGGAGCGACTGGGACGACCAATCTCAACGAGATTGCCGCTCACTTTGCTTCGAACGGCATCAGCACGCTGGGCATGGCCGGCCTGCTGCTGGCGATCATCGGTGCAAGCTTCAAGATCGCAGCGGTGCCGATGCACTTCTACACGCCCGATGTGTACGAAGGCGCTGCTCCTCAGGTCTCGGGGTTCCTGGCCTTTGTTCCCAAGACTGCTGGCTTCCTGACGATCCTGCTCCTCTGCGGCACCGTGGGCTGGAACTACCTGCCGACGGCACCGGGACAGAACGCGTTGGCCGTGGTTCACAGCTCAACGGAAGGCACGCAGCTTCCCGAACTGCTGCGTCTCACGCTCTGGGTGATGGCCGCGCTCACCATGACCGTGGGTAACGTGCTGGCCGTGCTTCAGACTTCGGTGAAGCGCATTCTCGCGTACTCGTCGATTGCGCACTCGGGCTACATGCTCGTGGGTGTGGTTGCTGGTCCGGGCGGTGGCGCTGATGGCTTCACTGGTAACGGTGTCGCAGCGGTGCTCTTCTATCTCCTCAGCTACGGCGTGATGAATGCGGGCGTCTTTGCGGTTCTGGCTTCGCTGGAGCGCAAGGCTGGCCGCGATGGTGAGCCTCGTGAAATCGAAACTGTCAGTGACCTTAAGGGCCTGTGCGCGACGCACCCGGGCCTTGGCTGGCCGATGGTGATCTGCAGCCTGAGCCTGCTGGGTCTGCCCCCGCTGGTTGGCTTCTTCGGCAAGCTGCCGCTCTTCACGTCGGCGATTCGCGCCGGTGAGATTCCGCTGGTTCTGATCCTGGGCCTCAACTCGGCGATCGCCGCGTACTACTACCTGCGTCTGGCCTTTGCGCCGCTGACGGAAGTGGCAGATGCGGGCGAGGAGCCGATTGTCCGTGCTCCCTTCCGTTCGCGTTCGGCTGCGGCGCTGATCGCCGCGGCGTGTGTGGTGGTGCTCGCCATCGGCGGCAACATCCTGATGGAAACGGCGCGAGCCGCGGCGAACTACACGGGTGGCTTGAGCATGCCGATCCGCGTGAAGCAGGCCGGACCGGTCATCGAGAATGCCTCGGCAGAGCATGCACCGGCTTCGGCCAAGGTCGGGCTCTGATACGGCCGAGTTGGATTCTTCAGTAACTTACAAGACCGTCCGCTTGATGCGGGCGGTCTTGTCGTTTTGGGGGTGATTGCATGGCACTGGGTGTGCCTTCTGTGGCGGGCGTGCCGGGGTTCGTGCTGGCGAGTTGAATCAGTGATTGTGAACGCCGAGAGCCTTTGGTGCCGCGTGCGAATGCGTGGTGGCAGCGAAGGACGTTGATCGGGTCGATGAAGAGCCCGCAGAGCATCGTTGATCAGCGGCGCAATCGGCTGTGAACGAGCAGCGAACGTTCACTGAAAATAGAACGCACATTTTCTGCAAGAAGAGCTTGCATCGGCAGTGTTCGGTTTGGTATTCTGGCGGCATCGGCCATGTGTTGCGTTGCGGCCGCGGGGTACGAGCCGGTTGTTCGTTGGAAGGATGCGATGAACATTTCGATTTCCTCCTGGTGCGGCATCCGCACTACTGCTGTCGCTTTGTCCATGGTCGGATTGGCTCGGATGGCCTGCGCCCTACCGCAGGTTGCCTATCCGCCGCCGACGGGAGATGGAAAGCTGCTGGTCAGTTCGCCTTCTGCCAACCCGTGTGACGCGGCGTGGCAGCAGTATGGAGTCTCTGCGTGCTGGCGCACCGATGCGTTTTCGGGGTTCATGGCTCAGAGTTCTGGGGAGTTTGGACCGACGTTCCCGCATGGCGGAGTCGCCGGGTTCCCGATGAACTTGAGCCTTGCGTTTGGAGTTGGGCCCGGCGACTACCCACCGATGTCCGCCGCGATTGGTGACAGTTCATCACCACTGATTCCGGCCAAACATGCCCAGTTTTCGGCTCCAAACACGTTTCAATCGAGGGCGATGATCGAAGGAAGCATTGATGCGATCACAGGATCGCCGCTGTTGATGGAGACGGATTTCTCGCTCGCGTTCGGGAGCGCCGTTTTCCGGCACACGCGTACCTACGCGGAGATGCCATCGGCGAGTTGGCACGAGCGAGAGCTCGTCGCGCGCAACGGCGATTCCGGGGCGATGCCGGCGGACAGTTCCGTGATGAAGATCGCTTCTCGCGATAACCGGAATCTGGCCGACGAGATGCTCTGGGACTGGCAGGGCCAGGGCTGGATGATGGGTGAGAATCCGGTCTTCCTGTTCGAGGCTGGGTACTGGGGCGTGGTGAGTAGGCCGCTGGCGAATGCGCAGAGTGTGCAGCCGCGCTGCTACTTCATTCCAGATGCGCATCACGCGGTGCCCTTCGAGCGTTCGGCGACGCAACTGATCGATGGCCGGCCCATCTATGTCGCTCCGGGACAGTTCGATGCCATGATGGTGGTGCGAGATGGGGTGTGGGATGCGACACTGGGCGCTTGGACCCAGGTGCCAACGCGGGCCGATGTGTGGCTGTACGGGCGATCGGTACGCTACTCCATCAGCATTCAGGCCGATCGTGATGTGCCGCGGCTTGCGAATGGGACGAGCCTCCATGAACAGCCTTCGAGTGCGACCGATGTGCGTGAAGGGACTCCGTACCTAGGACTGGTGGATGAGATCGCAGACCGGTACGGCAACCGCATTGTGCTTGAGTATGCGACCCAGGTGCAACGAGCCGTGGGCGATAGCTTGGTCGTTGGTCAGGTGGGCTGCGATGTGTGCGAGCAGAACTGCCATGAGAAGGGGCAGCTGAAATCGGCCAAGCTGTTCGCCGCGGGTGCGGGTGGAGGTGGTGGAGAGGCGAGCTGGACGATCATGTATGTGCACCGCAGCTTCGCAGATAATGCGTACTGGCCGACTCAGGTCGCGGAGCCGCACATTCCCTGGGCGTATCCATTTCCCGAGAGCGTCTGGACGTATCGGTACGCTCGCCAGAATGCCGTGGCGAGCGTGCTGGTCTATTCGGGAGATGTCCCGGTCCCAGCAACCACGCTGACGATCGATGGTTCGATCTATCAGCGTGAATGCCAGGTGGCCTCCACGCTCAGCGAGTGGGTGGATCGTTACGAGACGATCGATGAGTGTGCATGGGCGGGTGTTCCCTCCAACTGGGTCTACAAAGCTCGATACGTCTATTCTGAACCGACAACTGATTCGGAGGGTGCGCCGAATTCGGGGCTTTGGCTGCGCAGTATGTCGCCGCGGTTACTGTCCAACGCGGTGTATGACCAATCTGAGGGGTCGCCGCGGCTTCTCAAGGCTGAGGTCACTGATCGCAGAGGCGAATCGGAACGGGTGCGCCGTACGCTGTATTTCTA
>JBILUL010000282.1:0-3624 GCA_044371005.1 Phycisphaerales bacterium | reverse complement strand
GGGGATAGGCAAGGGCGATGTCGTTCCGATCCTGATGGGGCGCACGCCCCGGTTTGTGGTGGCCGCGCTGGGGGTGCTGCGTTCGGGTGCCGCGTTCTCACCCATCGATCTTTCCAGTCCGCCTGCGCGGCAGGCGCAGGTGCTCGGGAACATTTCGTGCGAAGTGCTGCTGCACGATGATGCCGGTGCCGACACGGTTCGCGGTCGATCTGGAGCGGTGCATGTCGATACGGCCCTCAAGGGGGAGGCCCGGACGGTCGCTCTCGAAGAGATCAGCAGTGAAGATCCGCTGTACGTGATGTACACCTCGGGTTCCACCGGAAATCCCAAGGGGGTTGTTGTACCCCACCGGGGCGTGGTGCGTCTGGTGGTGAACGCCGACTGGGCCGAATTTGATTCGACGCGGCGATGGCTTTTTCACTCGTCGGTTGCATTCGATGCATCGACCCTGGAGATCTGGGGCGCACTTCTTCACGGGGCCACCTGCGTTGTTCAGGAGCAGCCGCTGATCTCCTTCGAGGCGCTGGCGAGCTTCTTCGTCAGCAAGCGCATCAGCGATGCCTGGCTCACCAGCGCGGTCTTCAACGCCATGGTGGACAGCCAGGTGCAGTGCTTTGCTGGTGTCAAGCAGTTGTGCACGGGAGGAGAGCGAGAATCTCCGCAGCACATGCGCAAGTTCGTCGAAGCACTGCCGCAGGTGGCGCTGATCCACGGCTATGGCCCCACCGAGAACACGGTCTTCAGCCATTGCCACCGCGTGCGACTCGACGATACCGCTCCGGGGCAGCGTGTGCCCATCGGCAAGCCCATCCGCGGCACCATCGACTGCATCGAGCTGCCGGATGGGACGAATGCGGAGGTCGGGAATGCCGGCGAACTGCTCGTGGGCGGACTGGGTGTGGCACTTGGCTACCGGGACGACCCGGTGCTGACCAGCCGCAAGTTCCTGGTCCGTGATGGCGTGTCCTGGTATCGCACGGGCGATCAGGTGGTGCGCCGTCCTGGGGGAGAGGTGGAGTTTGTCGGGCGACTTGACCGGCAGGTGAAAGTCCAGGGAAACCGGATCGAGCTTGACGAGGTTGAATCCGTGCTGCGTTCGTGCCCTGGCGTAGGTGATGTGTTCATCTTCGTTGAAGGCGAGCTCGCGGAGGAGAAGCGTCTGGTCGCGTGCTATACGGGTGAGTTCGGTCGGGTGCGAGATGCTGAGGCGGTGCGTGCGTTCATGCTCGAACGCCTGCCGCGGATCATGGTGCCGAGGGTGCTTCGCCGGGTGGATGAGTTCCCGCTCAAGACCAGCGGCAAGATCGATGAAGCCAGGATGCGGGAACTGGTGAACGCTCCGCAGTTGGATGCTCGTGCCAGCGTGCCTGCACGGGACGAAGACCCGGCCATGACCATGACCGAGCAGCGTCTTGCGCTGCTGTGGAGCGCGTGGCTGCCTGGGATTCAGATCGAGAGGCATGATTCGCTGATCGCTCTGGGCGGGCATTCGTTGATTGCGATGAGGCTTGCCGCGGATATCCGGCTTGAGTTTCTGTGTGATGTGTCGCCGGCGCTGCTGCTCAACGCGGATTCGCTTGCGAGTGCCGCCAGGCTCATCGATTGTGCACCGGGCAGCTTGGCGCTGACATCGCCGGACGATTCCACCGCTTCTGGGAATTCGTTGCCTGGCGTACAGACCGTTGGAATCCAGCGGCGGTTGCTGGCCGCATCGGTGCTGAGCGCTTCGGGTGACGCCTATCTGGTGCCCGTGGCGATCATGCTGTCGGGCAGCTGCGGGCTGCTGGAACTGCGTGAAGCGTTCGAGACAATTCTCGAACGGCACGACATGCTGCGCCTTGCGGGCTGGGCTGTCGAAGGAAAGGGACCGGAGCTCTTTGCATCGCCTCCGCACGGGTGGTGGAATGCGCACGATCGAGCCGTTGAGGGTGGCGAACAGACTTTGCCCGAGTGGCAACTGGCGCAGATCTATCGCGCGATGGACGTAGCGACGCAGGGACCCACACGCGTGGATGTCTGGCCTCTTGCCGCGGGCGGGTGGTGCGTGGTATGGACCACCCACCACGCCGTCATCGATGAGTGGTCGATCTCGCTGGTGCTGCAGGAGCTTGCCGGATTGCTTGGGAAGGTCGGGCTTCCTCCCGCTGCTGATGCGAGCGGCTTTCTCGATCAAGAGACTCGATGTGCCGATGCCCGGCAGGCCAGTGCGCAGGCCGAAGCGATCGCCGGGGTGATGGGGCCAGCCTCGCTGCCGTTTGCCGACTGGTTCGGGCCGGCCGTGGAGGTGGAGATTCCCCTTGAGTCGCGGCTTGAAGAGGCCATCGCGGCCGCGGCACAGCGGGAGGGAACCACCCGGGTGGCACCGGCGATGGTGGCCTATGGAATCGCGATGCAGGATGTGTTTGGTGCGACGTGGCGATTCGTGACCACGCCGGTGGCCAAGCGGCATTCGGTCGAGTTGCTCAGCGCCGTCAACTGCTGCCTCGAGATGCGGGTGCTCGAATGCGGCGTTCGCGTGCAGGAATCTCAAGCCCAGGCGATCAGGCGGGTGCACCAGGATCTGGTGCGCTGCCAGTCGCGGGAGTTCGTGCCCTTTGACGTCATCACCGCGGAGCTGCGCCGGCGCCGACCGGAACTTGCCGCACTGCCGATGCAGTTTGGATTCACATGGCGGCGCGATCCATACCCAGTCATTCCGATCAACGCTGGCGGACGCGATCCGGGCGACTCCCGTGGAGAGATTCGCGTTGTTCGCATTCCCCAGCGCACGACGATTTTCGGGGTGACGCTGCACATCGAGGAGACACCCACTGGGTTGCAGGCGCGGATCGAAGCGTGCCGGGAGTGTGTGGAATCGGGTGCTGCAGAGCGGCTGATCCGCGCGTTCTCGAAGGCCGCTTTGAGTCTTGGCACAAGCAGCAGCGACTCTGGGAAGCACCCAACCAACCAGGAGCCACGCGCAACGGGTGCGGTTGCCGACAGCACGAAGATGCCGGTCGGTCCGGTTGCAACGGATCAGTCCGCGGCTGTTGGAACCGTGCTGGCCGATGTGGTCGCCGCGTGCTGGAAGGAAGTGCTCGGCGCGGCACCGGGAAGTGACGACACGGACTTCTTTGATTCCGGCGGGACCTCATTTTCACTGCTGCGCCTCGTCGCGATCATCCGTCAACGTACAGGCGCGACGATTGACGGGGGCAAGGTACTGGCGGACTCGACGTTCGGGAGCATTTGCCGCAACGTGCTCAGCAGCCACTCTCGCGATCATCGCACGTGGATTCAGACAGGCGATCCGAGTGCAGAGCACACGCTGCTACTTCTGCCGGGTGGCGCGGGGTTTTCACTTGGGCTGTGCGAACTGGCGGACCGGATCGCCGCGGCCTCGCCTGTGCCGCTTCGGTGCATCATTATTGACATGGTCGATATCTGGAGGCTCGTGGGAAAGCCGCATCCGGTTGGGCATGTCATTGACCACGTGCTCGCGGCACTCGACGAAGCATGTGTGCAGCAACTCTGGGGCATCGCCGGCTTCTCCCTGGGAGGCTCGCTCGCGGTTGCTGTTGAGCAGCGCCTCGCGGCCATCGGAAAGCAGTCGTCGCGTCTTTGGATCATCGACGGGTATGCCCC
>JBILUL010000140.1:0-13102 GCA_044371005.1 Phycisphaerales bacterium | reverse complement strand
GACCGCTGGTGACAGCGAGGCTGCTCGAAGCTCCGACCGTATCGACGACCATCACGGTGGTCGCATCATTGGTGATGCGCACATTGCCGGTGGCCGATCCTGCCACGCGGCGGATCTGGTTGCTGGAGCTCGTCAGGTTCATGAACCCGACACCACCCAGCAGCAGCGCATCGGTGAAGATGCCACCGGTCTGGGAGATGCCGTTGTTGACGGCGTTGAGCGTGAGCTGATCGCCAGCGTCCATCACGATGCTGCCGATGTCGATGGAATCACCCTGGAGACTCAGGGCAAAGCTGTTGCCGTTGGAGGGCAAATCGACCAACCCGGTCGTGATTGCCCCGGCGGTGGCCGAGCCGATGGTGACCGTGCCGGTGGTGTTGAGATTGGCGAGTTCGGCGAGGCTCAGGCTGAGCGTCGCCCCGGAGTTGAGGCCGATCGTGACGCCCGCCGTCTGATTGGCGATCGAAATAGCCGAGCCGGTCACGCCCGCATTGATCGCGGCGGTGTTAGTGATGATGGACACGCTGCCGGCGCCGGCGTTGATCGCATTGCTGACCGTGAGGTCGGGGGCGGTGATGGCGATGTTGCTGCCCGCGCTGCTGAGCGTGCCGTTGATGTTGAGTGCCGAGGTGTTGACGAAGGTGATCGGTCCGGTGACCGTGCCCTGGAGCGCATCAACCGCGTTGTCGCCGCTGAGGTTGAAGGTGCCGGTGCCCGCGAGCGTGAGGCTGGTGGCCGTGATGGTGCCCGAGCCCGACTCGCTGATGCCCTGCGCTGTGAGTGAGACCGTGCTGCCGCTGACGGCGCCGGTGATCGACATCGCGCCCGCGGGGAGGTTGATCGTGATGGCGTTGCTGGTCGAGTCGAGCGTGCCCACCGTCAGACCGTCGGTATCGCGATACTGCAGGGCGCCGTTGAAGGTGCCGCTGAGCGTGCCCACCGCGTTCGAGGAGTTCAGCAGCGTGTACCCGCCGCCCGCGAGCGTCAGGGTGCCCGCAGTGATCGAACCTGTCTGGGAGCCGCCTGCTGCGCCATTGAGGGCCAGCGTTCCGGCTCCGACGTTGACGTTCTGACCCAGGGTGATCGAGCCGGCGGTCGTCGTGAGCGTGACATTCTGGCCGCCGCTGGAGATGCCCGTCGAACCCAGGACCGTGCCGACATCCAATGTCTGGCTGTTGGTGACCTCGATGGCGCCGGTGGTTCCCGCGGCGAGCGTGCCCAGGGTGTTGGAGCTGCTGGTGAGCGTGAAGGTGCCGCTGCCAGTCAGACGAAGACCCGCCGCGGTGATCGCCGCGGTCTGAGACACGGCGCCACTGGTGCTCAGGCCCAGATTGCCCGCACCCAGATTGATCGCACTGCTGATGGCGATGGGACCGCTGGCCGAGAGACGCACATCGGCGCCCGAACTGGTGATGCCGGCAATGCCGACGGTGCCGACGGTCAGCCCATCGGTATCGGTGAACTGCACATCACCGGTCGCGCTGCTGGCGAAGGTGTCGACATCGTTGGTACCCGTGGTGAGGACGTACGCGCCTGCGCCGCGGAGTGCCAGACCCGAAGCGGTGAGGCTGCCGGTCTGCGTGACCGAACCTGCATCGACCTGCAGGTCGATGTTGCCCGAACTTGAGGTGAGGCCCGCGATCACCAGCCCGCTCGAATCGCGGAGCGTGATGTTGCCCGTCACGGTGCCGCCGACGCTGGCGACGTCGTTGCCGCTGTTGTTGAGGTTGAACGATCCGGCGCCGCCGAGCGTCAGGGCATCGGCTGTGATGCTTGCCGACTGCGTGGTTGCGCCGCCGCTGGTGAGCGACAGATCGCCACCCGAAAGAGCCACCGCCTGGGAGATCGTGATGCCGCCCGTCGAGTTGAGCGTGACATCCGCGCCGTTGCTGGTAATGCCGGTATCAACCACCGTGCCGACCGTGAAGCCATCGACTTCCGTCAGACTGATGTTCCCCGAGGCGCTGGTTGCCAGAGTATCGATGTCGTTGGCAGGGTTGGTGAGAACGTACGTGCCGTCGCCCGCAAGGCGGACGCCACCCGCCGTGATTGCCCCGGTCTGCGTCACCGTGCCGGAGTCGACATCAAGGTTCAAGGTGTTTGAACCCATCGAGAGCGTGCCGATTGAGAGATTGCCGGCGGTCAGCAGCTCAACCCCGCCTGTGGGCGAGCCGGAGAGTGCTCCCACCTGGTTGGCCGAAGAGTCGAGCGTGAACGGCCCCGCGCCATTGAGCACCAGTGCGGGAGTGATGAACCCGGCCGACTGCGTGACCGCACCCGTGGAGGTGATGGACAGAATCCCCGTGCCCGAGAGGCTCACCAGCCCGGTGTCGTTCGTCACCGTCCCGACGGAGTTGATCGTGAGGTTCTTGTTGGAAGCAAGCGTGAGCCCGTGCAGGGAAATGCCGCTGGCATTGCCGCCCGCAAGCCCCAGCCCGAAAGTTTCGCCCGAGAGGTCAAGGCCAGCCGCCACATCGATGGCACCCGAGACCGACGCATCCGAACGACCGAAGGTCACGACACCCGTTGAGTTGAAGTTGGTCGTCAGCGTGGCCGTCGGGACCGCAAATGCGCCGGCCGCGCCGTCTCCCACACCGATGGCCGTGCCCGCCGACTGGTTGCGAACCGTGATGTTCAGACCCGTCACGGCGCCCGAACCGCCGAAGACCAGTGCATCGGTCGTCAGCGTGACATCGTTGGTCGCACCAGCGCTTGCATTGGCGTTGAGCGTCAGCGACGAACTTTCGATGCTCAGCGCACCGGCATCCGACGTTGAAAGACCCAGGCCGCCCACCGTCAGCGCCGAACTGTCGAAGAGGCTGACCGCGCCCGTCAGCGCACCGGTCACTGTGTCGAAGGCGTTGGACGTGTTCGTCAGCACGAACGTGCCTGTGCCGCCCAGAATCAGATCATTGCCGATGAGCGCGGCGGTCTGCGTCGCGCCTGCTGCCGTGATATCAAGATCGCCCGCACCGGCGTTGATCGCACCGCCAATGGTCAGTGCCCCGGTGTTGAGCGTGATGTTGCCGCCCTGCGAATCAATGCCCGAAGCACCGATCGCCATCGCGATGCCGTTGGTGAAGGCGACGTTGTTGCTGGCCGAGAGCACCACCGACAGGGTGCCGACCTGATTGCTCGAGTTGAGCGTCACCGTGTTGTTGTTCGTGATCGAGAGCGATGCTGCGGTGATCGCGGCGGTCTGAGTAATCGCACCCGCGCTCGTGAACGTGATTGCGCCAGCGCCCGCGTTCAACGCACCGTTGACGCTGAGTGCGTCCGAAGTCAGCGTGATGTTCGAACCGCCGCTGGAAAGCCCCGCCGCGGCGACCGTGAGATCGCCGTTGTTGGTGAAGGAGATCGCACCGGTCCGCGAACCACTGATGTTCGTGACTGCGTTCGCTTCGGTGAGCGTCGCGGTGCCGGTGCCCGAAAGGGTGAGCGTGCCCGCACTGATCGTGTTGCCACCGGTCTGGCTGAGAGTCGAACCGCTCAGGGCGACCGTGCCCGTATCGCTGACATCACCGTTGAGGGCGACGCCGCCGCTGGTGCTGGTGAGCGAGACATTGCTGCCGCTGCCGGTGATGCCCGAGGCGCCAACGGTGAGCAGGCCGCTGTTCGTGAAGGCAAACGCGCCGGTGGTCGTGCTGCCGCTGACCGTCGTGACACTGTTGGCACCATTGAGCGTGACCGCGCCGGTGGCGGTGATGCTCAGGTCATCGCCGTTGATCGCGGCAGTCTGCGTGATGCTGCCGGTGGAGAGCGTGACATCGCCCGCACCGGCGTTGACCGCGCCGCCGACCGAGAGATTGCCCGAAGTGAGCGAAATGTCGTTGCCGCCGCTGGAGAGGCCCGAGGCCCCCACTGCCAGCGCGGTGCTGGTATTGACGGTGATCGCGCCCGTGCGACTGCCCGAAATGGCGGAGATCGAGTTGGCCGAACCGAGCGTGGTGGTGCCGGTGCCCGAGAGGGTCAGCGTGCCGGCGGTGATCGCCGCGGTCTGTGAGATCGTGGTGCCGGTGAGGGCCATCGTCCCGGCGCCGGCGCTGGTCGCTGCGCCGAAGGCGATCGTGCCAGTGTGGTTGATGGTCGCGCCGTTGGCGGTGATGGTGCCCGAACCGGAGTTGGCGAAGTTCACGCCGCTGGAGGAGAAGGTGCCGCCGTTGGTATCGATGTTCGCCGTGATGTTGACGTTGCCAGCGTTGACATTCAGGTCGCCCGGATCGTTGTTGGCCTGGAGCACGAGGTTGAGCGTGCCCGAGGAGGCCGTGATCGCCTGGGAGACATTGATGTCGTTGGCGGCGCGGAGCGTGAGCGTCGCGGAGCCTGCACCGGCGGACTTGGTGATGGTGGCATTGACGTTGATGTCACCGGCCTGCGCACCCAGCGCATCGGCGGTCGTGACCGTGATGCTGGTGTCGCTGTTGAGCGCCGTCTGAATGGTTGCTCGGCGAAGATTGGCATTGTCCGCATTGGGGCTGAAGACGTCGCCCACGATGACGCCTTCGTCAACGCCACCGGCGGTGATGTTGACGGTGCGGGGGTCGATGAGCCAGTTGCCCGCCTTGCCGCGTGCTGCGCCGGCGGTGATCAGTTCACTGGCGATGTCGACATAGCCCTTGGCAGAAGTTTCGATGAAGCCGCCGTCGCCGCCCTGAGCGCCGCCGCGTGCGGTGATGTCACCATAGACGCGGCTGATCTCATCGGACCAGATGACCGCGGTGCCGCCATCGCCGTTGCCCGTGGCATCGACATTGATCGTGCTGTCCTTGCTCATGTAGGCATACTGGGCCTTCTGCAGGTCGCCCTTGCCCATGACATCGCCGCCGATGCGGACATCGCCGCCGCCGCGTGTGCCGCTGGCGTCGATGGATGCATCAAAGAGGCCGACCTTCTCGCCCAGCACTTCAACGCGTCCGCCCTTGCCCTGTTCGCCTGCCCCGCCACCCTGTCCCGCCGAGGCATCGATGGTGCCCGTGACGCGGACCTCACCGGTCTTGGCCTGGGCGCGGACGTTCTTTGCCTTGATGCTGCCGCCGACCCGCATGGCCATGGAGTAGACGTCGCCCGCGGCCATCGTGACCGAGCCGCGACGAGCATCGATGGTGCCGGTGTTGTCGACGGCTGCCTTGGCGACGTCATCGGCATTGCCGGAGACCTTCACGAAGACATTGCCCTTGCGCTCGCCGACCATGACGCTCTCGCCCGCGGCCATGACAATCGTGCCGCCGGGAGCGATGATCTGGCCACTGTTGCCGACGCTCTTGCCCAGCAGACCGACGAAGTCGGAGGTGATGACACCCTCGTTGACGACGCGGCCGGACATGTCCGTGAAGCGGTTGATTCCCTTGAGGAAGTCGGAATCCGAGAGCTTGCCCGCCGCGGCGTACAGCCCGTTGGTATCGACCCGTGCCGACGCACTGAAGAGCACGCCGGCGGGATTCACGATGTAGACGCGACCATTGGCGATCAGCGAACCGTCGATGCGGGTGGGCTGAGCGGAGTAGACGCGGTTGAGCACGCGTGATGCTGCATCGGGCTGCTGGAACCGGACGGTTTCATTGGCACCGATGTCGAAGTTGCGGTAGTTGATGATGCTGTTGCGACCGGCGCGGATGAGCGTCTCGGCGCCGTTGCGGGTGATGCTCACATCACCCCGGACGACCTGAGCCCCCTCGGGCCCGGCGAGTGCGTTCTGCGTGAAGGAGGCCACCAGGAGCCCCGAAAGGGCCAGCGACCAGCCGCCAATGCGTCCCACGCCCAGAATGCCGCCGGCCATGCAGCGGTGCGCCGCGAAGGCCAGGTCTGCTGCTGAACGGAAGGGGCCCGGGCGTGAAGAGGTGTTCTTGGTGCCGTTGTGTGCCATGTGTCACGCGTCCTGTGCTGTCGCGCCGGCCGCCGGAAGGTTCGGGCGGATAACGGTGCGGATGTATCCAGTGCTAGCGATGCTCGAGAACTCTGCCTGAAAGTGCCTGCAACCAGCGTGCTGTTCGCACGCTGGGGGAGGGAGGGTCAGTACGAAATCGTCATGAGGAAGTGCAGTTCGGTGTTGCCCGCCTCGACTTCACGCTCCGTGGTCCCCAGCTTCTCGGGGCCTGCGTCCTTGAGGGCCATGCCCCAGTCGAGCCGCGCGCTCACGTTGCGCTTGAAGACGGCTTCAAGCCCGATGCCCGTGCTGATGAGGGTGTCGGGCAGTTCGCCAGCTTCCTTGTCCACCTGATTCACGCTGGCAATGTCGAAGAAGGCCTTGAAGATGAGATCCCAGTCGGCGCGGGCGTAGGCCTGCTGGGGCGCCCAGCGGAAGTCGCGGCCGAACCAGTCGGGCATTTCCTCCCGACCGATCTTGCCCGGATCACTGAGCGTGAACGAGTTGGGAAGGTGGAAGCGGTACTCGAAGGATCCGATGAAGACGTTGTCGCCCGCAGCAAGCGATTCGGGGTAGCCGCGGACGGAGAAGAGACCGCCGGCCACTTCCTCTTCGGTGGGCATCAGACGGTTGTCGAAGGCCCACTGCCCGCGGCCGCTCAAGGCGATTTCGTGGGCGAGGCTCGTGAGCCCCTTGCCGTCATCGCCGCCGAAGAGGCCCCAGTCGTTGAAGAGCGGCTCAAGGAAGAGGCTCTGCTCCGCCTGGAACCGGATCACGGTGAATGACTCATCAACCGAAGGACGACCCAGGTTGTCCTTCTGGTCGGCGTCCAGCTCATTGACGTTCCACGAAACCGTCGCACCCGCGAAGAGCGCCGACTCGTCGGTGAACCGCTCGAGGTTCAGGCCGACGTAGGGAGTCACATAGTCGACGCTGCCATTCTGCTGCAGCACCGAGTTGGTCACATCGACGCTCTGCCACTTGAGCCCGCCCGTCGCATCGATGAAGACATCGCGGAACTGCCAGAGGTTGCCCACCAGCTCAGCGCCGCCGTTCCAGTTCTCGCCGGTGAAATCCTCGTCGGCAAAGCCCACGTCCGACGCGTCGTACTGCGAATAGCCGCCATACACGCGTGTCTTGAGCCGGTCGGAAAGCAGCGGGAAGGTGTAGTCGAGATTGACGGCATGCGCCTGATCGAACCCGCCCGTGATGTAGTCAAGACGCAGGATGTCATCGTGCTTGGTCAGCTGGTTGTGCACGAAGCCG
This sequence comes from Phycisphaerales bacterium, assembly GCA_044371005.1. Classification (GTDB taxonomy): domain Bacteria; phylum Planctomycetota; class Phycisphaerae; order Phycisphaerales; family UBA1924; genus UBA2402. The sequence goes on along the minus strand of JBILUL010000140.1, from coordinate 5,973 downwards.
AACCGCTCACGCCACAGGTTCGTCGCCTCGGTACCCGTGTTCGAGAGCTGGAAATAGGCCGTCCAGGGCTTGTTCTCGCTGACCAGGTAGTCAAGCGCAACTTCCTCGGGCTTCTCAGCCGGGGCAATCGCCACGTCCACGCGCCGGCCCGGGTGACGATTCAGCCGGAAGAGGTAATCGTCAATCACATCCTTGCGGACCAGATCCCCGTTCTTGACCGGACTCTGCTCGCGAATGCGAGTCTGCACCGGATCAGCCGAATCCACCCGCTTGAGTTCGCCAGCAGCAATCGCACCGTCGAGCCGGGGGCCGGAGGCGATCGATCGCACCATGCCCACCTGACCCGTCCAGATCACCAGACGCAGATCCTCGGTCTTGCCCGCACGCAGATCGTCGCCGATCTGATTGTCCTCGGTCTCAACCATCGCGATCTGATCTTCCGCCGCGTGAGCGAAGACCGCGATGAATCCGCGCTCATTCATCGCATTGACCAGTGCCTGATTGATGTCGCGGATCGCGCTGGCGTAGAACGTCCCGCCCGCACCCTGCGCGAGATCACGGATCTTGAGGACGGTCGTGTTCGTTCCCGTGCGGGGCACAGCCACCCCAGCCTTGTCGGTCACCACATCGCCGCGTGAACTCAGTTCATACGCCGAGACATACCCCTGCGCGGTCACGCCGAGCGTCACCTGCGTATCCATCAGCTCCTCTGAGCTTGGATGCTGATCGCTGGGCAGATGCCACTCAATCAGGAATCGCGACACCTTGTACGGATTGCCATCTGCCGGGACCGCCTGACCTGGCGCGTTGGCTGAGCCACTCGCAGCTTCCACTTCCTTGGCCTTTGCAGCTTCCGCAGCGGCGACCGCAGGATCAGCAGCCGGAGCCGCCTGACTCCCGTCAGCGGCCTTGGCGTCAGCGGCCTTGGCAGCTTCCTCCGCCTTCGCGGCATCCGCCGGCTTGGGAGCGGTGGGCTTGGCGGGCTGGAGCGGCGCAACGGCGCGGGGGTTGTTGATATCCAAGGGGTCCTGCGCCGGCGGCGTGGTCTGACCCATCGCCATCGAGCAGGAACTCGCCACAACACCGGCCAGCATCACCAGCCTCGCGACCGCACTTCCCGCTCGCTGCTGCTGTGAACGCATCGACCGACTGTTCTTGGTACCCATCATCCGAGTTTCCTCTCGTAATTGCCTCACGCCACTCTTTACTGGCGTGCCGGAGTTGCCCGCATTCTCACCCACATCGCCCCCTCCCACCACCACTGCAGACGCCGCGGCCCTCATGCCTCCGCAGCGAAACGACACAGCCCGCCATCACGCAGCTTTCAGCCGCGATCGATGCCGGGTACCCACACGTGCCTCTGGCGGCCACATGCACCGCCCTTGAAATCCCAACTCACTGCTCCAAGTTAGGAGAAGGTTATCCACCCTGTCAAGTTCCCGGACCAGCATTCCACGAAGTTGAACCGACACGACACCTTGGATTCCGCGCCAGGAAGCAGGCAGACACCGCTGCGAGGTGGAAAGACACTCCCACACCCTTCCGGCGCGGTCAGCCGCCCTTGGCCAGTGCAGTTCAGGGTTGGTCAATGTACTTTGCCTCCTGAACAAGTCGGACCAGATCACTCGAAGGATCCGACTCCTGCACCGGGGCTGGAGCCGCCGTGAATGCCAAACGGAACCCTACGTCGCTGTAGCCTTCCTTCGCCGCGGTCCAGACCATCCCCAGCGGAACCGCGGGATCGACCGACGCGGGCGAAAGGGCCGATGCCCCGACGACTCGCACGCCTTCACCCCGCTTGAGCTGCTTCTCGATCGCCGCGAGGTCCGAAGTGCCGTCGGTCACCACCGACTCGGTCACGAACTCCGCCACATTGCCCACCAGGTGCTCGAACTTCTCCGCTCCGGCGTTGATCGGCGAGAACCAGAGCACTTTGTCGTCCAGCTCGACCGCCGCCGCGGCGTCCTGCGGAGCACTGGGCCTGGGCGCCGAGGTCGGATAGAAGATGCCAGCATTCGGCCACTGCGTGGCCGCACCACCCGCATTCAGGAGTTGCACCTGCTTGAACTGCGTCACCCACGTCGCATCGCGGCGATTGGGCGTGCCAGCTTCACCAGCCTGCGATGCCGCACGCCATTCAGCCACCGTCGGAAGCCGACACCCAACCAGCGAGGCCCACAGGACCGCTGCCTGCGGCGAGACATACTGCATCGGACTCGACGCGACCGGGGCCGCTGGAGCCGACGCCAGATCCGGCGCGTAATAGGCCTTCCCGCCAAGATCCGTCACACCCGTCAGCCACCCCAGCGACAGATCCTTCGAACCGCCCTTGGCAATCAACATCGCCTGACCGCCACCCGTCGGAGCCTTGCCCCATGTCCAGGTACGCGGGCCGACCCGCATGTCCTTGCCACCCACCACCGTCTTGGCCATCGCATTGCTCAGGTCGTCGAACTTTGACGTCGCCGCGGCAACCTCAATGAACGCCCCGACCGTCACCTCACCGGTCGACACCCACGACACCTCACCCCCGCCCGCATCCACGCGGCGGAAGGCAATCGTTACCGGGACATCACCCCGCTCCAACGTGAAAATCGCGGTCCCACCCTCGGATACCTGACTCTTCCACCCCTTCGAGGCCGGACCCGCCGAGGACACATTGCCCCCAGCCGCCTTCGCCGCACGCTGCGCGCCACCCACCAGAGCTTCCGCAAACGCCGCCGCGGCAGGCCACTGGCCCGCCGCCCGCTCCTGCGCCTGCGATGCCGCGAATGCCTGCACCGCTGTCAGAAGCCCCTTGGTGTCCTTCGCCGACTGCGAGGCACTCTTCTTCAGTGCCGCCAACTGCAGGTTGTACGCCGCGGCGGTGATCACCGGGCTGCTCAGCCCCTGCGCCTGCTCCAGCACCACCGCCAGCCTGGCCGGATCACCCAGCACCGGCTTGATCGATGCATCAATCACCTGCGGCCACGCCGAAGCAACCGCCGCGGGAACCGGACCTGTGCCCGAGAGCTTCGCCGCGGCTGCCTTGAACGCCGCGAGTTCTTCCGCAGTGCGGGGTGCGTTCGATGCGAAAGCCTGGACCGCAGCCACGACGCCTGCCGTGGAGAGCGGCTGCTTATCCCAGTTGGCAAGATGCGCGACCAGCGCCGATGCCGACTCCGTGCTCGCGGCATCGACCGCCGCGGCGGCCTGCACGAGGCGAGCAAATGGAGCCTTGCTCGATGTGAATCCCTGTGAGCCGATCAACGCTTTGTGCGAGACTCGTGCCGCGGCAGGATCGCCATCGGTCAGTGCCTTGACGAGGTTCCGGGCCAGCGTGCACGATTCGGTCAGGTCCGACTGCCACAACGCCCAATCCTGACGGCTCGCCGCGGCGGCCTCGGTGTTGTTCGCGGCGGCCGCGGCTGCGATCTGATCTGAAGCCTGCTGCCGGCGTGCAGAAGCCGCCTCGGTGAGCGCCCCGATCTCCACGCCCGGAATCGGCTCGAGAGTTGGCAGCGGTGAAAGGTCCCCCGCCTGCTTCTGAGCCTGTTCGAGCAGGGAGGCGAGTTGCTTCACCTGATCCGACGCGGCTTTCCAGCCCAGCGAGGGATCGATGGCCTTCACGCGATTGGACCACGTTGCGCTCGCCGCGGCGGATTGCACCGGTGACTTCGCCGCGGCACTTGCGAGGTATTCCTTGAGTGCCTGATTCGATTCCTGTTCGAGCGTCTTGAGGCCATCCGCAACCTTCGCCAGCTCGCGATCAACCATCGAGATGGATGAGTTGATCATGTCGGTGTTGGCGGGCGTGAAGGGCGTCGTGCGGGCATCCGCGGCGTTGCGGACCGCCTTGGCGAGCTCAGCACGCAAGGCCGCGGCGGGTGATGTCGCGGGCGGCGGCGTGCCCGTCACAGTGGCGCGATCCTTCACCGAAGCATCAAAGGCGTTCAGCGCGGCTTCGAGGGAAGTTCTGGATGATTCGAAGTTCCATGAACCACGCGGGTCGCCGGGCTTGAACGCCGGCGTCGCGGCACTGACCGGTACCGGGGCAGGAGCCTCAGTGGCCTTGGTAGGTGCGGGCTCTGGTTCGGGCGTGTTCTCCTGCGCCTTGGCCTTGGCGACCTGGGAGGGTGCCATCATGATCAGCACCACCACCACGATGCCGATGAGCACGAACGCGCCACCGATGATCAGCGAGAGAGGAATCGACCGCTCAGAACTGCCGGAAGCACTATCGCCAGCGGGGCGAACCGGGGCAGGACGAGCCTTGGTCGAAGGCGTTGGAGAGGGGTCTTTGCCTTCAACCCACGCGCGAATCACCCCGTCAGCTTCACGCATGAAGTCAGCGTGAATCGTGTAGGGAACCAGACTTGTCGGGTGCAGCCCCTCACCCGAAGCGCGAACGCAGTAGAGCGTCGCCGGGGAGGGTTCGCCCACCACCATGTCGATGAATGACTGACCGATGGCTTCGATGACGAGAATCGGCGCGTTGCCCACCACCTGGGTGCGCATCACCGAGACCCACGCCTGAACAGCCTGACCGGGCTCGGTGAGACACCGCGGCACACGGATGTGCTGCGGTCCCAGTCCCGTGCCCGCACTGGTCGAACGATGCCCGGGCCGGAATGCCCCCAACTCGCGGTGCATCTCATACAGCACGCGGCGAAGCCCAAGCTGCTCCGTTCCATCGGCATTCAAATCAGCGTGTGAAATCAGACGTCGAATCAGGTCGCTGTCGCCGCCGAGCGTGGTCGTGTTCGAAGGATTGCCGGCGAGCAATGCCGCGGTCTCATCCAACCCCGTCTTGCAGGCTTCCACTGCCATCCGCACCGCCACCTTGTCCTTCGCGGCAAGGCACTGAGACTTGAGTGTTTCAAGCCGGGGCGCAATCTGCTCCATTGCCGTCCGCAACGAGACGCCTGAGAGCATCCCTGCGACGATCATCGGATACTTGGTGCGGCCCTTGCCGTCGACGCTCGACCACATCCGCCCGATCAGCCAGCCTTCGGGCGTCCGCCAGTAGAAGGCATGGTCGTACCCGGGCAGCCTCTTGGCCTCTTCAAGCTTGTCCCACGCCCCGGAATCGATGTTGCCCGCCAGGCCCTCTGTGTAGAGAACGCGCTTGAGGCGCACGAGCAGATCGGTCTCAAGACCGATCTCGTCGATGTGATCATCCCAGCCGGGATGCTTGCCGAAGGCGACGGCATATGCCCTCACCTTCCCGCCCCCGCCTTTGCCGATGATCGTTGTACTCAAGCGAGTGATTCCCGAAGAGCTCACGCGGCAGACATTGCCCCGGAGGAGTTACGTTCCACACACCTGCCCACGCGCCACGCCCGCAATGGCACCAATCAATCAGCCCAACACCCAAACACACTGCGAACGAACAGTCGACGAGCGGACACGTCCGACGGAGCGGGCCTCAAAGTGTGTTATCGCCCCAGAGTGGGGGTTGTTGTCCACATTTCGCAGTCAGACCACCTGGATGGGTGAAACGGCGTGCCGGCAACCAACGGCGCCGCCGGATGGGTGCATCAGTTCGGGGGCCACTTGTCAGCACGGGGCCAGTTCTTGAGGTCGGGGAGCTTGTCATCGCCGGTGGTATCGAGGGTCACCACGAGCCAGAGGTAGTGGCTTCCATCGGGAGTCTTCACCAGCACGCGGTACGACTTTCCATCGTCGGCTCGGACCGCTTCGCCGCCGGAGGTCAGCATCGCTGCCAAGGGACCCCAGCGGCCCGGGGAGATGACGATCTTTGCGTCGGGAGCGTCTTCAGCCGCGGCGACGTTCTGCGGATCCTTGCTGAACAGTCGGATCTCGGTTGCCTGATCGGTCGGCAGCGCGAGTTCGAGCACGGTGGATTTGCCGCCCGTATCGATGTTGGTGAGGCGGGTCTCGGTCTTCTGACCGCCCTTCCAGAATCCGGCGCGGGTGTAGGTGTCACCGGCGAACTTGCCGGTGCCTGCGTTGGCGGGCTTGGGAGGTGCT
>JBILUL010000139.1:0-13149 GCA_044371005.1 Phycisphaerales bacterium | reverse complement strand
CAGTATTTGCATGGCAATGCCCGACAAACAGCGTCTGATCCAGGAACTGCTCCAGTCGGGCAAGGCGCGTGAAGCGCACGCCGCGGCGGTGCAGCTGGCATCCAAGTCGCCCAAGGATGCAGGCGCGATGATCCTCGCCTCATCCGCAGCGATGGGCTGTGGCGAACTTGTGCAGGCAGAGTTCTACATGCGCCGGGCGATGGCGCTCATGCCTCGTGATCCGGCGGTGCTGATGCAGGCGGCACATGTATTCTCGATGCTCGATAAGGGTGAAGAGGCGTATGGGCACCTTCGGGCCTCGCTGGCGGCCTCGAAGGGGCTCCCTGCCGGCGGACCGCTGCTGGCTGCGCAGATTCTGGCTCGCACGGGGCGGCACTTTGAATCGCTGGCGATGAGCACCGCGGGGCTGAGCGTGATGCCCGGGGATGCCTCGCTGCGACTGGTGCGTGCGCAGGCCATGCTCGAGTGCGGCGAAGCACCGATGTGCGTGGATGAGTTTCGCCAGCTGATGCTCGAGCGGGGCGATGATGTGAAGCTGTGCAGCCTGCTGTGCAACGCACTCAACTACGACCCGCGCGCAGATCCGCAGCGCGTGCGGATGATGCACACGACCTTCGGACGGATCGTGGCCCGGCATCGTCCACAGGGTCTTGGCCCGTTCGCGGCATTGGATCGCTCGCCTGAACGCAAACTGCGCGTCGGCGTGCTTTCACCGGATCTGCGCCAGCACTCGTGCGCGTTCTTCATCGAGCCCTTCTTTGAACACCACGATCGCGAGCAGATCGAGCTGTTCGCGTATCACACGTCCAAGGCAGCCGATGCGACGACCCAGAAGCTCAAGGGGCTCGCCGCGGCGTTCCGGCATGAATGGCATATCTCTGATCAGAAACTGGCGGAGCTGATCCGCAAGGACCGCATCGATGTGCTCATCGAGCTCTCAGGCCACACACGAGGCGAGTCGCTGGTGGCACTTCACCTCAACGCGGCACCGGTGCAGATCAGCTACCTGGGCTATCCGAACATCACGGGGCTCGATGCGGTGGACGCACGAGTGGTCGATTCGATCACGGATCCGGCGGGCTCGGATGACGCTGCACGCTCGGCCGAGGAGCTGGTGCGGATGGATCCATGCTTCCTGTGTCTGCGGATTCCGGATGCGTTGCCCGCGACCGTGCCGGCGGGAGCGGTGCCTGACTGGACCCCTGCCGCGGCAGGCGGGACGATCACCTTCGGTTCATGCAATGCCGTCCAGAAGCTCAACGGACAGGTGATTGAACTCTGGGCGAAGCTGATTAAGCACGTGCCCGGGTCGAAGCTGTTGCTCAAGGCGGCGAACCTGCGAGAGCCAGCGCTTCGGGAGCGCATTCGTGCCAAGTTCATCGCCGCGGGACTCGCGGCGGAGCAGATTGAAGTGGTGGGGCCGCTCGATGGACGCGAGGATCATCTGGCGTTCTACCGGCGGATTGACGTGGCGCTGGATCCGTTCCCGTACAACGGCACGACGACGACCTGTGATGCGCTGCTGATGGGGGTGCCTGTGGTGACGCTGACGGGAAAAGTGCATGCGTCGCGGGTGGGTTCCAGTCTTCTGCACGCAGTGGGGCATGCGGAGTGGGTGGCCGGGGATGTCGAGCAGTATGTCTCCATCGCGGCGGGACTCGCGGCGGATCGCCCGCTGCTGGCGCGGCTGCGAACCCAGCTTCGCGATCAGGTGCGGGGCAGTGTGCTGTGCGATGGGCCGGCGTTCGGGAAGCGGATGACCGAGGTGATTCGTCGGATGTGGAAGAAGCATGCCTGCTCGGTCTGACCGGCGGCTCTACGCTCCTGATCCATGGTCAGTCCCTTCCGATTCCTTGAGCGAGCGTTTGGCTGCGGTGCCGGCACCCCTGATGGTGCGGTGAGCCGCGTTGCTGCGCGGAAAGTCGGGTGTCCATGAGCCAGCATGTGATGAAGATGGGCGAGGTGGAAGCACTGCTGGGGCAGGGGCGTGCCGCGGAGGCGCGGGTGATCTGTCAGCGCCTGGCGCAGAGTGCGCCGCGCGATCCTGGTGTGCAGCGACTGATGTCGCAGGCGCTTCTCGCGTGCGGGCAGCCGGCGCCTGCACTGCATTACGCTCAGGTGGCCAGCGCGCTGGTGCCCGGACATGTGGGGCTGATGCTCGAGTGGGCGAACCTGCTCATCATCTGCGGGAAGGCGGAGAAGGCGCTTGATGTGCTTGCAAAGGCGCACAAGGCCGAGCCATTCAATGTGGCGGTTCTCTCGATCCGGGTTGGCGCGCTGCTGGATCTGAATCGGTGCGTGGAGTCGCTCGAGACGTGCGAGAAGGCGCTCGCGATTGATCCGGAGAATCCGGGGCTGATTTCGCAGCATGCTGCGTGTCTGCTGAATGTGGGGCGGGCGCCCGAGGCGATGACGCGGCTCTTGCCGCTGGCGCAGGCGCCCGGGGCCTCATCAGTGATGGTCGGCGGCGCGGCGCTGGTTTCAAACTACTGTCCGGGCTGGTCGCGGGCGGATCAGTTGGCGCTTCACGCGGCGTACGGTGCCGCGCTTGAGCGAGAACTGGGACCGACGCTGGTGCGTGAGTATCCGCCGCGTGGTGATGGAAAGGTGCGGGTTGGCATCGTCTCACCTGATCTGCGATCGCATTCGGTGGCGTGGTTCATTGAGCCGTTGTTTGAGCATCTGGATCGATCAAAGTTCGAGCTGGTGGTCTATCAGACCAATGCGCTGGCGGATGCCGTGACGGCGCGGCTGAAGGCACTGGTGCCGCTGTGGCGTGTGATGGACACGGTGTCGGATGCGGGGCTGGCGGAGGCGATTTATGCCGACCGCGTGGATGTGCTGGTGGAGTTGTCAGGGCACACGCACGCTCACAGTCTGGGGTGCATGCATCTGCGGCCAGCGCCGGTGCAGCTCACGTATCTTGGATATCCGAATGTGACGGGTGTGAGGAGCATGGATGGGCGGGTGGTGGATGGGTGGACGGACCCGGTGGGGGTCGATGAAGCGGGGTGTGAGGCGCTGGTGCGGATGGACCGGCCGTTTGTGTGCTACAAGCCGCCTCGTGAACAGAGGGCGGTGGGGCCGCTGCCTTGCAGCCGCCTTGGAAGGGTGACCTTCGGTAGTTTCAACAACGCGCAGAAGCTCAATGAAGTGACGATGGCCTTGTGGGCGCGGGTGCTGGAAGCGGTGCCCGGGTCGCGGCTGCTGCTCAAGGGAGTGGCGTTCTCGGAAGTGGCATTGCGCGAGCAGGTGCTGGCCAGGTTTGCGGCCCACGGGGCTGATCGGGTCGAGATTCTGCCGCGTGCGGCGACGACGGCGGAGCATCTGGCGTTGTATGACCAGGTGGACATCGGTCTGGATCCGCTTCCCTACAACGGGACGACGACGACATGTGAGGCGCTGTGGATGGGCGTGCCGGTAGTGACGCTCGCGGGTGGGACGCACGCCGGGCGTGTGGGGGTGAGTCTTCTGGAGGCGGTGGGGCTGGGTGAACTGGTGGCGGGGGATGAGGCGGGTTACGTGCGGATCGCGGCGGCGCTTGCCGGGGATGTGGATCGGCTGAGTGGTCTGCGATCAGGGCTGCGGGCGCGGGTGGAGGGCTCGGCCCTCTGTGATGGCGTGGGGTTCTGCCGCGGTTTTGAGCGGGCAGCGCTCGCGGCGGCGCGGGCGTGCGGGCGAGTGTGAAACCGGCGTGTGAGTCTTGTGTGAAAGGCGGCCCCTACCATGGACCGGGGTCGTTTTGCTCTCTTTTTGAGGTACTGATCATGACACGAGCACTTGTCCGTTCCACGGTTCTTTCGTTGATGCTGATTGCCGGCGCGGCTGATGTGTCGCTGGCGCAGAAGGCGACGCAGACGGCGGCGCTGGCCGATGTGGGCCCGGGGATCGAGCGTTTCGTGCGGATTCGCACGCCCGGTGCGCCGGCGATTGCACCCGATGGCACGATGTATGTCCGCGATCTTCCCGATGGCGTCTTCCAGCTCTACCGCGTGAAGGGCGAGAGCGTGAAGGCGGACTTCAAGGGTGAGAAGCTGACCAGTTACAAGGATGGCCTCTCGGGGTTCTCGATGTGGGATGATGGCAGCAAGATTCTTCTGCTGCATGCCTTCGGCGGCAATGAGAACACGCAGGTGTCGCTGCTTGATACCAAGACCGGGAAGATCACCGATCTGCTGGCGAACCCCAAGGTGCAGTATGCGGTGAACTCGTGGCTGCACGATGGCAGCGGGTTCATCTTCACGGCCAACGATGAGAGCCCCAACGACTTCTACGTCTATCGCTATGACTTCACGTCTGATGGCAAGGGAAAGATCACCAAGCTGCTGGGCAAGGAAGGGTCGTGGGCCTGCGGCGATCTGACGCATGATGGCTCGCGGGCCCTGGTGGGCCAGTTCCGCTCGGCGAGCGATTCGACGATGCTGGAGCTCAACACGAAGACCGGCGAGCTCAAGGATCTGACCGTGCTTCCCGAGGGCGGGGGCACCGTCTCCGTGGAAGTGATCGGCTACATGCCCGGCGAGAAGGCCGTGGCCTTCACCAGTGACATCGAAGGCGGGCTCAAGAAGCTGTTCATCCGCGACCTGGCGACGGGCCAGATCTCCAAGCCGGTGAGCAGTCTGGATGCGTTCCAGCTCGACGGTGCTTCGATCAACAAGGAGCGCACGCTGCTGGCGGCGGTGACCAATGAAGATGGATACGGCGTGCCGCACGTCTTCCGCCTGCCGACCTTCGAGGAGGTCAAACTGCCCGAGATTGAGAAGGGCGTGGTGTCGCTGGCTGATTTCCGTGGCAATCGCATCAACTGGACGCTCAACAACGCGAGGACGCCCGGGCTGACCTTCACGTGGAATGTGCCCGAACAGGGAAAGACCAACGCGGACAAGCCGCGGCAGCTGACCTTCGCCGACAATCAGGGCATCGATCTGTCCGGTCTCCCGCTGCCTGAACTGATCAAGTACAAGTCGTTCGACGGGCTGGAAATTCCCGCATTCCTGTATCTGCCGGCTGGGTACAAGAAGGGAACGACGATTCCCTTCGTTGTGAACTACCACGGCGGCCCCGAAGGCCAGCATCGCCCGGTCTTCGACAAATCGATGCACTATCTGCTCAGCGAAGGTTTCGGCGTGGTGCTCCCCAATGTCCGCGGCAGCGACGGCTACGGGCGCGACTTCCTCATGAAGGATGACTACAAGAAGCGCTGGGACAGCGTGCGCGACGGCGTTGAAGCCGCGGCATGGCTGGTGAAGAACGGGTACGCCCGTCCGGGCAAGATCTCGACCTACGGCGGTTCCTACGGCGGCTTCATGAGCGTGGCCTGTCTGGTGGAAGATCAGCAGCGCGTCGATGCGGGCACCCAGAAGGAACGCCTCTTCGGTGCGGGCATCAACGTCGTGGGCATCGTGAACCTCAAGACCTTCCTCGAGCAGACCAGCGGATACCGCCGCAAGCTGCGCGAGGCCGAGTACGGCCCGCTGAGCGATCCCGAGTTCCTCGCAAGCGTCTCATCGATCCACAAGATCGACAAGATCAATGTGCCCATGATGATCGCACACGGCCTCAACGACCCGCGCGTGCCTGTGGGTGAGGCGATGCAGCTGGCGATCGGCCTGATGAAGAAGGGCCAGGAGCCCGTGCAGTTCTACGCGCCCGATGAAGGCCACGGCTTCCAGAAGCTCGACAACCGTCTGCTCTTTGCCAAGCGCATGAGCCGCTTCCTCAAGGAGAACATCGGGCAGTGAGGAAAGAAGTTCAGAACTCCAAACTTCTGAACTCTCAAATTCTGAAATCTGAAATTCCTGTTCCCCACGAATGACAAAACGGGAGCGGGTGGCTTGAGCCACCCGCTCCCGTTGTTTTTGGAGTGTGCAGGAGTCAGGGGCGCCAGACAATGGGGCCGTCGCCGGTGGACGCGGCTTCGACGGCGTCGTAGCCCTTGTTCCAGATGTCGGCTCGCATGATCATGAGTTCGGGGTAGCCGGTGCCGGAGAGGAAGTAGTTGAGGCGTTCGGTGGCCTTCATTCCAACCAGACCAGTGCCGCCGACGACACCGACAAGTTCGTTGCTGGAGCCCTTGCGGGGGAATGTCGCCAGGCACGCGATGTCCTTGCCCTGCAGCGTGCGGCCATCGACGGTGAGCGTGTTGTTCTCAAGAACAAGCGAGTCGCCAGCGATCAGCGTCCGCCATGCGAGGTTGGTGTCACGGTTTCCGTAGAGAATGACGTTGCCTGGCGGGAGTTCGGCGATGAACCTCACATCGGAGATGATGCGTGCCGATCCGTTGCCCCGGACCCACCATTGTTCAGCATCAAAGCGAGCCTTGCCGTACGCGAGTACTTCATCGTTGTAGGTGCCGCCGGTGCAGTAGACGAGGGTGAAGCTCCGGTCGAACACGCGCTTGAAGGAGCCCTTCACGAATCCTCGGTCATCAAGTGGTGATGGCACCGCGGCGGCGGATCCGGGTGTGAGCCGTGATTTCGAGAAGGTCTCCCAGATGGCGGGCCAGTCGAGACACGCGGCCCCGGAATCAGCGTTGCCCCACCAGTGACCCGCTCCGGGCTGTTCGTGGAAGCCGTAGGGAATGCCCGCCTTGTCAAGTGCTTCGCGACCGGCGCGTGCCTGGGTTACAGGCACATTGTCGTCGGCATCACCGTGGAGAATGAAGATGCCCTTGCCCTTGAGATTGTCGAGGTAATCAAGGGTCATGCTCGCGTTGCGGGCCTTCTGGAAGACCGCGCCCAAGGGTGTGCTGGGCGCAAACTCGGGGCCGCCCGCGCTGGTGTAGGAATCGAAGGAGAGCCAGCCCGCACTGGGGGCAATCGCCGCGAAGCGGTCGGGGTAGTGCACCCCCAACTGCCAGGTGCCGTGTCCGCCCATGCTGTGGCCGGTCAGATACTGGCGGGTGGGGTCGGTGCCGTACATCTGCTTGGCAAGGTCCATCACTTCGAGTGCATCGATGCGTCCCCAGTCTTCCCAGTCAAAGCCGTAGGGGCGGCGGTTGGTCGGGCAGATGACGTAGGTGTCGGGGCGCTGGCGGTAGGAGCCGGCCTGTGAAGTGGCTTCCACGCTGGCGCCGTGGAGTGAGAGAACCAGTGCCGCGGGCTGCGCTGGTGGTGCGTCGGCCGGCGGCGGCACGACGCTGAAGTACTGCACGCTCGAATCGATCCGGCTCAGGAACGTGCGACGGTAAGGGCCCGTTGTGACGGTTCGGAGCTTCAGATCGAGCGTGTCGAGTTCCAGTTCGGCCGTCATGAGGCGAAGCCGCACCGTCTGCTCCCCATCGGCGCCGGCCTGAACCTTCAGCGTGATCGGTACCTTCATCACCATGTCGTGCCCGAATCGCGCCGTGGTGCGTCGCTTTTCAACAGTGGATTCGGCATCGATCTGGACGAACTCCGTCCGCAACGCCGAGTTGATCACGGGCACTCCGATGAGCACCTCCTGAAGCGAATCGGGCTTGAGATCCGGGAGCGTGACGTCACCGGGAATGAACTTGACGCTGATCGGCGCGGGCCCCAGCGATGCACGCATGCCGCCCCGTCCGGCGTGCGCAAACAGCAGCGTGTTCTCTCCCTTGAGCAGCGTGATCGGGAGCGTGACATAGCCCGTGCCATACGGATCCCCCATCCGCGGCGTGCCGTTCACGTACACCATGCCATGACCGGTGGCCGTGAGCAGCAGCGAACGATCCTGCTGCGACGTCACCTTGACCAGGATGTAGGTGCCCGGTTTGACATCGGAGAAGCTCCCGTCTTCACCCGCCTTGATCTCGCGCCATGTTGAGGGCGATTCACGAGTGTCGTCCGGAAGCGATTCTCCCGCCTTGGCGTTCACAAAAGCGGATGGCGTGAACACCATCGTCGCGACCACCCTGTCGGTGTTGATCGGTCGCCGGGCCGATCGCCCCACGCCATCAATGGCAAAGCCACTGGTGAGCGCCAATTGGGAAACATCGGCTGGCAGCGTGACCTGCGCAAAGGCACTGTGAGCACACAACAGACTCAGAGCGGTGAATCGAAGCATGCCCTCAGGATAGTGCCCGCCAATGGCCCACATTCACGGCTTGGCGAGGGATTCGGCCAGCACCTTGCTCGCACACTTCTCACAGCACACCGCCGTGGCTTTCCCCTTGTAGACCACCACGATGTCCCCATTGACGGCCGCGCCGGTGATGGGGCAGGTCGTGTTGGTCGGACGGGCAATGCCCGTGCCGGTCGCCGGTGCCGCGGCGGTCCCCACGGGCGGTGCATCGCTCGTCAGCTTGAAGTCCGCCTCAGTTTCGATCGGCTTGGCCGGAGTCGCGGCACCCAGGTCCACGCGAACTCCCCGGTCGCTCAGGGGTGCCAGTGCCTGGGCACTGAGTCCGCTGTTCCACGCGTGAAGCGTCTTGAGCGCCGCGAACTTCATCAGAACCGGCGCGGCCTCGTCGGTCAGTTTGGACTGAGTCAGCGTCAGCGATTCGAGCTGGGCAAGTGCCGACAGCGAGGCCAGGTGAGACTGCGTGATCGCGGTGCCCGACGCGGCGAGGACCCTGAGATTGGTCATCCGCGCCACCAGTGCCACCAGCGTGTCATCAATGCTGATCCGCGAGAGCGTGAGCTGGCCAACCGTCGTGGCCAGCGGCGTCAGCAGTGTGGTCAGTTCGGAGGTCGGCACCAGGCCCGCCGCGGGGCTCAGATCGACTGCCAGCAAGGTCGTGGCAGGGTCGAAGGATTCGACATGCACCAGACGGGCGCGAAGAGCAGCAACCGCCGCGGCGATCTCAGGATTGACCGCGGCCGGCGCAGCGGACTGACGGGCGGGTGCGGGGCTGGGTGCCGGTTGAGTCTCGCCCGGCGTCGTCTGGGCCGCGGGTGGAGCTTTCGTAGCAGCCTGGGCTCCTTCAAAATCACCGTCGAGGGTGGCACCTGCCTTGATCCACGCTTCGATCAGTTTGATCTGCGCTTCGGAAGGCTGAGGCTTCTTGGCCGGGGGCATGTGGTCCTCATCATCGATGGGGAGCCGCATGCGGATGATGAACTCCGAGTTCTCCGGATCACCCGCGATAATCGAAGGCCCGGTGTCTCCGCCTGCCATCAGCGCTTCGTACGTGTGTACCGCCAGCCCGCCCTTGGTCTTGGATTCACCGTGACAGGAGACGCAGGTCTGCTGCAGGATCGGTCGGATCAGTCGATCAAACCGCGTGGATGCTGCGGCCTCTTCCGGGGCGGGGGCATTCGGAGCGAGTGCGGGTCCTCCGCGTGCTGCGCGGCTGGCTTTGGGGGAGAAGTAGTTCTCGATCGGTGCGGTGAGGAAGTCGTCGCCATGCGTCATGTTCGCGCCAAGGTGGCCGGCGACCGTCATCAGCCCCGCGGCGGCGAGGAACGTGGCCAGGTAGGAGCGGTGATGACGCTTCACCGCCGCGGCGAGCATCAGGAGGCTCACGACTGCGAAGGCGATGCCGCTGACCTTGTGCTGCGTGAGCGTGTCGCCCGAGTAGCCGGGCTCGCCGGCAAGAAGGAGTCCGGAAACCACCGACAGGGTGGCGGTGAGGAAGATGAGCGAGGTGAGTGTGAGCCGGATGTGGAGTTCGAGGGGGCGGCCGCGGAGCCAGGCCAGGAGCTCGAAGACGACGAGTGCCGCGAAGGAGCCGATTGGGATGTGCAGGGCCAGCGGGTGGGTGCGGCCAAGAAGGGCAAGGGCGGCGTCGAGCATGGGAAAGTGTACCGCGATGGTGGTTGGGACTTCGAAGCGGCGGCTCGACGCCTGCAAATTCAATGCGCCCGATCAGTCGGATGCATCGCATGTGGTGGCGGGAAGCATCAGGTGTTCTGGCCGGGGGCTGATCGGGTCGTGAGCCCGGTCGATCTACCGGTACTGAAAGAGTGAATCATGGGAATCAGCATGCACAAGAAGCATTCGTCGGCACAGGGTCTGGCAGTTCTCGCTGGGGCCATGATGGCAGGTTCCTTGTGGGCGCAAGGGACAGGTTTTACCTACCAGGGTGAACTTCGGGAGTCCGGTAGTGTGGTGACGGGCGGGGCGGATCTGAGCTTCCGGCTCTTTGATGCCGCGGCGGCGGGTCAGCAGATCGGCGTCACCCTCTGCGCGGATGATGTCATCATCGTGGATGGACGGTTCATCGTGACGCTGGACTTTGGTGACGTCTTTCCGGCTGGGGTGGAGCGGTAGCTTGATGTGTCGGTGCGGGCCGATTCAGGATTGGCATGCGCCGACCCCGTGGGGTATCAGGTGCTGTCGCCGCGGCAGCGATTGACGGCGACGCCCTGGGCGGTGCAGGCCCGCAATGCTCAACGGCTCGGCGGCCTGCTGTCGAGCGACTACGCGGCAGCCTCGCACGGGCATGATGCCTCGGCACTGATCAGCGGCATCGTGAGCGATGCACGCCTGCCTGTGAACCTGGCACGGACGAACGTCGTCCAGACCTACTCAGCGGTGCCGGCGTTCAACGGCGGCACCTCCGGTGCGACGCCGCCGTTCACTGTTGATTCGGCGCAGCTCGTGACGAATCTGAATGCGGATCTGCTCGACGGGCTGAACTCAACGGCGTTCTCGCTGGCATCGCACACGCACGATGCAAGCGCGGTGACGACGGGAACTCTGCTTGATGCACGGCTCTCGATCAACATTCCACGGCTCAGCGCCAACAACGTTTTTGCGGGTACCAATACCTTCCAGGGCATCGTGAACATCGAGAGTGCCTCGAGTGTCATCCGGGGCGATGGATCGGGTCTGACGGCGCTGAATGCGACGCAGATCGTGACCGGTCAGGTGGCGGATTCGCGCCTCCCCTCGACGCTGGCGCGGCTGGCGAACGCAAACACGTTCACCAACGGACAGACGATCACCACCACTGGCCAGTTCGCGATGACGGTCAACTCGTCATCATCGGGAGGTGCGTGGATGCTGCTGCGCAACACCGCGGCGGGCGGACGCGAATACAACCTGATCTCCACGGCCAACGGCAACAGTGAGGGGGCGGGGAAGCTGCTGGTGCGTGATGGATCCTCCGCGGCGGTGCGCATGGCTTTTGATTCGGATGGCGATGTTGGCATCGGGACGACCACACCGGGTTCGAAGTTGACGGTGGCGGGGTTGATCGAAAGCACCAGCGGTGGCGTGAAGTTCCCCGATGGCACGATTCAGACGACGATGGCCAACGGCATTCCTGGTCCGCAGGGCCCGCAGGGGCCTCAGGGGCCAGTTGGCCCGACCGGACCGCAGGGCCCCTCGGGGACTGGCGATGGCGGGATGGCCGTTGATAATCTTCAGGGGGCCGTCTACACGAACAGGCCGTTGGTGGTGGCCAATCTCAGCTCAACGCCGTCGCGAGGCGGCGTCACCGTGCCCTCGCCCTATGGCACCAACTCCTTCGTGGCGACCGATGGAAGCAGCACCGTGCGGGCGAGCATGGGAACCAGCGGCAGTGATGGATACCTGCAGATCATGAAGGGTGATGGAGCGCGGGCGGTTGAGTTGTTCAACTCAGGTTCGAACCGAGGGACCGTGATCTGCGATTCGGTGTTTGGCAATGTGCTCGTGCAGACGAATACGCTGTTTGCTGCGGTCAAGCTGTTCAGAGTGAATCATCCCGCCGATTCCTCGAAGACCGTGAACTACGCGTGCCTTGAAGGGCCGGAAGCCGCGATGTACAGCCGCGGGACCGCGCGGCTCCAATCGGGCATCGCCGTGATTGAACTGCCCGAGCATTTCGCGCTGATGGCCAGCGAGCAGGGGATGACGGTGCAACTGACGCCACGCTCGGTGGATTCGCTGGGGCTCGCGGCGGTGGAAGTGTCGCCCAGTCAGGTGGTGGTGCGGGAACTTGGCCGCGGCACCAACTCCTACGACTTTGATTACATGATCACCGCCGTCCGCAAGGGGTTCGAAGACTTCAAGGTGATCATGCCGCAGGGAGAGTTGCCGTCATTCAAAGTCCCATCCACGCAGTATCCGGCGGATGCCATTTCCGGCCCGGCTCAACTCGATGCTGCTCGTGGGCGTTGAGCCGCCGGGGTCAGCACCGGGAAGGTCAGACACCAATCAGGCTTTTCAAGTCCGGATAACCAGTCGCGAGGAAGTTCAGACGCCACTGGAATGGGTCGATGCTGCAATCTGTCTGGTGGTTTCGGGTCGTCTCCGGTATCATCGGAAAAGCGCAGGGTGGTACCGGTGCGCGATGATGGAACTGCTTTGAGAGGAAAGCCATGAATCAACTCATCCTTGATATCTGTGGTGGAGCGGCGCGTCTGGTTCGGGGAACGGGAACCCGCGCGGTGCTTGCTGCGTGTGCCGCGACGATGGTGACGGGCGTTGCATCGGCCCAGAGTGCCAATCGTGCGATCTCCTCCAGCGATATCACGTTTCAACCCAACAGTGATGGAACATGGACCGTGCGTGCGCGGGCACTGCTGGGGAACACCGCCGCGGCACCGGCGGATCTTTCGGCGACGCTGGCAATCGGATTGAATGGGCAGCCGATTGGAACGTTCACCCGATCGGTCCTGGTCGATGGCGGTGGCAGTTGCACGGCCACGTGTGCCGCGCAGCCAGGGTGCCTGATGTGTCTGCCTTCAGTGATTCCCGGCTTGCCGTGCTTGTGCTATTCGCGGAGCATTCAGAGCGGACCGATCGTGGTTGCATCGCTTCAGCCGGGCGATGTGATCACGGCGACGGTGACGGCCGCGGCGGGATCGATGGTGGAGGAAGTGACCTCCGATGACTGGGGCTATCAGGTCGTGCCGCATCCGGTGCGTCATAACCGGGTGATGGATGCATCGACGCTGCGGTATGAACCCTCGCCGAGCGGTGGCTTCATGATCACGGGCGAGATTGGCCATGTGTACACGCACGGGGCTGCGGGCAATCTCACGAGCGAGATCCTCATTCTCGAGGGTGGCGTAGTGATCGGCACCGGACACCCCGGCAGCGGCGGGAGTTGCGGAACGACGGATGTCATCACCTATGGACCCGGACACCCGATGGGACCGTTCGGGCCGTACGGGCCGATGATGTTCAGTTGCATGGTCTTCTGCCAGAGTTGCCAGGGGTATGACGTCAATGTGTGTCAGCCGCAGGGGCCGACGCCGATCAACTTCTGCGAGTGCCAGCAGTTCTGTGTTTCGCGGGTGGTGCCTGGGCCCAGGTGGG
>JBILUL010000138.1:0-13275 GCA_044371005.1 Phycisphaerales bacterium | reverse complement strand
CTTCGCTCAGGCGGGATTCGGCGACGAGGATGTGAACCCCGCCAAGACCCACCTCGCCGCGGGATTCGTGTTCAACGGCATCTGTGAAGCCCGAATGGACGACACGACCGGCGTGTATGTCTCCTGGGTTGACTTCAGTTCAGCCACCGGATCGCCGATCACGGGGAGCGAGACGGCAATCGAAACGTACTACAAGGTGCAGATCACGCCCGCGATCAGTCTGACACCCGATCTTCAGTACATCATCGATCCCAGCGGGGATGCGGGGATCGACAACGCGTGGGTCGGCCAGCTGCGATTGGTCATCAACTTCTGATGCGTCAGCGTGGTCGTTCTCACAGGATCAAGGCAGGACAGGAGGGGCGCCAGGCGCCGCAGGAGTATCCATGGATTTGTCTATTCGAAATCGTCTGTTGTGCATGCTCGGACTGAGTGTCGTGGCCGTCGGCTGCCTCACCGCGGTCACATCGGTGGGCTTCTCCCGCGTCCAGGAACGGACGCAGAGCCTGATCGAAACCAGTCAGGCCCTTCGACGGCATCTGGAAACGGACATGATGCACGACGCGATCCGCGGCGACGCACTCGCCGCCCGCCTCGCCAAGGACAAGGATGAACTCGCCACGGCACAGGCGGATCTCAAGGATCACATCGAGACGATCGACAGCCGCGTCGCGGCGAACGCGAAAGTCGACGTTCCCGGGCTTGCCGAGCAGATGAACGAGGTCATGCCCACCCTCGACGCCTACAAGCAGTCCGCTCAGCGGCAGATTGCACTCCGCCTTGAGGGCAAGGAGATCACCGAAGAGGAGATCTCCCAGTTCAACAAGGCGTTTGCCAACCTCGAGGATGCACTCGAAGCCGTGAGCGACACCATCGAGAATGCCGCGACGAAGGCCGTGGCCACCCAGGATGAGCAGCTCGCCGCATCGAGTCTGGTGCTCTGGACGACGGCGGGCCTCTCTGCACTGCTCCTCACAGGACTCTCGTTCTGGATCATCCGCAGCGTCACCAAGCCCATCGGCGAGTGCGTGACCGCCTTCGCTCGCCTCGCAGCGGGCGACCTCTCACGCCGCATCAACGTCACCAGCAAGGACGAAATCGGCGAACTGGCTCGCAGCGCCGACAAGATGGCCGAGGCCATGTGCTCCATGGTGAACGAAGTCCGCATCGCCGCCGAAGCCGTCGCGGCGTCCGCCAGCCAGATCTCCGCCAGCGGCGATCAGGTCGAACGCTCCGCTCAGGAGCAGAGCCAGGGCATGGTCTCGCTCAGCAGCACCATCTCCGAAGTCTCCAACGCCGCCGATCAGGTCGCCCAGCAGTGCGAAATGGCATCGATGCAGGCCCGCCAGGCAGGCGAAACCGCCGAGCAGGGCGGCAAGACCGTCGGCGAAGCCATCAGCGGCATGCAGGGTATCGAAATCTCGGTCAAGTCCGGTGCCCAGACCATCCGCGAACTGGGCAAGCGCAGCGAGGAAATCGGCCAGATCATCAACGTCATCGATGACATCGCCGCTCAGACCAACCTCCTCGCTCTCAACGCGGCGATCGAAGCCGCACGAGCAGGTGAACACGGCCGCGGCTTCGCCGTCGTCGCCGATGAAGTCCGCAAGCTCGCTGACCGCACCACCAAGGCCACCGAGCAGATCACTGAGTCGATCAACGCCATCCGCACCGACACGGAGCGGGCCGTCAATCAGATGAACGATGGCACGCAGAAGGTCGCTGAAGGCGTGGCCCGCGCCACCCAGGCCGGCGGCGGTCTCGAAGCCATCCTCACGGCTTCGGGCAAGGTCCGCTCGATGATCGAAACCATCGCCTCGGCCGCCGAGGAACAGCGCCGCTCCAGCACCCACGTTGCGGAACTGATCGGTCAGATCACCGATCGCAGCCGCGAATCGACCGCCGCGGTGACCGAGAGCGTCGCAGCAAGCAGCCACCTGGCCACCAAGGCCGAGGGCCTCCGCTCGCTGGTCGCCAAGTTCAAGGTCAAGTAACTACGCCCCTTTTCCGGCAGGCTGCCCATCAGCCTGCCGCGGCTGGCGGCTCAACACCGCACGCACGCAGCTCGGCCAGAAGTCTGGGTTCTTCCCATACTTCCACGCCGAGCTGCGTTGCTTTTTCAAGCTTCGAACCCGCCGAGGCCCCGGCAATCAGCAGCGAAGTCTTGCTCGATACCGACGACGACATCTTGGCCCCAAGCGTCTCCAGCAACCTCGAGAGCGGATCTCGCTCGTAGGAATCAAGACTGCCCGTCAGGACGATGGTCTTGCCTGAGAACACCGTTGTCTCCGCCGCGGCGGCGCGCTCCGTCGCTGGCTTGTACTCGCGCGACGACAGATCAACACCCACCGACACCAGGTCCGCAAAGGTCTTCTTCGCCACCTCACTGTGCAAGTACGCATGCACAATGGGTGCAGTCTCCTTGCCCAGCCCCGTTTCAGGCCGGTTCGCGGGCTCTTCATCAAACCCGTGACGTCGAGCATCTTCCTTGTTGAGCGACTTGGGCCGCAGCTGCTCGGGCGTTGCCTTCATCAACTCGTCGTACGAGGCAAACTGCTTGGCCAGAAGCCGCGACGTGGTGTCGCCGACGTGGCGAATGCCCATGCCGGCCAGCACGCGCGAAAGCCCACGCGACTTGGCCGCCTCGATGCCAGCCAAAAGTTTGTCGACCTTGCGATCACCCATGCGGTCGATCTCGATGAGCGCCCCGCGGTAACTCGCGAGCCGGAAGATGTCGGCGAACGTGCGCAGCGGAATGCTGCCCTGCCCCATGATCTGATCGATGGTCTTCTCGCCAAGGCCATCAATGTCCATCTGCTTGCGGCCTGCGAACCAGATGAGTTTCTCGCGTACCTGGGCGGGGCACTCGGGGTTGACGCACCGCCGCGATGTTTCGAGTGCGGGCGATTCCAGCGCTTCGGGCGGCTCGATCTCGACCGGGCCATCGCAGACCGGGCAAGCGGTGGGGGGGACGATGCGCTTCGCCTGTGCAGGGCGTGCCGCGAGCGTGACACCGACCACCTGCGGGATGATCTCGCCGGCCTTCTCCACCCAGACTTCATCGCCGATGCGGATATCAGTCCGTTCTTCACCCTGTTCAGTCGCGGCATCGAGCACGCGCCCGTAGTTGTGCAACGTGGCATGCTGCACGGTCGTGCCCGCAAGCACCACCGGCGCCATCACCGCCCGCGGCGTGATCTTTCCCGTTTTCCCCACCTGATGCAGCACATCCAGCAACTTCGTGCTCTTGCGCTCCGCTGGATACTTGTACGCAACCACCCAGCGCGGACTCTTGCTGGTGAGGCCCATCTGATCCTGCTGATCAAACCGGTCAACACGCACCACCATGCCATCGGTCGCGTAGTCGAGCGTGTGCCGATGCGTGGCAAACGCCTCGATCGCGGCGAGGGCCTGCTCAACACCCACCACTCGTTTGGCGAGCGGGTTCGAGGGAATGCCCAGCGTGCGGATGTGTGCGAGGAACTCGGAATGGCTTGACGCAAAACCGGGTTGTTCGACAACGCCTCGGCCGTGACCGAAGAAGCCCAGTTTGCGGGAGGCAATCAGGGAGGTATCGAGTTGCTTGAGCGTGCCCGCCGCGGCGTTGCGCGGATTCATGAACAGCTCATCACCCGCGGCTTCGCGAGCTGCGTTGATGCGCTCGAACTCCGAGAGTGGCAGATAGACCTCGCCGCGGACTTCGATGATGCCGCTGGGTATGGTGCCGGACTTGGGCGCACGAAGCGTGAGGGGGATGGCGCGGATGACGCGTGCGGCGTGGGTCACATCATCGCCGCGTCGGCCGTCGCCTCGAGTGACGGCCCGTTCCAGCACGCCATCCTTCCATGTCACCGAAAGGGCAAGTCCATCGATCTTGGGCTCGCAAACGAGGGCGATGGAGTCGCCGTTGCCGCCCCCGCCGAAGAGTCCGCCGCCGCCGCTGTTGCCTACGGCTTTGACAACGCGGTCGTACCACTCCCGGACCTGGGCGGGGTCGTAGGTGTTGTCGATGGAGAGCATCGGGAGTGCGTGGGCGACGGTCTCGAAGCCTTCGATGACGGTGCCGCCGACGCGCTGGGTGGGGCTGGCGGGATCGGCCAGTTCAGGGTGGCGCGATTCCAGTTCCTGGAGTTCCGCAAGCTGGCGGTCAAACTCCGGGTCCGACATGATCGGCGCATGATCAACGTAGTACGCGGCATTCGCCTGCGTCAGCAGCTCTCGGAGATGGGCGATCCGCTTGACCTCATTCGACATGATGGCAAACGGTAGACGGACCCGAACGGGGGCGGCCAACGGGGTGGCAGGGGTGACCAAATGACATGGCTTGGGCACGGTGGAGCCCGGAGTTGATTGACCTCGGCGTTTCGCGTGAGTTGTCGCCCTTCTTCGGTGCCGAAGGCACCCGGTTCATTAGCCGGCTGCAAGCAGCGCTTCGCTGCGCAGCTGCCGGTCCGCATGGCGTCCGGATCCGGGCCCTGAAAGGGCCACGTTGGTGTCGACCCGCACGAACCAACCGCCCTCCTTCAGAGGGCCCATCACGTCACGATCGCTACCAGGGGCCGCGCGGCGAAACGCCGCTTGCCCCTGGCTATTGAACAACGTGCCTTCGGCACGTAAGCGATGAACACTTCAACACGGACTATTTCTGACCCATACCGGATTCCGTAGACCCGATCCCGCCATTTGCCTTCGCGATCGGGCGTCACCCGTCTCCCGGCTTCACCCGTAACCACCTCACCCATTCACACGTTCAAACTCTTTCATGAACTGGGCCAGCGCCACACATCCCTCGCGGGGCATGGCGTTGTAGACACTGGCGCGCATGCCGCCGGTGGCGCGGTGGCCCTTGAGGTTGTCCATGCCGTTCTTGAGGGCTTCGGCGATGAACTTGTCGTCGAGTGCCGCGGAGGGGGTGCGGAAGGTGATGTTCATCAGGCTGCGGCTGTCGGGGCGGGCGTGGCCGGTGTAGAACTTGCTCTGGTCGAGCGCATCGTACACGAGCTTGGCCTTTTCGACGTTGCGCTTGTGCAGCGCTTCGAGTCCGCCCTGCTTGATGATCCACTTGAAGACCAGGCCGCTCATGTAAATCGGGAAGACCGGCGGCGTGTTGTGCCGGCTTTCTTCCTTGACCATCACGCGGTACTGGAGCATCAGCGGCAGTTCACGCGGGTTGCGGGCCAGGAGGTCATCGCGGATGAAGGCCACTGAGACGCCAGCGATGCCGACATTCTTCTGCGCGCCCGCGTAGACGATGCCGAACTTGGTCACATCAAACGGGCGGCTGTAGATGTCGCTGCACATATCGCAGGCGAGGAATGAGCCGCTGGGAATCTCCGGCAGGCGGATCGATCCATCGGCGTTGCGCCACTGCGTGCCGTAGATCGTGTTGTTGCTGCACATGTGCACGTAGACCGGATTGTCGGAGTAGCGAATCTCGCTCTGCGCCGGGCAGTAGGCATGGTTCACCTTTCGGCCATCCCAGGCTTCACGCACGTTGCCGTACATGCGAGCATCCTCGTAGGAACGCTCGGCCCAGTAGCCGGTGGTGAGGTAGTCGGCACTCTCGGTCTGGCCCAGCAGGTTGGCTGGGATGAGGAAGTTCTGCGAAGTCGCGCCGCCCGTCATGAAAATGACGTGGTAGTTCGAAGGGAGCTTGCCAATCGCGCGGCAATCTTCCAGCGCTTCGTGCAGCACGCGGTCATAGACCTTGGCACGGTGGCTGTGCTCCATGATGCCCATGCCCGAACCCGCGATGTTCAACATGTCGTGCTGGGCCTGCTTGATCACGTCATCAGGCAGCACGCCCGGACCTGCGGAATAGTTGAAGATCCGCTCGCTGTAGGGGTTGGCGGGGCCCGTGCGTGCGGAGGTGGCCATGGATCCGGGGTTGGTGGCAGTCGTCATAGCTCAGAAGTGTAGTGGTGGTCCACAGGGCTCGGGGGAAGGCCCGGCAGAGGCTCCGGGTAGCTAGGCCCACGCTGGGGGAGCCTCCCCTGGTCCAGGGCACCCGCGGCATTGTGGAGCCACCGGGGGCCCCGTGCTACACATTCCCGGGCCAGCGGTTCCCGTAGGTTGGGTGGCTTCCTTGCAGATTGGGGGTGCGTGTGGCCAACTGGTTCTCTACGCTTTGGTCCTATGGCACCTCCAGTTGCTCCAGCGCCCAAGCCCAAGCCCAAGCCCCCGCAGATCTCCGATGTCCCCTCGCCCGAAGGGCGGTACGGGGCCTTCGGTGGGGCCTACGTCCCCGAGACGCTCGTGGTGGCCCTCAAGCAACTCGAAGAGGTCTACGACCGTGTCCGGTCCGATGCCCGCTTCTGGGATGAACTCTCCGGTCTCTTCAAGACCTTCGTGGGCCGCGCCACCCCCCTCTATTACGCGGCACGCCTCACCGATCACGTCCGCCGCCGCCTCCCCAGCGGCCAGGGTGCTTCGATCTACCTCAAGCGCGAGGACCTTGCCCACACCGGGGCCCACAAGATCAACAACACGCTCGGCCAGGCCATGCTCACGCTCAAGATGGGCAAGAAGCGCATCATCGCCGAGACGGGCGCGGGGCAGCATGGAGTGGCCAGCGCCACCGCCGCGGCTCACTTTGGCCTTGCCTGCGATGTCTACATGGGCAGCGAAGACATCCGCCGCCAGCGCCTCAACGTCATGCGGATGAAGCTCCTTGGCGCACGCGTCATCGAAGTGAACACAGGCTCGTGCACACTCAAGGATGCCACCAACGAAGCGATGCGCGACTGGATGGGCAGTGTCGAGCAGACGCACTACATCATCGGCAGTGTCGTCGGTCCGCACCCCTTCCCGATGATCGTGCGCGATTTCCAGAGCATCATCGGCCGCGAGACCAAGTCGCAGTGCCTGCGTCAGTTGGGGAAGCTCCCCGATGTCGTGGTGGCGTGTGTTGGTGGCGGGAGCAATGCCGCGGGCATGTTCTTTGATTTCATCGACGATGCCGGTGTGAAGCTCGTCGGTGTCGAGGCGGGCGGCCGCTCGTCCAGCCCGGGTGAACACGCCGCACCTCTCTCGTTCGGTTCGCCGGGCGTGCTCCACGGCTCGTTGAGCTACGTGCTGCAGGATGAGAGCGGCCAGACCGCCAACGTGCACTCCTGCTCGGCAGGCCTTGACTATCCGGGCGTTGGCCCCGAGCACTCCTACTGGAAAGATGCGCGGCGAGTGACCTACACCGCCATCAGCGATGCACAGGCACTCGAAGCCTTCAAGTTGCTGGCACGCACCGAGGGCATCATTCCCGCTCTCGAAACGGCGCACGCGGTTGCAGAAGCACTCCGAGTCGCATCCGAGATGAAGCAGGATCAGAACCTGGTCATCAACCTTTCGGGGCGTGGTGACAAGGATGTGGATGAGGCGGCAAGATTGCTTGGCGTTGTGTGAGTAGCGGTGTGTGGGTAGGTGCATCATCGGGGGCGACCGTGCCGAGGGCCGGTGAGTTGTCTGGCCCCGAGTTCGTGCGTCACCTGTGATCGCGTCAGCACGCGATGCGAGAAAAAGGGCCTTCTTCGCCCGCTTCGGGCGCACGAACGTTGCCGGTGGCGCGGCGAGCCGCTTGGGGCGAGCAAGCCACCGGTCGGCGGGTAATGGATTCCTTCTTTGTCTTTCTCCTGCCGCCCGGCGGAGGGCGGATGATGCCAGCGATTGTTGTTGCCGCGGCGCGAAGAGGTGCGCCATGGAGTCTGACGCGAAGAAGGAAGAATGGTGGGGGATGGTCCACTTCCCGGTGGTGGTGCGGCGCACGGACCATGGGTGGCGATCGCGAACCCGGCGTGGCGCCCGCAAAGCCGGGCTTCACGCCGGGCTACTCACGTCCAGGCCTATCGGCCTGAAGAAGTGGCTCAAGTATCACTTCATGTTGACAAACTGGACCGGCACTTCGAGGTCCGCCTTGCCAAGCATCGTCATCACCGTGCGAAGGTCATCGATCTGCTTGCCTGACAGGCGGATTTCCTCGCCCTGAATCGAAGCCTGGACCTTGAGCCCGGTCTCCTTGATCAGTTTGACGATCTTCTTGGCCATGTCCTGCTCGAGCCCGGCGCGGATCTTCACTTCGCACTTCACTCCGCCCGCAGCGCCGGGCTGTGTGTCACCGAACTCGAACGCCTTGATCGAGAACCCTCGCTTCACCGCGGCGGATGAGAACATCTCCTTCACCGCATTCATCTTCCCATCGGCGGTCACGAGGTTGAGCTTCTTCTCCTTCTTGTCAATCGTCATCTCGACGTTGACGTTCTTGAAGTCAAAGCGCGTCGCCACCATCTTGCGGGTGTTGTTGATCGCGTTGTCGAGCTCGGCGAAGTCAACGCGGGAAACGATGTCCAGTGTGTGCAGGTCGGCCATGGGGAAGCACTTTACGCACGCTCGATCTGTGCCAATGAAAAAACCGACAGGCAATGGCGCCTGTCGGTTTGGTGCTGCACAGAGAATCAGATCAGAGGTGTACGACGGCCTCGTTGGCTGTCCAGCGCACCTTCTTCATCGCCGCGAAGCCGTCGTCGGCGGCGCGGTAGCCGGCCGTGGCTACCACGGTGGCGTTGTAGCCCTTGGCGGGCAGGTCGAGGATCTTGTCGTAGTCGGGAGCCGAGAAGCCTTCCATCGGGCAGGCATCAACGCCCACCATCGCCGCGGCGGAGAGGAACACACCCAGCGCGATGTAGATCTGCTTGGCCGCCCACACGCCCACATCCAGCTGCGGATTCGTGACGTGACCGACCATCATCTTCTTGTAGTCTTCCAAAGCCGCGGCGGGCACGCCGCGTACTTCGATCGTTCGGTTGATGTACCGCTCCACATCAGCGACCGTCATCGTCGAACGGCGGGCAAAGACGAGCAGGTGCGATGCATCCGTGATCTGCGCCTGATTCCACGACACCGTACGAAGCTGCTGACGGATCGCGGGCGTCTCCACCACGAAGAACCGCCACGGCTGAAGACCATACGACGAGGGTGAAAGCGTCACGGCCTGCTCAAGTGCAGTCCAGGTCGGGGGGTCGATCTTGCGGGTTGCATCAAACTTCTTGACGGCATAGCGCCAGTTGAGTGCTTCGAGAACCGCGGATGCCGAGACGTGTGCAGACATGAATGCTCCTTCAGGCAGATGAATATCGATGGACATCAATATATGTCCATCGCGTGCCTTGGGTTCGTCCGGGCATCACTTTGGGATTCGCAAATCCGTTAAGATTCTGAAAGGGTGCTGCTCAGGCCTTGGCGCTTCGGGCGGGCAACCACAGGTCGGCGATGAGCATCACCAGCAGCAGACCAGCCGTCGCGAAGTACGCAGCACCACCCGCGACGATCAGCATCGCGAACGAGTCGTTGCTGCGGGTCAGCCACCAGCCACCGATGTCGCAGATGAGTGCCAGTCCATGCACGGCGAAGATCAGACCGGCAAGGCCGCCACGCCACCGGGAGAGGCCCAGCATGAGGCCGAGCACCAGCGACATGGTGCCAAGGCTGATCGCGTGGGCGTGGGTGGAAGCCACGATGGCTTCGGCCGGGTTGGGGCTCACGTCGCGCGAGGTTGCGAGCACTCGCACATCGTCGAGGAACTCAAGGGGCACCTTCTTCGCCGCGGCGTCGGTGGCGTTGCGCGAATGGCAGGAGATGCAGTTCTTGGCGAGGATCTCGGCAGGCGCATTCTCGCCCAGATCCGGATTGTCGTAGTCCTCGGTGACGCGGTTGCCAGTGAGCCACTTGATGAGGCGTTCGCGGTCCGCCGCGGGGACGGACTCGGGGTGATTGCGTTCCAGAGCGACCAGCAGCGGGGCACGGGTGCGGATGCCGTGGTAGGTGCCCTTCACGTCATCGAGCGACATTTCCTTGAGCTGGTCGCGCTGGTGGGTCTTATTGAAGAGGTGCGAGGCCGACGCGACAAAGCCGCCAGCGAGCATGAGCAGAAGAAACGTGATGCCCAGTCGGTGGAGTGAGCCAAGTGAACGCAGGAACGGAGCATCGGCCATGAGAAAACCCTGTGGTGCGGCTGACCCGGACGCGTCGGCCGATGTTGGTGAGCGAAAGAGGCGAGCGGACAAGATGTGGCGGAGTGCCCAACGCGGCTCAGATCCGCCCCGAATGTGAGCCCAAAATGCAAGGTCAGAATGCGAGATCAGATCTTGAGCAGGTCTTCGGTCACTTCGAAGGGCTTGCCGCTGACCACAGCCTGGTTGGTCAGGATGCCCACCACCGAAGCGCGAACGCCTTCATCTGCGGAGCAGACGCTGGGCTTGCCCTCGATGATCGATGTGACGAAGTCGGTCAGTGCGTAGTACTGAGGCGAGTAGGGAAGGCCTACGCCTTCCTTGAGCTTGCCCTGGCTTGCGAGCTTGGTTGCATCGGCGATGAGCGTGATGCCTTCATCATTGTGGAACTGCTGACGATTGGCGTAGACCTCCCAGCCCTGCGTGGGAGCATCAGACTCCTTGAAGAGCCAGCCGTGCGACCACGCCAGCTTGATCGCGGCATTGCTGCCGTGGAAGACTTCGTGCCGACCCTCGTACGAGTTGCCCAGCGATGCGAGGTAGTTGAAGTGCGCCCCATCAGCAAACGAGAGATCGCAGTGCACCGTATCGAAGATCGTGCGGCCATCGTTGTGCAGGCGGATGGAGCCTGAACCGCTGACGATCTTGGGGTACTTGCTCGTGTAGTAGTGCACGACATCGAACTGGTGCGTGCCCAGCTCACCCGCAAGACCCAGCGAGACTTCCGGATCAAGACGCCAGTTCACATCCTTGTCCTTGGCCGTTTCACCCGCGGGGAAGCGCCAGGTCTGCTTCTTGAAGTTCTGGGCCCGCATGCAGATGAGGTCACGCACCGAGTCGGAGCGGAAGAACCCGCGAGCGAGTTTGTAGACCGGATTGGAGCGTGCGTACAGGCCGGACTGGAAGATCGTCGTGGCCTTCGCCGCGGCTCGGGCGATAGCCTTGCAGTCTTCAATGGTGTGGGCCAGCGGCGCTTCGCAGAAGACATGCTTGCCAGCAGCGATCGCATCAAGGGCGATCGCCTTGTGCGTGTGCGTCGGCGTAGCGATGATGACGGCCTTGACGTCCTTGGCCTTCTCGAGCAGTTCGGTATGGGCAGCGAAGGAGGCGACATCCTTCACGCGGCGCTTGATGGATTCAAGGCGGGCCGAGTCGACATCGCATACGGCGACGATCTTGTAGGCCTCGATCTTCTGAAGCTCGTTCAGCAGGTCGCGCCCGTGGCGCCCGGTGCCGATCAGCGCCACCGGAATCGGATCCGCTGTGTGCGGTACGGCGCGGGCAAAGCCAAGTTCGGGCAGCACCGCCATCGCGGCAAGGCTACCACCCGCGGCGGACAGGAACGAGCGACGATCAAACTCGGAGGAGTGCGACATACGAATCAGGCTCCAACTTCAAGGGTGCACCACGAGACTTGGGTGCCAGTTCCGGCGATCGGAGAACCCGGGCCGCCCGAACGGACCGAGGAGAGTATCTCCCCCGACTCCCCGACGATCAACCGGGCCCAAACTTCATCTGGGGCCACGTGAATGCCCGCGGCACCCATCACCAGAAGGGCCGTAGACCACGCGTCGGCCGCCGCGGCAGACCTGCAGACCGCCGCGGCGAGCCGGGCCGTCGTCGCGGGCTTTCCCGTGCGTGGATCCATCACATGCCCCCATGCCTGTCCCGCAGGCCCAGTCACCGTTCGGCCGTGGGGGGCTGAGACACCCAACGCCGCGTGCCGGAGCGTGACCACGCCGCAGCGTCCGGGAAGTTCCCCGCCGGCGGACTCCGAGGGGGGCGCAGCGATGGCGATCCGCCAGCCAGGAGTGCCCGGCGGTGCTTCGAGAGCGAGGATGGAACTGGTGCCGGCGTGGAGGAGGCCGCAGGTGACGCCCAGTTCGCGCAGGCGTGCTGCGGCGAGGTCGAGGGCGTGCCCCTTGGCAATCGCGCCAAGGTCCAACGTGCCGCGTTCTGCGTCACACCGCAACCAGGCGGTGCCGGCATCGGCATCGAGCAGGAGATGATGCATTCCCTGCGCCGGGCCTGGCGGGAGCGGGGGAGCCGCGCCGTCGCGGAACCCCCAGGCCTTCATCAGGGCACCGACGGTCGGGTCAAAGACGCCGCCGGATCGCTGGTGGATAGCCGCGGCGGTCTGAAGGAGCTGCATGGTGAGCGGGTCGATGCGGACGGGTTTGCCGCCGGGGCCCGCCGCGGCGTTGATCCTGCTGATGGTGCTTCCAGGACGGAAGAGACTCAGGCGGTCTTCACATGCTTCCACTTCGATTCTGGCTTCTTCCGCGGCGGATTCCAGGAGGGTGCGGGACGCTCCTGCGAGGACGAACTCATAGCGAGTGCGCATCGCTTCAAAGCCGGTCCGGAAGATTGGGGGTTCGTCTGGCACGCCGCGGGAGAATACGGACCTTTGGAAGTCTGATCCACAGGTCGCCCAGTCGGTCTGACCGGTGCAGACGGAACGACGCGATGTGCATCCGCAGGTGGAAGGTTGCGAGCTGGCAGCGGACCGGTTGGTGTGTCATGCTCTCTACTCACGGGTGAAGGCACCGCACCGCACTACGCACGAACTGGAGGAGGAGTCGCATGAACAAGTCAAAGATCGCCATGATGGTTGCTGCGTCGATGGGAATGATCAGTCTCGCCAACGCAGAGTTGGTGACTGGCACCATCACTGCGGACAATCACTATTCGCTGTATTCATCGGTCGGCAACTCTTTTGCCTATCACGGGGGCAATGAGCTTGGAGCTGGTGGCAGCCCGGGCACGTACAACTGGTCGCAGGCCGAGACGTATTCGTTCAATGCGGGTGATGTGCTCTACATCGCCGCGTGGTCGGACGACTCCGTGGCCCAGGCAGTGCTCTGTCAGTTCGCTTCGGCGGGCCTCGGCACGATTCTCTCGGGTGATACTCGCTGGGAGGTCTTCGCGACGAATGTGAACCTCGGCAACGGCAGCCCGCATCCGACGGCTTCTGCGATTGCCGGACACGTGGCATTTGCCGATGCCAACTCGCTGTGGGAAGGCGTCTTTGCTGGTGGTAACAACGGCATTTCGCCCTGGGGCACGATTGCCGGAATCACCAGCAATGCGAAGTGGATGTGGAAGAATGTTCCGGGTGATCCGGATCCGACCCAGGGTGGTTCGGGTGCGGCGGAGATGCTCATCTTCCGCACGAGTGTGCCGGCACCCGGCCCGGTGGCTCTCCTGGGGCTCGGTGGGCTCGCCATGGCACGTCGTCGGCGGTGAACGCCGCGGGGTGAACAGGTAGAATGCAGCT
>JBILUL010000137.1:0-13294 GCA_044371005.1 Phycisphaerales bacterium | reverse complement strand
CGGTTCAAGGACCGCAAGGAAGCCATCCTGGCGATGGAACGCCGCGTGATCGGTCCGCACGACCGCATCCTGCTGCGTGTCGACGGCTTCGACAAGATCGTCGACAGCCAGTCGGGCGCGATCAAGGACATGCCGGCCAACCACCGCGTGGTGACCACTGCCGGCCGTGCGCTGTTTGCCGATGTGCTCGCCGAGGGCATGCCGTACTACAACTGCGCACTGGGCAAGAAGGGCTGCGCCCGAGTGATCGACGATGCGTACCGCCTCAAGGGCCGGGCCGCGACGATCGATCTGCTCGACCGTCTCAAGGAGATGGGCTTCAAGCAGGCGACGCTCGCCGGTCTTTCCTTCGCGATCACCGATCTGCGCATTCCGCCGGAGAAGCAGGCGCTGCTCGATGGTTCGCAGAAGCAGGTGGACCGCATCGAGAAGAACTACGACCGAGGCATCATCACCGCCCGCGAACGGTACAACCAGCTGCTTGACATCTGGTCGCACTGCCGCGAAGAGGTGCAGAAGAAGCTGGTCACGGTGCTCAAGAACGACCGTCGCGATGAGCACGGTGCGGAAATGGCGCCCGATGACAAGAAGGCTCACGCCTACCTCAACCCCGTCTACCTGATGGTGGACTCGGGTGCTCGTGGTAACATCAGCCAGATGCAGCAGCTGGCAGGCATGCGTGGTCTGATGGCCAAGCCCAGCGGCGAGATCATCGAGACCCCCATCCGCGCCAACTTCCGTGAAGGCCTCAACATTCTCGAGTACTTCTCCTCGACCCACGGTGCTCGTAAGGGTCTGGCGGATACGGCACTCAAGACCGCCGACTCGGGTTACCTCACCCGCAAGCTGTGCGACATCGCACAGAGCGTCATCATCGGCGAGGTCGATTGCGGCAGCAAGCGCGGCATCTTCAAGCGGGCCCTCTACAAGGGCGAGCAGGTCGATGTGCCGCTGCGTGACCAGATCATCGGTCGCGTCAGCTGCAACACGATCATCAACCCCGTCAACGACGAGGTGCTCATCCGCGAGAACCAGATGATCTCCGAAGCCGCGGCGGCGCGGATCGAAGATCTCGGAATCGACGCGGTCATGGTCCGCTCTCCGCTCACCAGCGAGAGCAAGACCGGCTGCTCCGTGCTCGACTACGGCATGGACATGTCCACCGGCAAGCTCGTCGAGCCGGGCATGGCCGTGGGCATCATCGCTGCTCAGTCGATCGGTGAACCTGGAACGCAGCTGACGATGCGTACGTTCCACACCGGCGGTATCGGTCAGCGCACCGCGGAGAACACCAAGTACGACGCGATCTACCCCGGTACGCTCGAACTGCGTGACTGCAACGCAGTGCCCGGGAAGGACGAAGAAGGTCACGACTGCAACGTCGTGCTCAAGCGCAACGCCGAACTGGCCGTTCTTGACTCCAAGGGCCGCGAACTCGAGAAGTTCAAGGTTCCCTACGGTGCGTACATCTACATCGCCGACCGTTCTGAAGTGAAGAAGGGTCAGACGCTGGTCAAGTGGGACCCGCACCGCATCCCGATCCTGGCGGAGAAGGAAGGTACGGTCCAGTACGTCGACATCGTCGACAAGGAAACCTTCCGCTTCGAGGACGCAGGTGGCGGCAAGAAGGCCCGGGTCGTGATCGAGCACAAGGGTGATCTGCACCCGGCCATCACCATCGTCGACGATGCGGGCGGCATTCTTGACCACCATTACCTCCCGGCGCGTGCGCGTCTGGAAGTCGAGGATGGTCAGAAGATCAAGCCCGGACACATGCTTGCTCGTCAGCCGCGTTCCGCGGCAGGCTCGCAGGACATCGTCGGTGGTCTGCCCCGCGTCACCGAGATCTTCGAAGCCCGCAAGCCCAAGGACCCGGCTGTCATGGCCGAACTCTCGGGCTCGGTCGAGATCTACTCGGACAAGCGCAAGGGCAAGATGACCATCCGCATCACCTCCGAGGCGGGCATCGAGAAGGATCACCAC
The DNA here is from genome assembly GCA_044371005.1 of Phycisphaerales bacterium. Taxonomy (GTDB): domain Bacteria; phylum Planctomycetota; class Phycisphaerae; order Phycisphaerales; family UBA1924; genus UBA2402. The sequence continues at coordinate 11,311 of JBILUL010000137.1, read as the reverse complement.
GTCAGCACCGACAAGCAGCTGCTTGTGCACACGGGCGATGTGGTGAACGCCGGCGATCCGCTCACCGAAGGTCCCCTGGTTCCGCACGACATCCTGCGAATCAAGGGCGAAGAGGCTCTGTGGACGTACATGCTGGATGAAGTCCAGAACGTCTACCGCGCTCAGGGCGTAGGCATCAACGACAAGCACATCGAACTCATCCTGAGCCAGATGCTCCGCAAGGTGAAGGTCGAGTCGCCCGGCGACACCGATCTGCTCCCGCAGGAAGTCGTTGACAAGTACACCTTCAAGCAGAAGAACCGCGAGGTCGAGCTCTACGTCCGTGTCACGGAAGTGGGCGGCACCGATCTCAAGGTCGGCGAGATGGTGCACAAGAACGTGATCAAGGAAGCCAACGCCAAGGCGGAGGCCGCCGGCAAGGAAGGTGCCAAGGCCAAGCGTTGTCGTCCCGCCTCGGGCCGCACGCTCCTCCTGGGCATCACGAAGGCTGCTCTGTCGAGCGAATCGTTCCTCTCCGGTGCATCGTTCCAGGAGAGCACCAAGGTGCTCACCGAAGCGTCGCTCCGCGGTGCGATGGACTCGCTCATCGGCCTCAAGGAAAACGTCCTGCTCGGCCACCTCATCCCGGCCGGCAGCGGTTTCCGTCCTTACCAGGAAATCCGGGTCAAGCCCCTGGTGGCCCTGCCCGAGGACGAGGAAGCTGCGGACGAAGCAATGCTGGAAGACTTCAAGGAAGCTGCCCCGCTCGCCGCGGCAACTGCCGACCCGCTTCCCAGCAACAACGCTGCGACCAAGCTCCTCTGATCGCCATCGCGGCATTCAGTTGAAGTCCTGAGAACCCCAAGACCCCGGCACACCCTGTGCCGGGGTCTTTTCTTCGTGGAGATGCTGGGCGAGGTGGATCAGGTCCTGGGCAATCGGCGGTCTTTCTGTGCCCGAATCTCGATTGTGGAATCGATGCAGAAAAAAGCTGGCCGCTCAAGCAAGATCTTCCGCTCCTCTACGCAGACAAGGTGCGGGTGTGAATAACGGTTGATTCTCCTGCCAGAATGCCGCCCCACTTGGGCGCGTGGCAGCGGGCGATGCAGCCCCACGGACACACCCCGGCGAAGCAGTGCCTCTCGCCAGACAAGAGGCCATCGGCGTGGGTCAAATGCACCTGTGCCGCGCACACGAGAAAAGGGAGCATCGTCATGTTGAGCAGTTTTTCGTTCGTTCGTTCTGCAGCGGCCATTGCGGCGGTTGCCGCCGCGGTTTCAGGGGTGTGCGGCCAGATCCTGCTGCCCCCGGGCGGCACGGTCGTTACGCCCAGCGCCACCATCCCGGGTGCGGTGATCTACGACACATCCACGCCATTTGACATCTTCAACGCGGCCGGCGCACTGCTGTTCCGCGGCAAGCTTCAGGACCGTGTGAGCCGCATCGGCACGGGCACGCTCGACTTTGAGTGCCGCATCCGCGATGTCACGCCAGGACTCAATGGTTCAATCGTCCGGATCGACCGTTTCAACTTCGGAGGCTACACGACGCGCGTGAGTTACGGCCCCAGCTCGCTTGGCACGGTGATTCCGAACCAGGCGTGGCGATCGCTGGCACCAGGCAGCGATGTGCAGTGGCGGTTCAGCCCGGCGATCTTTTCAAACCAGGAATCCAAGTTCGGGTCCATCAGCACCAACGCCACGTCGTTCAACACCACCGGCTTCACGGTGATCACGCTCAACACCGGCGATACGGCTGTGATCCCCAACACCACCCAGCCGGCTTCGGGAACGCCCAGGGCGATCATCACCGGGCCCGCTCCCTTCAGCTGCGCCTGCAGCCCGATCACCATCACGGGCACTGCGGATGCTGGCTCAGGTTTCACGTCGTACACCCTTGAGTACAGCTCTTCACCAGCTGGTCCGTGGACGAACATCATCACCTCGGTCTCGCCGGTGGTTTCGGGCACCCTTGCCTCATGGAACACCAGTGCGATTCCCACGGGCGAGTACTTCGTCCGCCTGCGCGTGCTCAACAACGACGGTGAGCAGCAGAGCTTCACGACGATCATGCACGTGGACTCCTCAGCTCCGGCGATCGATCTCCGCCACCCCGTCACCGGCGGCCTCTATGGCGGCACGATCTGCTTCGATGGCACCGTGGATGATGATGCGTGCTTTGATCGCTACACGATCTCGTACCAGAAGCAGGGCTTCCCCTTCGTCAACGTGCTCACCAGCACCACCGAAGTGATCAACGATCCCCTTGGGAACTGGGATGCCTCGGGAATGACCGATGGAACCTACACGGTCCGCCTCGAAGCCCGTGATATCTGCGGACACACGAGCACGGTGGCACGTCGCATCGACATCGATAACACGGCACCGGTCTCGGTCATCACTCGCCCGGAAAACTGCAGTCACGTCAGCGGGCTGGTGGCGGTGGGCGGCACGGCCTTCGATGCCAACATCTCCAGCTGGGAACTGTCCGTCACCGGCGGTCCCTACAACTCCTTTGTCACGATCGCATCGGGCGAAACCAACATCGTCAACGACCTGATTGCCTTCTGGGACACCGCCGAACTTCCCGCATGCTGCTACACTCTGAGGCTGCGGGTCACCGACCGCGCACTGGTGAACTGCTCCACCAACCACCAGACCGATTACTACGTCTCGGTTGACCTCGCCCCGCCCTCCTGCGTGGCCGATGTGAACCAGGACGGCGGCATTGATGGTGCCGATGTGGATGCCTTCTTTGAGATCTGGGAGGCAGGCGGCTGCTGATCGAGGATTGATCGACCGTTCAGACTCACACACCGCGTCGGGAGGCTCCAAGGGCCTTCCGACGCGGTTTTTTTTCAGACCCCATACGAGTGTTGTCAGCAACGAAGCGAGGATGGGGGCAAGGCCTGGGGCCAGAAGTGGGGAAGCACCAGTGCCGGCCGTTTGTGTCAGCCAGCGTGTCACGGGTCAGCGGGGTGCTGCCCCGGGAAGCTGGGACTGCTCCCACTGGGCCACGATCTGCTTCGCCGCGGCTTCGGAGATGAGTGGAAAGACCGTGTGGCCGGTTCGGAGCATCTGGATGATGTAGGGGGTACACATCCCACAGTTCGTGGTGCAGCCGGTGGCATTGGCCAATGCCTTGACGCACGCCCCTGTCCGCGAGGTCTCCTCCTTGAGTCGCGCGAAGGTGATGTTGTGGCAGATGCAGCGATCGACGGCCATGGCAAACTTGGGTACGGCGTGCGGGCCGATTCCGATTCACCAATCTTGCTGGATTGCCACCTATCCTCCCTCTCTTCATGAGCATTCCTGAACTGGCCAAGATTCTTGGACTCCTCGCGGCGGTGATCGCGCTGGCCGAACTGGCCAAAAAGACCCGTGTCCCCTATCCCACGCTGATGGTAATGGCCGGGCTGCTGATCAGCGTCATGCCGGGGATGCCCAAGGTTGACCTGGATCCGGACCTTGTCTTCCTGGTCTTCCTGCCCCCCATTCTGTACGCCGCGGCGTGGAATACGTGGTTTGAGGATTTCCGCCGTCATGCCGGCCCGATTTCCTTCCTTGCCGTCGGGCTCGTGCTCGCAACGGCCCTGCTGGTTGCCCAGATCTGCGTCATGGTCATTCCTGGCATGGGCTGGTGGCATGGGTTCCTGCTGGGTGCCATTGTGTCACCGCCAGACGCCGCGGCGGCGACCGCCATCTGCCAGCGACTTGGCGTCAGCCGCCGGATCGTCACCGTGCTCGAAGGCGAGAGTCTCGTCAACGATGCGTCGGGTCTGATCGCTTATCGGGTCGCCATCGTTGCCATCACGGTTGGAGCCTTCTCTCCCCTGGAGACGGCCTGGAGCTTCTTCATCGCTTCGGGCGGTGGCATCGCGGTGGGGCTGGTCGCGGGCATCATCATCGCGCAGCTGCACAAGCGGGTGCGCGATCCGATGGTGACGACCGCGCTTTCCCTGCTCGCACCCTTCGCGGCGTACCTGCCGGCTGAAGCCTTCCATGTCTCGGGTGTGCTTTCCACGGTTGCTGCCGGGTTGTACGTGTCGCGACGCAGCCCGCAGATCTTCAGTCCCACCGCGCGCATTCAGGCGGTACATGTCTGGGAACTGGCGATGCTGCTCATCAACGGCGTCGTCTTCGTGCTCATCGGGTTGCAGCTGGATGATGTGATTGAAGCGGTGAAGCACGAATACACGCTGGGTCAGCTTGCCTGGTATGCCACGGCCGTCAGTCTTGCGGTGATCGCCATCCGTCTGATCTGGGTGTTCCCGGTTGCACGACTGCTCCAGTTTGCGATTGCCCCGTGGAAGCGGATTTCACTCCCGGACAACCGGCAGATGCTGGTGATCGGCTGGACCGGCATGCGGGGCATCGTGAGCCTTGCGGCGGCATTGGCGATTCCGATGTTCGTCATGGCCGATGAACGCACCAAGGTCTCCTTTGAGTTCCGAAACCTGATCGTGCTGCTCACCTTTGCCGTCATCTTCTCGACGCTGGTGATCCAGAGTCTGACTCTCGGGCCGCTCATCCGCTGGCTGGGCGAATCCGTGCAGGAGGGTGGCAAGCACGAAGACCTCATTGCCAGGATGGTGGTGGCCAACGCGGCGCTGACCAAACTCGATACGTTCGCCGCGGATGGGCCCGACGGTGCGATCATCACGCGTGTGCGGGCCGAGTATCTCGAGCGGCTCGAAGCGGCGACGCGGCAGGCAAGCGGCGAGGAGGAGGGCTCAAGTTCGGGCCGTTCGCCCGTGGAAGAGAGCTTCCGGCGCATGGCCATCGCTGAAGAACGCACCGCGCTCATCAGGTTGCGAGACAGCGGCGAAGTCTCCGAAGAGGTCTTCAGGACCATCGAGCGGGAACTTGATCTTGAGGAAACGCGGCTGTGGAATCACACGGCCTGAGGTGGATCACCCGTTTCGCACGGGTGAGGTCAGCGGATCGGCCCGTCCGCGGCGCCAGGCATCATGCACGCACAACTGCGGGTTCTGATCCGGGAAGTCTGATCGTGAATGACAGCCGCGGCTTTCGGTGCGCCACTGCGCACTGCGGGCAATGAGTGCCGCGGCGAGCAGCATGTTCTGCGTCTCCCACCCCGAGACATCATCGAAGATCTTGTCGAGCGTGTATCGAGCCCAGAAGTCGATCATCTCCCGGACGCTGGTGAGCTTGGCCTGGGTGCGTTCGATGCCGACATTGCGCCACATGGCCGAGCGAAGGCTGGAGCGCACATCGGTGAGGTCGAGTTCGCCCCGGTCGCTGGGGCGAATGTCGCTGATGATCGGGACGGGTGCGGCCTTTCCGCCGCCCAGGACCGCCGACCAGCCCGGCGGGCGTGTTGTGCCGTTTGCTGCGCCCTGACGCATCTCAAGACATGTCGTGCCCGCAACGGCTCCCATCACGAGTCCTTCGAGCAGCGAGTTGCTTGCGAGACGGTTCGCGCCGTGCAAGCCGACGCACGCCACTTCACCCGCGGCGTACAGGCCGGGCACATCGGTGCGTCCGGCCATGTCGGTGCGAACACCGCCCACCATGTAGTGCATGGCGGGGTGGACGGGGATCAGATCCTGATGCGGGTCAAGATCGAATCGCTTGAGCAGTTCGGCGATGCCGGGGAAGCGTGTTTCGAAGTGTTCGATGGAGCGGCAGTCCAGCAGGACATGCTGTCCACCTTGTTTGGCGATCTGCCGCACGATGGCCTGACTCACGATGTCACGGGGGGCCAGTTCGGCCATAGAGTGCACATCGAGCATGAAGCGATGGCCGCTGGCATCCAGCAGGTGAGCGCCGGCACCGCGAATGGCTTCGGTGATGAGGCTGCGGCTTGCACCGGCCAGATAGAGGGTGGTGGGGTGGAACTGCACGAAGGCCATGTCGGCAAGCGAGGCACCGGCTCGATACGCCATGGAGAGGCCATCGGCGGTGGCGAGACTGGGGTTGGTGGTCTCGCGGAAGACGACGCCCGCGCCGCCACTGGCGAGGATGGTGGCCTTGGCCCAGATCATCTGGAGGCCGTACTTGGGGTGGTGCGTGATGGCGCCCATGACCGGCGAGCCCGGTTCGTTGTTGGGCGTCATCAGATCGAGGGCAAAGCACTTCTCGAAAATGCGGATGGCCGGGAGGCTCTTGGCCTTCTCGTGAAGCACCCGTTGCAACTCGGCTCCGGTCGCGTCGCCGTTGCTGTGCACGATGCGGCTCGCGGCATGTCCGCCTTCGCGGCCCAGAAGAATCTCCCCCTGCGGGTTGCGGTCGAGCTTCATGCCCCAGCCCAGGAGTTCGGTCATGTGCTCCGGGCCACCTTCGATGACCGTGCGGACGGCATCCAGATCGCACAGCCCCGCGCCCGCGGCGAGCGTGTCCTTGATATGCGATTCGGTGGTGTCGAGCGGATCGGTGACGCTTGCGATGCCACCCTGAGCCCAGGCTGTGTTGGTGCTTTTGAGATCGCCCTTGCTCAGGACGATGACTTCGCCGTGAGCACTCGCCGCGATCGCGGCACGCAGTCCGGCCACGCCGCCGCCGATGACGAGCGTGTCGGTGAAGATCTGCGGCAGCAGAGTGGAGCGGAAGGGGATGAGGTAGCGACGCTGGTCAAAGAGACCGTCCATTGGTAGGGGGAGGGTAGGGTGGGTGACCGTGGTACACAGGGCATTGGCCTGGCACCGGGTTTCAGTGTGGCACCGGGCTTCTGCCCGGTGAGAACTCCTCAAGGTGACGTTGACAAGCCGCACTTCAAGCAGACGCCCGAAAGCCCACGCGCAAAGCACTCCGCACGAGTGGTCAGGCCGATGCAACCCAAACCGCTCCGCTGCACACCTGCACCCTTGCTCGGCTGCACGTGTGGCCTCATGCACTCAGGCACTTCAGAACTTTGGAGCTTCCCCGGAACCCACTCACCACTCCGGACCACCCGTGTACCGGCCATACACATCCGCCATCGCCTGCACCATCTCGCCCAGCGTGCAGTTGGCCAGTGCGCCATCGACCAGTGCGGGCATCACGTTGTGCTTGTTGATGCCCATTTCGACTGCCTTGGGGTCACCATCGCGGCAGGTCACGCGAATGCGATCCAGTGCAGCCTTCACCGCGGCAGGGTCGCGGCGGGACTTGAAGTCCTTGAGGCGAGCCTGCTGCACGGTTTCCACTTCTGCGCCGATCTGCAGAATATCAATCGGCCGTGCCTCATCGCCTTCGTTGTAGGCATTGAGGCCGACGATGATGCGGTCGTTGGCTTCGCATTCCTCGCTGAAGCGGTAGCTCGCCTCGGCGATGCAGCGGCGGAAGTAGCCCTTGTTGATGCCGTTGACGACCGAGCGTCCGAACCGGGGCTTGTGGCTGTAGGCCGGGTGCTGTTCGAGCGCGCCGGAGTGTTCCGTGCGGCCGGTCTTGGCCTGACGGGAGTTCGCGTCGTACTCGCCCATCGCGTCGATCTCAGCGATGAACTTGAGGGCTTCGGCTTCCATCGTGTCGGTGAGCTGCTCGACGAACCATGAGCCGCCCAGCGGATCGGTGACGCGGGTGACACCGGTTTCGTGTGCGAGCACCTGCTGCGTGCGAAGCGCGACGGTCACGGCCTGCTCGGTGGGGAGGCCCAGCGTTTCGTCCATGCTGTCGGTGTGCAGCGACTGGCAGCCACCCAGCACCGCGGCCATTGCCTGATAGGCAACTCGCACGATGTTGTTCATCGGCTGCTGCTCGGTGAGCGAGCAGCCAGCGGTCTGCACGTGGGTCTTCATGTAGAGCGAGCGTTCGCTCTTGGCGCCGTAGCGGTGCTTCATCGCGCGGGCCCAGATGCGGCGGGCGGCGCGGAGCTTGCAGATCTCCTCGAAGAACTCGTTGTGGCTGTTGAAGAAGAAGGAGAGGCGAGGGGCGAAGGAGTCGATGTCCATGCCGCGTTCGAGGCAGGCTTCGACGTATTCCATGCCGTCACGCAGGGTGAAGGCCAGTTCCTGAGTGGCGGTGCTGCCGGCTTCGCGGATGTGGTAGCCGGAGATCGAGACCGAGTTCCACTTGGGAACGAACTTGCTCTGGAACTCGATGGTGTCGACGACGAGCTTCACGCTCGGCTCGGGCGGATAGATGAACTCGTTCTGGGAGTGGAACTCCTTGAGGATGTCGTTCTGGAGCGTGCCGCCCAGATCGCCCCAGGAGATGCCGCGCTGACGCGCCATGGCGAGGTACATGGCCCAGATGACCGCCGCGGGGCCGTTGATGGTCTGGCTGACCGTCACGTTGCCGATCGGAATGTCGGCATAAAGGCGGTGCATGTCTTCGATGGTGCAGATGGCCACGCCGCACTTGCCCACTTCGCCGCAGGAGAGTTCATCATCGCTGTCGCGACCCATGAGCGTGGGGAGGTCGAAGGCTGTCGAGAGACCTGTATTGGCCTTGGTGCCTTTGGCCTGGCTGAGCAGGTACTTGAAGCGGTTGTTCGTGTCGTCGGCGGAGCCGAAGCCGGCGAACTGGCGCATCGTCCACAGACGCGTGCGGTAGCCCTCGGGGAAGAGGCCGCGGGTGAAGGGATACTTGCCCGGCGCGGGGATATCACGCGGCACGTTGTTCAGCGACTGCGCCTGCGCGAACCCCTGCGACGGATCGCCGTAGGAAGGATCGAGCACGAGCCCGGAGATCGTCACCGCGTGCGGATCGATCTTGGGGAGCGTGGAGGGGTTCTGCCGTTGCGGGGCGGTGGTCATGGGGGAATTCTAAGCACGTACCGGGTGCCGCGTGCTGGTGGGTGCGACAGTCTGTGCGGGGTATTTTCGGGCCGGGCGCTGGCCGTCAGGCTCGGAGGAAGATTCGCCGGGAATGGAGGAACCAGGCCAGAATGAGGGAAATGGCCACGACGCCCGCAGCGACCAGCGACAGGCCGAATGGGGCCACGGCCTGGGATACCGGTCCGCCGAGCACGGCCTTGCTCAGGTGCTCGTACTTCAGGAAGTGTCCGAGCAGATAGAGTGTGATGGCGTTCATCCCGATCCAGACCAGCGGGCGACACCAGGTCGTCCATCCCCTGAGATCAATCGCCCAGTAGAACGCGGCGAGCAGCAGGCAGCTGTAGCCACCTGCCACCAGCACGTACGACGATGTCCAGAGCTTCTTGATGACGGGAAAGTGCATGCCCCAGAGCCAGCCTGCTGCGGAGAGTGCGACGCCTGCAGCAATCAGCCCGAGCACTTTGGTGGTGGAGTTCACATCGCGGCGTTTGAGCCACTCGCCACAGACGGATCCCAGAATGCACGTGGCGATTGCGGGCAGCGTGGAGAGCAGGCCTTCGGGGTCGTGCGTCTTGTCCCACTTGAGGCCCGGCAGCCACTGGAAGTCGACCCAGTTGGCCCAATTGTGCGTGGGGCCTTGCGCAAAGTCGCCCGCAGTGCCGCCGGGAACCGGGACGAAGCACATCAGTGCCCAGTAGGCAAGAAGGATTCCCGATGCGATCATGAGGCGCATCGCGGGTCGAGCGACGCACAGGAGCAGTCCTGTCACGAGGCCCGCCACGGCGATGCGCTGGAGGACTCCGACCCATCGGATGTGATCGATTCCCTCCGAAAGACCTCCGTAGTAGAGCAGGCCCAGCAGATAGAGCACGGCGAATCGCTGGAAGAGTCGGCGGATGGTTGTTGATCTTCCGTTGAGTTCAATGCCGCGGCTGACGGAGAATGTGGCGGAGGCTCCGCTCAGGAAGATGAAGAGCGGGAAGATGAGGTCAAGAAAGCGAAAGCCCTCCCAGTCGGCGTGGGAAAGCTGGTCGGAGAGAACGTTCGTAAGCGGGCCGGGGCTGGCTTCGCGCAGTCGCCAAGCGAGATCGTCGATGCCCAGGATGATCAGCATGTCGAAGCCGCGGAGGGCGTCGAGTGAGACCAATCGCTGCGGGGCGGGCGATGGCTGATCGGGTGTTGGCTGCGTCATCGGAATGCATGGTACGGTTCCGGGGCGCGTGCGTACGCTGCGCCGATCAAACATGGACAAGTACCAGCTTTATGAACGTTGTGTTCAGTCGCCATCCCACCTGTGCGAGTTTCTGACTGCGCTGCATGGCGCGACGCCGCGGCGGCTGCGGGAGGACTTCAGCGGCACCGGTGCCCTAGCGCGATACTGGTGTTTCAGCCTTGGGGCATGCGCATCTTCGGGAGTGTCTTCGGCGGTGGTGGTTGATCTCGATGGGGATGCGCTGAACGCATGCAGAGACGTCGGGGGAATCGACGTCCGATGTGGCGATGTGCTGAGCATGCTGGATCAGGATGCGACCGATGTCATCTTCGTGGGCAACTTTTCGATCGGGTACATCCACACCAGACGGGCACTGATGCGGTATCTGGTGGCATCGAGGCGGCGTCTGGCGCGGGGAGGCATTTTCGTCTGCGACCTGTACGGAGGGCCGGGTGCCTGGCGGCTGGGTGGGTTGTCGCGGAGGTTTTCCTGTGAGAATGGCGACACCATCCATTACTACTGGTCGCATGAAGCCGCGGATCCCCTGTCGGGAATGGTGGAGAACACGGTGTCATTTCGCGTCGAACGGGCGGGCGAGATCGTTGAGGAGCTGCGCGACGCGTTTCGATATCGATGGCGGTTGTGGGCGTTGGCGGAGCTGCGCGAAGCGATGCTGGAAGCAGGGTTCAGCAGTGTTGAGATCTACAACGATGTGAATGTCGCGGAGGCAGGTGTGGTGGCAAGCGTCCGGACCGCGCAGGAACTGGGTGAAGACTGGACCGTGCTGATCTGTGCGCGGTGAATCAGGAGACGCTGTGGCCCACTGCCAGGAGCGCATCGAGTGCGGCGGGCATGTCCACCTGCTTGATCAGCACGAAATCGGTATCGAACGTCGCGATGGGCACGATGCTGATCTTCGCTTCGGCCAGTGGTTTGGCGACGCTGAGGAAGAGGCCGATCTGCTGGAAGTCGAACTGTTCGCCCAGCTTGATGATTGCAAAGTCAGCCTCGCGGCGGATGCTTTCGGGCGGCCACTTCTGTTCGCATACCAGTGAAAGCTCAGAGGCCGTGCGCGTGAAACACGAGAAACTCGGGTTCGCGTCGTCAAAGAGCTCGGAGATCCACTGACTGGCCATGTCGGCGGAGGCGAGCTTGCAGATGCAGTAGCTTCCCGGGAGAATCGTCAGTGAGAGGTGGTGAGCCATGAGCAGGCAAGCGTATCGCAATGTGATGCCGACTTCAGGCGAATGTCGTCAGGATGGTGTTTGGGTGCTGATGGTTGGCCATGGACCTTGAGGTCACGTGGGCGAGCCTCCGCGAGGTTGAAGTCAGGGTTGGCCGCAGGCAAGGTACCCATAACTTCCTGCATTTGAAGGGTTTGGTGTCATGGGAGTTGCTCA
>JBILUL010000280.1:0-3681 GCA_044371005.1 Phycisphaerales bacterium | reverse complement strand
GCACGAGGAACAGGAGTGCCTCAGGACCGATGCACTGGAGTGCATCGCCACCTTAACGCGGTCCTACCCATCGCCAGTCCTTGAGGCTGGCGCGGGCGGGATTTGAGAGAACATAGGCAATCTGGTGACCCATGTCGTCTTCATCGCGAACCAGGTGGTCATACGGCTCGTGCTGCCAGAATGTGCCGGCACGACCCAGGGCACGGTTGAGCATCAAGGCCGTATAGCCCCGCCATGATCGGAGTATCTCGCCGAGATCATGGTCACCCAGCGGCGTCACCACGACATGAACGTGGTTTGGCATGACAACCCAGGCATTCAGGTCGTACCGCTCCCGATCAAAGTGCTTGAGCGCCCCTTCCATGAGATCGGCGAATCGAGGTTCGCGAAAGACGCATGATCCCTCGCCGCGGTCGAGCCAATCCTGAATCTTCTCGTCAAACACACGAGCAATCTCGCGTGTTTCGGCGCCGGTGAGTGGCCGCGACTTCTCCTGGCTGAGTCGATCGACGATCGCCTTTCGCTCCGCCTGCCACTGCCTCAGCACGCTTGCCGGCAGACTGTCAGCCTGCCGGAACGTCACTGCGTAGGTCGCCCTCGTGCTCCGCCAATGCGGCAGATGCCGCCCATGATGTATCTCGATGTCGCGATAGTTCATGGGACATGAGTATCCCATACCTAACGTGGCGATGCACTCCTGTGCATCGGTCATCGCGGCACTCCGTGCCGCGGTCCGGAGGCACTCTGTGCCTCCGCTTCTTGCCGTCATACCAGCAGCAAAGCGGCACAGGAGTGCCGCTGCACGAGGCACAGGAGTGCCTCAGCACCGATGCACTGGAGTGCATCGCCACGTGCGTCTCATGCCGGCGTAGGCATCGCTCCCGGCGGCGGCGTGCTGGGCGTCTGGGCTGAATCGAGCTTTGCCACCACCTCCGCGGCCATCCGGCGGCGGGCTTCGGCCTTCATCTCTTCAGCCACCGTCGGACGAGTCAGCTTCTCGCCCTTCATGAGCTTGTCCACATCATCACCCGAAAGCGTCTCATAGATGAGCAGCGCCTCGGCCACCGCGACCACCTGCTCCCAGTGCTCTTCGAGCAGGCGCTTGGCATCGCTGTACGCATCGCTGGCGATGCTCTTGACTTCATCATCGATGAGCTTGGCCGTCTCATCGCTGTATTCACGATCAGGCACGAACGACTCGCGCGTGTCGCTTCCGGCGTAGCGGACAAAGCCCAGTGCTTCGCTCATGCCCCACTCCACCACCATCGTGCGCGCGATGCGGGTCACCTGTGTGATATCCATGCTCGCGCCGCTCGACACATCGCCGACAGCCTTCTCTTCCGCGATTCGGCCGCCGCAGCAGATGCGCATCGTGGCCTTGAGCCACTTGAGGCTGTAGCCGAGGCGATCCTTCTCGGGCAGACCGAAGGTCGCGCCGCCCGTGCCGCCACGGGGGATGATCGTCACCTTGTGCAGCGGATCGGCATCCTTGAGGAGCGTCTGCAGCACGGCGTGGCCCGCCTCGTGGTAGGCCACGAGCCGGTTCTCATCCTTGTCACGCACGCGGCCGCGCTTGCTGCGGCCGAACTTCACCTTGTCGCGAGCTTCCTCGAAATCGATCTGCTCGACATAGTCCTTGTTGGCCATCGTCGCGGAGATCGCGGCTTCATTGATGATCGCCGCCAGATCCGCACCGCTGAACATCGGCGTGCCGCGGGCCACGCGCTCGAGATCGACCTGCGGCGAGAGCTTGATCTTCTTGGCGTGAACCTTGAGGATCTCCATGCGGCCCTTGAGATCAGGCAGCGGCACCACGACCTGACGGTCAAAGCGACCCGGACGGATAAGCGCTGGATCGAGCACATCCTGACGGTTCGTCGCGGCGATGACGATCACGCCATCGCTGGGAGTGAAGCCGTCCATCTCGACCAGAATCGCGTTGAGCGTCTGTTCACGCTCGTCGTGTCCGCCGGTCGTGAAACCACTGCCGCGACGACGGCCGACGGCATCGATTTCATCCAGGAAGATGATGCACGGAGACGAGTCCTTGGCCTGCTTGAAGAGGTCACGCACGCGGCTTGCGCCCACGCCGACGAACATCTCCACGAAGTCCGAACCGCTGATCGAGAAGAATGGCACATCGGCCTCGCCCGCGATGGCCTTGGCCAGGAGGGTCTTGCCGCAGCCGGGTTCGCCGATGAGGAGCACGCCGCGGGGGATGCGGCCGCCCAGACGAGCGAACTTCTTGGGGTTCTTGAGGAACTCGATGATCTCGGTGACTTCTTCCTTGGCCTCTTCAACGCCCGCCACATCGGCGAACGTGACGCCCGTCATTTCCTTGTTGAGCGTGCGGTGGCGCGACTTGCCGAAGTTGCCCAGCATGCCCCCGCCGCCGCCCGCACCGCGCATCGCGCGGCTCACCAGGAAGTAGATGAGGATGACCAGCAGAATGAAGGGACCAAAGACCAGCACGAACTGCGTCCATTCACTGGCGCGGCGCGTGACAGCCGTGTTGTTCGTGATCTGCAGAACCCGCTCGGCGACGGCCTTGCCCGAAGGACCATTGAGCGGAATGTAGATCTGCGTGGCAGGACCATCGATGCTCGCCGTGCGCGAGGCCGTGACCATGTCCTCGCGGATGATCACCGAACCGGGCACGATACTGTCGGGATAGAGCTGCTCAAACTGCTGCAGCGTGGTGGCAGTGCCGCCCACGGTCGAGTTGAGCATCACGAAGATGATCACGCCCAGAATGAGGAATGAGACCAGCCCGAAGATGTTGCGGCTGGGAGGCTGCTGCTGAGGCTGCGGTCCCTTGCGTTCTGGTCCGCCACCTGGCCCACCTGGCCCACCACCAACGCCGCCCGACCCCGGCTCGGGCCGGTTGCCGCGGCGCGCATCGCCACCTTCATCACGAGATGCCATCAGCACACCGCCCAGCAGAAGTGCGTTCGAGCGGAGAGAACCAACAGACTTGGCGAGAAATCGCATAGGTATTCTTCAGACAGTTGCGTGTCGTACATCACCTTCTTCGGCCCACCACTGACCCGGATGCACACGCAAACTCTGGTCCGCTAAAAGGTAGGCGATTCACCCACACCGGGTACGACGGATATTCGGTTCTTGTTCGCAGGAGAGGACTTCCCGCGGCCAGCCGCCTGGCTGGATCCCAACGCTCGATTCCTGCACTTCACACTTCCTCGCTGCGGGCTGATCCAAGTACACTTGACACTCATGCAAAGCAAAGCCACCACCGTCGCGGCCTACCTGGCCTCACTCCCCGCCGACCGGCGCGAAGCCGTCGACGCCGTTCGAAAGGTCTTCAAGGACAACCTCGACCCGATCATCGAGGAAGGCATGACCTACGGAATGATCGGCTATTACATCCCCCACAGCCATTATCCGGCTGGCTACCACTGCAATCCCACGATGCCACTGCCCTATGCAGGGCTTGCTTCCCAGAAGGGATACATGTCGGTCTACCTCATGCCCTGCTACATGGGGTCTGATCTGCTCGCCTGGTTCGAGAAGGCCTGGGCCAAGACCGGCAAGAAGCTCGACATGGGCAAGTGCTGCATCCGCTTCAAGAAACTCGAGGATCTCGCCCTCGATGTCATCGCCGAAGCGCTCCGCCGCGGCACAGCCAAAAGCTACATCGAACTCTACGAATCCAACCTCAAC
>JBILUL010000136.1:0-13336 GCA_044371005.1 Phycisphaerales bacterium | reverse complement strand
CGTTGCCCGGCTTCGGAAAGGCCAACGCAGGGAGCCCTGCCGCGGCGAAGCTGATGCAGTCTGCGGTCATGCGTCGTTGAAGACCCCAGCCAGACGAGAATGAATGGACCAGCGAATGAATGAAGCCAGTGGCCAAATGCAGCACAACCGGGGCCGCGCGACGATCGGACATGTGCACCTCAAAGTGCGGGATGCGTCGCGTGCCGCAGCCTTCTATGCACGCATTCTGGGGCTGAGCGAGACCGAGCGCATCGGGCAGCACTTTGTCTTCATGGCAGGCAACGGTACTCATCACGAGTTGGCGCTGCAGTCGCTTGGGTCCAGTGCGCCTGGGCCGGATGATCGGCGAGTGGGTCTGTACCACAGTGCATGGGAAGTGGCCGATGCACGGGCATTGCTGGAAGTGCTTGAGATTCTCGATGCTGATGGTGTGGCGCACAGTGATGTGGATCATGGGATCAGCTGGGCGATCTACTTTGAGGACCCGGATGGGAACGGGGTAGAGGTCTACCTGGATCGGCGGCGTGCAGCGGGCGGATCGATGCAGTGGGATGGCGCATCGCGGCGACTGGATCGTCGGATGGTGGCCGCGGCGACATCGGCGTGAACCGCGTTCGAGCTTGAGTGTGTCGCCCAGCCGCGGGAAGTGGTATGCTCCCGGATGCGAATTGCGCTCACGCTACTACTGATGGTTCTGACCGGCTGCCAGGGATCTCGCACCTCTTCAGGTCGCGGCGACGGACCGGCTGTCAGACGCCCCAACATCGTGATCATCGTGGTCGATGATCTGGGCTGGCGTGATCTTGGGCCGTATGGGCAGACGTTTGCAAAGACGCCACGGATTGATGCGTTGGCAACTGAGGGTGTGGTGTTTGACGCTGCGTACGCGGCGTGTCCGGTCTGCTCCCCCACTCGTGCCGCGTTGATGACGGGCAAGTATCCGGCTCGCGTGAACATCACGGACTGGATTCCCGGCACGCAGTTTCCCGGTTCGCGGATGATCGGCGTCAACGATCTGAATGCACTGCCGCTTGAAGAGCAGACACTGGCCGAAGCCTTGAAGGGTGTGGGGTACTCAACGCTTCATGTGGGGAAGTGGCATCTGGGGGGTGAGGGGTTTCTGCCGCGTGACCAGGGGTTTGATGTGAATCTGATGGGAAGCCATATCGGACATCCGGCCTCGCACTTTCATCCGTACGGAAATGCGGCGGATGGAAAGCCAGCCCACTCGCACGCGGTGCCATTGGCGGGCGTGACGGCACAGGCGGGCGAGTATCTGGCGGATCGACAGGGCGAGGAGGCCGCGGCGTTGATCCGGAAGGCGGCCGCGGGGCGTGATCCGTTCTTCATGCACCTTTCGTTCTATGGCGTGCATACTCCACTTGAGGCCAAACAGGAGGATGTGGCACGGTATCGTGCCGCGAAGGCGGCGTTGGGGGAACCTGCATCGAAGTTGCCGCTTCCTCGACCGGTCTACGCGGCGATGGTGGAAGAAGTGGATGGGGCGATCGGTTGCGTGCTCGATGCGCTCCGCGAGAGCGGCGTGGAGGATGAGACGCTGGTAATGCTGACCAGCGATAATGGCGGGCTCACCTCTTCGACGGACAACAGCCCGCTGCGAGATGGCAAGCGCTCGCTGTGGGAAGGCGGCATCAGGGTTCCGCTCATTATTCGCTGGCCCGGCATCGCCGCGGCCAACCGCCGGGATTCCACGCCGGTCATCACGCAGGACCTGTTCGCGACGGCGTGCGAAGCGGCGGGTGCGACGACGGTCGGGGACGTTCGCGACGATTCGAGGAGCCTGGTGCGTCTGCTGGAGCACCCGGGGGTGGATCTGGACCGGCCGTCTCTGTACTGGCACTTCCCTCATCATCAAACGATGGAGGTCGGTCCGCGGAGCGCGGTCAGGCACGGACAATGGAAGATGATCGAATCGCTCGAGGATGGCTCGGTGATGCTCTTTGACCTTGCGGCCGATCCTGGTGAGCAGCACGAGTGTTCGACGGCGCACGCGGCGGTGGTCGCCTCGCTGCGTGCCAACCTTGCCGCGTGGCGAACCCGGGTCGGGGCTCGGATGCCGACGGCTCGCCGGGCCGAGCCCTGATGTCGCTGACCGGGCGATATGCTCTGGCATGCGAAACTGCATGATGATGGTGATCGTCGTGGCGTTGCTTGCGGCGTGGCTGAGCGGGTGCGGCACGCGGGCTGTGGCCAAACGGCCCAACATCCTCTACATCATGGCCGACGACCACGCGGCACACGCGCTCTCCTGCTATGGAAGCCGCGTGAACACGACGCCGCACCTTGACCAGCTGGCGAGCGAGGGCGTGCGCTTCACCAATGCCTTCTGCACGAATGCGATCTGCACCCCTGCCCGCGCGACGCTGCTGACGGGTCAGTATTCGCACCTGAATCAGGTGCGCGACAACAACGGGGTGCTGCCGGCGAACACGGTGCACTTTGCGCAGGCACTTGGTGCGAGCGGGTATCAGACTGCCATCATCGGCAAGTGGCACCTCAACCGACTCCCCACCGGCTTTGACCACTGGGACATTCTTCCTGGTCAGGGCGAATACGTGAATCCTGAGTTCATCACGCAGTCGGGCAAGCAGCGCATCGCCGGGTATGTCACCGACATCACGATCGACAAGAGCATCGACTGGATCTCGCACCGGGACCAGTCGCGGCCCTTCCTCCTGCTGTGCCACCTCAAGGCCCCCCACCGCTCCTGGGTTCCTGAGGAGCCGTATGCATCGCAGTGGCGGAACCGCGATGTGCCGCTGCCCGCAACCTTCGACGATGACTACGCGACCCGAAGCGGTGCGGCGCAGCGTCAGACGATGACGGTGGAGCGGCATCTGACGCCCACGGATCTGAAGTTCGCGCCGCCGGCGGGGCTGAGCGCCGAGGAACTCAAGATGTGGAAGTATCAGCGGTACATGCAGGACTATCTGGCGTGCGTGCAGTCGGTGGATGACAACGTGGGCCGGTTGATGGAGTATCTGAAGGCCAATGGACTGGCGGATGACACGGTGGTGGTCTACACCTCGGATCAGGGGTTCTTTCTGGGCGATCATGGGTGGTACGACAAGCGGTTCATGTATGAACCTTCGCTGCGGTCGCCGCTGATCGTCAGATATCCCCGGGAGATTGCCGCGGGCACTACGAGCGATGCGATGGCGCTTGGCATCGACTACGCGCCAACCTTCATGGACTATGCGGGCGTCCCTGTCTCGACGCTGCCCCATGAGGTGCAAGGTGAATCGCTGCGGCCTGCGCTTCGCGGGAAGACGCCCAAGGAGTGGCGGACGAGCATGTACTACCACTACTACGAGGCGGGCGAGCCGCACACGGTGGCGGCGCACTACGGCGTCCGCACGCAGCGCTACAAGCTGATCCGCTTCTACGGCGCAGTGGACGCCTGGGAGTTCTACGACCTCAAGACGGATCCGGACGAACTTCGCAACCGATATGATGACCCAGCATGCGCCGCAACCATCGCACAGCTCAAGGAAACGCTTGCTCAACTGCAGCAGCGGTACAAGGACGAGCGCCCCGAAGCCCGATGAAACGCGTCATCGGCCTGCAGGCAGCCCGGGGACTCCCTCGAAGGTCATGGTCACGGGTTTGATGTATCCCTGCGTATCGAACTCGAGCCGATCGATGCAGACGACGCGATGATCGCGGTCGGTCTCGCCCAGTGGCCGGCGGTGATAGACAATGCGGTACTCATCGGTGCCCGGAAGGCAGATGACGCTGTGATGCCCAGCGCCGGTGGCGATGGCGGGGTCCTGCTCGAGGATGGTGCCGATGCGCGTGAACGGGCCGTTGATGCTGCTGGCCATCGCGTACGCCACGCGGTAGTCGGGACCCGTCCAGCCACCTTCGGACCACATGAAGTAGTACGTGCCGTTGCGCACGAACATGAAGGAGCCTTCGACATACCCCTTGGGCGTGATCTCGCGGAACAGCGTTCCATCGGAGAGCGGCTCGATGTGCGTGAAGTCGTCGCTGAGCCTCGCAAGATTGCAGTGGCCCCAGCCACCGTAGATCAGGTAATGCAGTCCATCCGTATCGCGGAAGACACACTGATCGATGGGTTGGGCGCCGTTGTGGAATCGATCGATCAGTGGCTTGCCCAGATGATCTTTGAATGGGCCTGCCGGAGAGTCCGCCACGGCGACCCCGATGCCGCCGAGTGTCTGATCGTTCTGAATGTCATTGGCGGCGAAGAAGAGGAAGTACTTGCCGCGGTGTTGCACAAGCGCGGGTGCCCACATCGCACGCTTCGCCCACGACACATCCGCAGCACTGAGCACGCGGTCGTGCCGCGTCCAGGCGATCAGATCAGTCGAAGAGAAGGCATCAAAGTGCTTCTGCTGGTCGTACCGCGCCGAATAGGTCGGATAGATCCAGATGCGGCCATCAATCACTGTGGCTTCGGGATCTGCATACCAACCCTGAATGATCGGATTGCCGCTGCTGCGTGCGAGCGTTGACGATGCTGCGTGGTGATGACACCCGCCGCAGAGCGCAGCACCAGCGATGGCAGCGGCTGCGATGGCGCACGCACTGAACCGTGTGGCATTGAGCATGATGTCGGCCTGTTCAGTAGGGAATGATGTCGTTGTACTTCACATCGTCATCGTTGCCGGGTTTGTTGTCCGGGCCTGCCGAGAGGTAGATGACAGTGGTCTTGCCCGCCTGCTCGCCGAAGGTGAAGGACATCTCAACGCCCCATCCATCATTGAACGCACCGGGCGATTCGAGATCAGCGGGCGTCTTGGGGAGTTTCTTGTTGCTCTCTCGGTACATCGCTATGAGCAGCGACATCTGCTCGGTGCGGATCTGGCGAGCCATCTCGCGACCGTTGTCGCGAGTCTTCTTCACCTGATCCATGTACGTTGTGCTCCCCATCTTCCCGAACATCAGATACAGGATGATGCCCACGACCAGCAGCAGGCCGATCAGGAAGACACCATTGCCGTGACGAACGGGCGTTGAGAATGCAGGGCGGAGGGTGGTCATGCAAAGAGCATACACCCGCCGCGGCGTTGAACGAAGGCAATTTTGCTCCACCCGTCGCAGGCCTGTCCAGTTCAGTAAAACAACAACGCCGTCCCCTTGCGGGGAACGGCGCTGCAATCGAGACTCTTGCTCACCCTGCCTCGGACGGCTGGGAACTACTTGTTCGTGGAGCGTACCGCTTACTTGGGGAGCATGCCGGTGAGCTTCTCAAGACCGCTCTTGATGCCCGGGATGAGGTCGGAGACCTTGGTCGAGATGGCCTTCCAATCGGACTCGCCTGCACCCTTGAGGCTGGCCAGGAGCTTCTCGCCTTCGCCGATCTTGGCGTTCACTTCATCAAGGACCTTCTTGGCGGGTTCCTTGGCGATCGCGGGGAGTGCCTCGACCTTCTTGGAGAGGTCGGCGACCTGCGTCTTGAAGCCATCGAAGGTCTTGGTGTTGTCGCCGGTGAAAGCGGTCTTGGCGGCTTCCCATGCGCCAGCGACAGCTTCAGCGCCCTTGGTGCCGGCATCCTTCACGGCCTCGGCGCCCTTCGCCGCGGCATCCTTCACTGCATCCGCACCCTTCGCGGCGGCATCCTTCACCGCATCAGCGCCGGTGGCAGCCGCCTTGGTGGCATTGTCGAGCGCACCCTTGGGGGCTTCTTCCTTTTTCTCGCACGCGCCCAGCGAAAGGGCGAGGGCACCGGCAGCAACGATCAAGAGATTGGTCTTCATTTCAAATTTGCTCCTGCCGCGGCACGCCGCGGCGATTTCCTTCGACACACTCCCCCTGCACCGCCCCACACGGACGGCGATCCTTCACGGAGGAACCAAAGATTCACACATCCCCCGAACACCACCCGATCACTTGAAAGGTCGGGATCTGGCGGTAGGGTTTTGATTGTAGGCGTTATCGCCCCTTGGCGATTGTGGCCCTGACGTAATGACGCATGAGCCGCGCCATGGTTCGCGCCTGAGCGACTTCCATATACTGATTCTGCAAAGCAGCGTCTGGCTTTCAATCAAACTCGCATACACCTTGGCAAGGAAGACCCATGTTGAACAAGATCGTTCTCACCGCCGCACTCGTTGCACTGTTGTCGGGAGCGGCTTCGGGACAGGCGAATGACATTGCGCCCCCGGCAGTAAAGCCTGTTCCCAGCGGAGAGCCGTCGGCCCCCAAGAAGGCTGAGGAGAAGATCACGCTGAAGGTCGGCGATCCGGCACCGGCGATCGCAGTTGAGAAGTGGGTCAAGGGCGACGAGGTCAAGGCGTTCGAAAAGGGCAAGGTGTACGTCGTTGAGTTCTGGGCCACCTGGTGCGGCCCTTGCATTCAGAGCATTCCGCACCTCACTGAACTGGCCCGCGCCAACAAGGATGTCACGTTCATCGGCGTCGCTTCGAGCGAGCGCAAGGAAGACGACGGCACCGACAAACGCCTCGACAAGCTCAAGGCCTTCGTGACCAAGCAGGGCGCGAAGATGGGCTACACGGTGGCCTACGACGCCGATCGCAAGATGGGCACGCCCTGGCTGAAGGCCAGCGGGCAGAAGGGAATCCCCGCATCCTTCATCGTGAACGGCGAAGGCAAGATCGCGTGGATCGGCCATCCGATGGACCTTGATTCCAACCTCGCCGACGCGGTCAAGGCCAACAAGCAGGCCAAGGGCAAGAACAACAAGACCAGCACGAAAGACAAGCCCGCGAAGGACAAGGCCACCAAGCCCGCCACCACCGAGAGCACGAAGGAAGCCCAGCCCACCAAGAGCAAGGGATGAGCATCGGCGCGACGCGATGACGCAGCGAAGTGAATCGTTCCAGGGCCCCGCAGCAATGCGGGGCCTTGTTCATGGTGCGACCGTCACTTGCGCCCAGCACACTTGCAGCCGGGCCCGCACGAGCCATCCTTCGCGACTCGACCCGAGAGGATCTTGTACGCGTCTTCGGCCGTCATGGAGCCCTCGGCGACATACGCGGCCAGTTCCCGCTTGGTCTGCTCAACCTGCCGCGTTTTCAGACTGGATTGGATGGTCCCGGTGATGATCGCCACGAGCGCGATGACGCCGCCGATTCCGGCCATGATGCAGGCGAGAATCATGCCGGGCTCGAGGTTTGCAGCAAGGACTGGATTCATGAGAAGCTTCCTTCAGACACTCGCAGCGAATCGGTCGATCGAAGAAGTCGGGACATCAGACGGATTTCTCGTTGCCAGCTCGCATGAGACGCTCGCCCTGCTCCGCAGTCATTGAGCCCTCTGCGATGAAGGCCGCAATCTCACGCCTCGAACGCTCGCGGCTGACGGACGTCACGATACCGGCAATCGTCCGGATCGCCACGATCGAAATGATCGATCCGGCAATGAGCACCGGAATCATCACATCATCGCGAAAGATGAATGGAGCCCAATTCTCGGGTCCGCTCGCGCCGCCGGATTGTGCCAGCGTCACCATGGTCAAGGACAGTAAGGGAATCGGCATGCGGATGCTCCTGATCGGCGCTGACAGCAGCCAGCCGACGCTGGCGTACCACTAGCTTTGGGAATCG
Source organism: Phycisphaerales bacterium (assembly GCA_044371005.1). Lineage (GTDB taxonomy): Bacteria > Planctomycetota > Phycisphaerae > Phycisphaerales > UBA1924 > UBA2402. Next base: position 5,783 of record JBILUL010000136.1, on the reverse strand, counting down.
TAGAAGCCGGATTTCACCTTTTGGACCACCTAGGCAACCTGTGATCTGCCGACGCTGGCAGGCCCCGCCACTCCCCCGGGGGCCCGAACGTCACCCATCCATCTGGGTGCGCATCGCCTGAACCGAGGCAGGATCGAGCCGCGGCGAGCCGTGGCAGGGAATCGAAGCCGCCGGGGGGCGGCACGCGCTATGCAGTTGGGTGGCACCCGTCTGGCGCAGCACCTGTGCCGCGTTGGTGGGACGGATGCCTCCGCCGGCGAGGATCTGGATGCGGCCCGCGGCGTGCTCGATGAGTGCACGCAGTCGTTCGCAGCGTTGCTCCAGCGCGGCACCTTCGCCGGGCGTCGCCCAAGTGCCGACGCCCGCGCTCAGAATGCGGGTGATTCCCAGGTGGATGAGGGTGTCGCAGGCCTCGAAGGCATCGGGGGTGAAGTCAAAGGCGCGGTGGAAGACGGTTTCGACGCCGCGGCAGACCGCCAGCAGATCGCGGCATGCACTGGTCGAAACATGACCCGTCGAGGTCTGAACGCCGAAGACAATCCCGTGTGCGCCTGCATCAATGGCGGCCTGCGCCTCGCGCTGCATCGTGAGCACCTCGGCGGGGCTCATGCAGAAATCGCCCTCCCGCGGGCGGACCATGGCCATGACCGGAACAGGACAAGCCGCGACGACGGCTCTGATGAGCGTGGGTGGCGCAGTGAGCCCCTGCGTGTGCAGATCGGCGACCAGTTCAAGCCGGTCGGCTCCCTGCTTGCACGCAGCGATGGCATCTTCGAGTGAGTCGACGGCGATCTCGAGCAAAGGGCGTGATGCTGGCATGGCAGATGAAGTCTGAAGGCGCGGAACGGATCAGCGAGTACGGAAGATGGAGAAGTCGGTGATGAGGGGCGCGCCGCGTGATTCGGTGATGCGCACACGCATCGAAGCGGCCTCAACCGGGGCGAAACGTTCGAGACGCTTGTGGCCGATCGCAGACCCCTGAGCCACTTGCTTCCATTCGCCGCCGACAAGTGCTTCAACGGTATAGGCTCGCACCCGTTCACCCTTGGAAATGTCCTCGGCGATGCGGATGCGGTCGATCGAAAGAGGTGCCGAGGGCTGGATGACGTATTCGGTGCCTTCACCGCTGGTGGTGCTGATGGGCATGCCCCAGGCCTCTTCAATGGCCCGCCCGAACTCCGCGGCACGCGCCGCGTCCGCCGCGGGGATTGCTCCGGATTGATCGGGCGTGTGATTGAGCAGCAGCACCGCACCCCGACCGACGGACTGCTCATACATCTTCATGAGCTGGGGCACGGTCTTGAGCGTCGCGGCATTGCGCTCGTTCCAGAACCATGTGTCGCGAATGCGAGCATCGCATTCGTTGGGGAGCCAGCGGTCACCATCGGGCGTGCCGTCCTCGGCGGTGTAATCGCCCCACTTGCGAACCCCGAACTTCACTGCGTTCCATGCGGGGTAAGGGGCCACCCCCACTTCGTTGCCCACCCAGCGGATGCTGGCTTGAGGACCCTGGAAGACGACGGCGTTGGGCGCAAGTTTGGAGGTAATGTCGCCGACATCGAAGGCCAGCGAGCCATCGAACCAGACTTCCATCATGTCGCCGTAGCGGCTGAGCACTTCGGTAAGCTGGGCGCGGAAGAGCTTTTCGTACTCGGCCTGCTTGGCTGCGTCGGAGGTTCTGCCGCCGACGCCAACGCCGTGCTTCTTGTCCTGGGGAGAGATGTAGACGCCGAGTTTCATGCCGCGTTTGCTGCAGGAGGCGGAGAGGTCGGCAAGGACATCCCCCTTGCCGCCGCGCCACGGGATGTTCTTGACCGACCAATCGGTCGTCTCGGTCTGCCACCAGCAGAAGCCACCTTCGTGCTTGGCGACAAAGACGATGTACTCGGCACCCATCGATTCCGCGACGCTGACCCAGGCATCGGTGTCGAGCTTCTCGGGGTTCATCGCGCTCAGTGGCGTGGAGAGGTCATCGGTTTCGCGACCCTGCCAGGTCTGGGGGGCGATGTGGATGAACATGCCTACTTCGAGCTGGTGCCAGGCGAGCTGCGCAGCGGTGGGCACGGGGAGTGCGGCAGCACTGCTGGCTGGCGCGGGAGTCGTCACGGGTTGCTGGGCGGCTGCGGGCAGTGCGGTCGCGGCTGCGCAGGTCGCCGCGGCGAGCAGACTGCCAGCGAGATGGAATGAGCGACGCGAAAGCTGGGGGCAGCGTGTGATAGTGTTCATGGACCCTCATTCCTTCACAAGCCTCGGGAGCGCAGTCTTCAAGCGACCTGCCCCCGGGGAGACTGGTATCATCTGGCCGAACGGCACCATGGCGGGCGACCTCGAAAAGGCGTTCGCATGGTGCTCAACGGTACGGCACGCATTCGCCCCCGAGGGGGGAGGGGGCGGGGCATCGCACAGACTGGAGACTTCATGCGTCTGATGAACTTAGCGTTGACCTTCGTGCTGGTGGCTTCGTCGATGACGGGCACGGTCCTGCTGGGCGGATGTGCTTCGAGCAAGTCCGCCGCGGCGGCTCCTTCAGGGTTCACGCCACTCTTCAACGGCAAGGACCTGACGGGCTGGAAGGGCCTGGTGGCCGACCCACCGACACGCGCGAAGATGTCACCCGAGCAGCTCGCCCGTGCACAGGAAGCTGCGGACAAGAGCATGCGGGCGCACTGGTCGGTCGTCGATGGCGTGCTCAGCTACGACGGCAAGGGAGACAGCCTCTGCACGGTGCGCGACTACAGCGATTTTGAGCTGTTCGTCGACTGGAAGATTCCGTCCAAGGGTGACAGCGGCATCTACCTGCGTGGCAGCCCTCAGGTGCAGATCTGGGACAACCCGATTGGTTCGGGCGGCCTCTTCAACAATCAGAAGAACCCCAGCGCACCACTTGCAGTCGCCGACAAGCCCGTGGGCGAGTGGAACACGTTTCACATCATCATGGTGGGCGACAAGGTGACGGTGAAGCTCAATGGCGTGCTGGTGGCCGACCGCGTGACGCTCGAGAACTACTGGGATCGCACCCAGCCCATCTACGCGGCAGGTCAGATCGAACTGCAGAATCACGGCGGGCCCCTCTGGTTCCGCAACGTGCTGCTGCGCGACCTTTCGGGTGTGAACACCGACGCCAAGAAGCCATGAGCACCCCTACTACCACACCTGCCACGCCGCTGTCGCGCGAAGATGTCGTGCGGATTGCGCGACTGGCCAAGCTTGAGTTGAGTGAAGTGCAGATCGAAGATGCCCGGCAGCGGCTGGGGAAGACGCTTGACTACATGCGGGGGCTTGCGGCACTGGATGTCAGCGGGCTGACGCCGCTGACGGCGGTGGGCAACGCACACACGCGGCTTGATGAGGATGTGCCCGCGCCGATGCTCACGAACGCGGTGCTGATGGCGATGGCACCCGCGCCGAGCGAGCCGTTCATTGCGGTACCGAAGGTGATTGGCGATGGAGGTGGCGCGTGATGCAGGGGCCAGGCGTACGCGACACGGCGAAGGCGGTGAACACCAGGGCAACCTCGGCCAGAGCGGTGACACAGGCCGCGTTGGAGATTACCAAGCGAGTGCAGCCGCGGCTGAATCTGTTCACGCAGGTGCTTGAAGCCTCCGCGCTCGCCGCGGCGGAGCGGGTGGATGCTCGCATTGCTGCTGGCGAGCAGTTGGAACTGGCCGGCGTGCCGGTGGCCATCAAGGACAATCTCTGCACCGGCCCCGACCTGCATGCGCCGGGTGATGGGCTTGGAGTCGGTGGCAACACGACGTGCGCCAGCCGACTGCTGGAGCGGTATGCCTCGCCATACACGGCGACAACGGTGCAGCGCCTGCTTGACGCGGGCGCGATTGTCATCGGCAAGACCAACATGGATGAGTTTGGCATGGGCTCATCGACGGAGCGATCGATCTTCGGCGCGTCGCGCAACCCGTGGGATGAATCGCGTGTCTGCGGCGGATCGTCGGGCGGCTCGGCGGGTGCAGTGGCCTCGGGCGCGTGTCTTATGGCGTTGGGGTCGGACACGGGCGGCTCGATTCGTCAGCCAGCGTCACACTGCGGCGTGGTTGGAATCAAGCCCACACATGGTCGTGCGAGTCGGTATGGGCTGGTGGCGTATGCGAGCAGCCTCGACACGGTCGGCGTGCTGGCGCGTGATGTGTCAGATGCGGCCCTTGGCCTTCGCATCATCTGCGGGCATGATGTGCACGATGGCACCTCGAGCCAACTGCCGGTGAGTGCCTGGGATCAGGCTGCTCCGGCGGAAGCTCGGACGCTGCGCGTTGCGGTGCCGAAGCAGGCACGAAGCCCTGGCAACGATCCGCAGGTGACTGCAGTCCTTGAAGCAACGATCGCACAACTGGCTCAGAGTGGCGTCACGCTCGAAGAAGTGGATCTGCCCGCACTCGATCATGCCGTCGCGGCGTACTACATCATCGCGCCAGCCGAGGCTTCATCGAATCTGGCGCGATTTGATGGCATCCGATACGGGCGACGTGCCTCAGATGCCGCGACGCTTGAAACGGTGTACGAACGGTCTCGCTCGCAAGGGTTTGGCGAGGAGGTGCAGCGTCGCATCATGCTGGGCACACATGTGCTCAGCAGCGGCTACTACGACGCGTACTACGCAAAGGCCTCGAAGGTGCGCCGCTTGATCCTGAATCAGTTCGAGGCGGTGTATGCCCGCGGGTACGCGGCAGTCCTTTTGCCCGCAAGCCCGGGTCCAGCCTTTGAAATCGGTTCCAAGACCAACGATGCGCTGGCGATGTACCTTGAGGACGTCTACACGGTCGCGGTGAATCTCGCCGGGTTGCCCGCGATGAGCGTCCCATGCGGCACCATGGCGCAAGGCGGCGCGAAATTGCCGGTGGGAATGCAGCTGGTCTGTGCGCCGTTTGCGGAAGAGGCGATGCTGCAAGCCGCGGCGTTGATGGAGCGGGTCGTGAAGGGCTGACGGATCAGATCGCCCCTGGCGGAAACCCCCGGGCTGAGAGATTTCATTCGCCTTTGCTCTGGAACATCGCGATGAACGGGCGAGGGGCGGCGTGGCTTCAACGCACACGGCCCGAGCATGTGTGCCCGGGCCGTGGCGGTGCGTGCTTGTGGTGCGCGTGGTGAAGAGAATCGTGAGCGTTCAGGGCACAGCGGGCGTCAGCGAGCCGGGAGCGGTGGAACCGGTTTCGGATGACCCGGTCTGGCCGCTGCGAGGTTCCACAGGCCCCTGAGACCAGTCGGTCGTTTCGATGTTCACCGACTGTGCGCAGTCGAACCAGGCTTCGAGATCGTTGTGATCGATGCCGCCATCGAGGTTGATGTCAGCAGAATCAACACCTGCGGTCCAGGCGAACAGAAAGAGCTGCAGGTCGGAGGAGCTGATCACGCCATCGGCGTTGAAATCCGCGCGGGTGATGGGGAACGCGAGGCTGTGGAAGAAGACTTCCAGGTCGGCACCGTCGATGCCGCCATCTCGGTTGAGGTCGGTCGTGGCCACGCCCCGTTCCCACGCGGCGAGGAACGCGGTGATGCGTGAATCCGCTTCCGCAGGAACCTGCGTGGCAGGTCCGGTGGAGTCGCTGGGGGAGCCGGCGTGGGCAGCGGTGCTGCTCGTGGCCAGGAGGGTGGTGAATGCCGCGGCGGACAGCAGAGTCTTGATCGTCTTCATGGCAATCCTCGTCTTTCCTTCTCGCGGCGAATCAGGCGTTGATCGGCGGGCTCGATGCACACTGCATCGTTTGTTTCTGGTCCGTCGCCTTCGTCGTTCGCCGTACACCCCGAGAAAGACCGTCGTGGCAAGCCCT
>JBILUL010000135.1:0-13342 GCA_044371005.1 Phycisphaerales bacterium | reverse complement strand
ACGATGTGCCGGTTGAGACCATCACGCTCCGTCCCAGCGTGATCCGCTGGGAGTACATCCCGACGGGCCAGGATGGCCCCAAGGCCGCCGTGAAGCACGGCTGGAACTTCCCCAAGCAGTCGCAGGACTGCTGAGATCGATGAATCTGGAATCTGGAGCAAGGCACGCCGCGTCATGCGGCGTGCCTTGCGTTGCGCTTCGAACGCGTTACTTACTCCTGGGATGCAGCGGGCAGCAGCTCTGACTGATTGGTTGGAACTTAGGTGCTGCATCAAGAACACATTGAGTGGTTGCCCGACGCGCGGGGTATTAGTATCATTTGGCCATGACTACCGGAAGTGACCTGCAATGTCAGGATGGCGATGGCGTGCTGGATGAACTGCTGAAGGCGCCCGTGAACATCCAGGCGGTTCCTCTTGCAGCTGAAGTGGGAAAACGCCCAACGGAACAGCCCGATTCCGCCGGCGATATTGACCGTGCTGCGGCGGTGATCGGGCTGCTGCAACGGTGCAGCGACCGCGCCAAGTTGTTGCGAGACGACCTCCGATTCCGCGACCTGCTTCGTGCGTTCGAGATGCCCGGTGAGCAGTTCAGTGAAACTGTGATGTGCTTGGCGCTCGCGGCACGGGAGTGCCGCGGGTCGGTGCTGCGAGGTTCTGCCCAGTTGATTGATGGGATCGATCGGCTCATCTCGAAGCAGCTGAACCTGATCATGCATGCAGAGCGATTTCAGGGGGCCGAGGGTGCGTGGCGGGGTCTGCACTCGCTGGTCTTCAACTCACCGACCCATGCGGATGTCGTCATCAAAATGCTGAGCATCAGCAAGGGTGAACTCAACGAGGTCTTCGAGGACTATACGGGTGCGGACATTCAGAACAGTCCGATCTTCAAGCGCATCAACGATCCGTTCGATGTGGCAGGAGTATCACCATTCGCTGCCATCATCGGAGACTACTACTTCGACAATGGTCAGGTGGACTTGCGTGTCATCAAGGCCATGGGCGCCATCTGTCACCGGGCCCAGGCCCCATTCGTCGCGGCGGCCGATCCTCAGCTTCTCAAGCTCAAGTCGTGGAATCAGATCGACGAGGAAGTGGGGCTGGCCGAGAGACTTGACGCGAAGGGGTACGAGGAGTTCAACACGTTTCGAAGGTCCGAGGACTCCAGGTTCGTGGCACTCACCATGCCCCGAATCTTGGCTCGTTGCCGGTATGGTCCTGACAAGGAGCCCGTGCCGGGGAGAGCCTTTGTCTTTCATGAGGAGGCTGGCGGCGGCGACTCATCCCAGTATGTCTGGCAGAACGCGTCGTATGCATTCGGCACGCGGCTGATCGATTCCTTTGTCGACTGCGGGCTTGGCATCAACATCCAGGGCGTCGAAGGAGGCGGAGCGGTCACAGACTTGCCGATGGACACCTTTCTCAACGAAGATGGTTCACTTGAGGTCAAGTGCCCCACCGAAGTATTGCTCGGGGCGCGCGCCGAACGGGAGCTGTCCGAATCCTGCGGTCTGCTCCCGCTCAGCAGTTACCAAGGCCAGAGTTTCGCGGCCTTCTTCAGTTCCCGCAGTATGTACGTGCCTCCGGTCTTCCCAGGCGACGTTCAGGCGACCATGACCGCTCGGGCAGGTGCATCACTCAAAGATACACTGTTTGTCTGCCGGTTCACGCATTACATCAGAAAGATGGTTGCCTGGATCGGGTGTCCGTTGGAGCAGGACCGTTTGCGAGCAATCTGTTTATCCTGGTTGAACTCCTACGTTCATCCCAACCCCAACGACGCGCTTTGGTCGGAGGTGCGAGATCGTCCGCTGTCGGCGGTAGAACTTCTGATCACGCCCCTTCCGGGCCACCCCGGTGGTTACCGGATCGTGATGGCTCTTTGCCCGCACCCGCCTCTGGATGGCTTCCCACGGCGGCTGGAATTTGTTGTGGGCGTGAACTAGTTGGCCGACGCAACAGACGACCAACTCGTTTCGCGGGTCACTGCGGTGCTTCGGATGAATCGCCTTGTGCTCAAGCCTCTTTCGAAGAGCGGGAAGCCGAGCGACAACGCGTTCACGTCGAACCGCGGTCCTGAGTCGTTGAATGTCGCCGTCAGCGCGTTCGGTGATGAGCAGCGTCGGTCTCCATGCTGAGCCGAGACGATGATCTTCATCTTGAGAGGCTGGGGCAATGCCTAGTTGCTTCGGGACGCGCATGGATTGGAGGTAGGATCGGTGTGAGATGCTGATCAGACTGATGGCCACGGGCCCTTCGCTGGATGATTGGCTTCGCTCTGCAGTGGGTTTTGTAACAGCGGCTCATGGCGAAAGCTGTGCGGATCACGGGCATCACCTGGCCCGCCTGGATGCATTCCCCCAGAAGTCGCCATGGTCCATCCGGTCGCCTGGATTGGCGGGGTAGGAGGGGTCGTGATCCGGAAACTCAGGTTGAGCGCGAGCCGCGCCGCCGCCGTGTGCCGATTCATGTATGAGCGTGTCGATCCGACTTCCCGGGTCACTGTTCATCTCCGCGCCGAAGAATGACTCCGGGAGCAGGATTGTTCCATCGTGTGGCGGAGTGGTGCCGGTTGCCCCAAGCCCCTGCGCGAACTGCGCGGCAGTGAACTCAGCTTGCCCGTCGCGGAACGTTCGCCACGCACGCCCCAGGAGAGTTCCGTTGTGCTCATCGAGCGCAGTGAGTGCCGCCTTGTCAGCGGCGGTGAGGTTCGGGCTTTCCCAGTCCACGATCCGGCCGTGATCAAGGTAGTCCTCGATCTTGTTGAGTCCGCCATTGAGCTTCTGGAGGTCATTTGCGAAGGTCGGCGAGTTCGGGTCAAGGCCAAGCTGCTTCGCGGCTGCTGCGTCGCCGTTTGCCGCGCGGCGGGCCAGATCTCGCATCTTTGCAACTCGGGCTTTGGCGGCGGCTCTGAGCTTCGCGGCACGGGGCGAATCGGCCAGCGGTGCGGGAACCTGCCCCGAGCTCGCATAGCCCTGAACCGATGAACTTGGGCCGCCTGCGGGAACTTGCGCTGCGAGTGTTGCGGCTTTCGCCGCCGCGGGTGTAGCGACCGGAGGTGGAGTAACTGACGTCGCTGATGAAGGTGGCATGGATGGTGATCACTGGGACACGGTGCGATGTTCAGGGCTTGTTTTCTCGCACCGTGGTCATTTCATAGTCAGGCTGGCCGCCGGTGGGGGTCGAATAGGGCCGCTGCCCGGTGAACATCGTGTCTCCGGGGTCACGATGCAGCACGCCCATGGAGTTGGCGGGATTGCTGGTTCCCGGATCGCGGTAGTAGATATCGACCGAACCATCAGGGTTCTCGTTCACTTGATAGGCGGTGACAAAGTGATTGGTGGCATTGTCGCCATATGGAGCGTTCGGCATGTTTGGGTCCCCGACACGATTGACCCCGATCACTGCTGCCCCGTCCTCTTCAATCTGTGTTTTGAGCTTGTCCAGCGCAGCATCGGAAGTTTCCCTTGAAGCGTACTGATCGTCGTTGGAATCGAGCGAGTCAACCGCCGCGGTTCCCTTGGTGGTCGAGTCCTCCTCGCCGTTGGCCATGCGTTCGGCTGCGTCCTTGCAGTTGCCCGGGCCGCCGGGCCCCATCTGCGTGACATGACCAGGTGGTTGCGGGCACCATTGGACTCCGCCGCTGGTGTACGTCCGGACTCCGGCGGCGCCTTGCGCAGTTGGAGTCAGGGCACATTGGAGTGCGGCGGACGCGACTTGGCATGCTGGACCTGTCATGGCATTGCATCTCCGGCAACGAGGTGATTGAGGCTTATGCGCGAGGGCGACCCGACGCGGTATTCACTACGCCGTGCCCGACACCGACGGTTGTGGTGGCAAGCGAATACAACAGTTGCAGGGGCAGGTGGGAGAGATCGGAGTTTCCCGCTACGCCGTGAGCGAACGCATCCGCCTCCACTCCGAGAATGTCGGGCATCTGGCCCAGCGTCTTGTCATCGCGGAATGTGCTGTCATGCCTCAGAAAATAGGGTGACATGTCGTGGCCGAATAGCGTGTCTGGAACGCCCCAGGAGCCGAGCGCACCGGCACCTGGCTGCTGCGGCGATCCCAGGCTGATGGCACCCCACAGGATGGACCAGTTGTCGATCTGCTCTCCGGTGCCCGTATCGATCGGAGTGTTCTCAAAGCCCAGCAGGCTCTTGAGCAGCTCGGGGGGTTCAAACGCATCGGGCCTGGATACGACACCCAGCTCCGGGTTGTCGGGATCGGCCTTGCAGATCAAGGGGCGGCCGATTCCATCGCCGGTGTTGTCGAAGTCCTCGTTCTCAGCAAGCGCGTCGGCCTGGGCTGCATCCGTGGGATTGCACGTTTCACCGATGATTTTCTGCGCATCATTCTTCTGCTCAAGAAATGTCTTCTTGGCAGGTGGCGGCGCCGGGGGCTTCCCCATGACGACCTTTGCGGCCAGCTCCTTTGGGCGCAGTATCAGTCCGTGCGGCTTTGTGGGTTCGGTTGTGTGTGGCTTTCCAACTGCCTGCTTGCCATTGATGAGGATGGTCGGATGTCCCGCGAGGTACTTGCCAACATCGCTTCCAGCAATCGCCTCGTCCCCGACCCGCGTCGCGGACTTGCCTTGTGCGGTGACATGCTTGTCGCCGCCTCCGGGAAGACCCTGGCCTAGCGGGATGTTCGCCGTGGACCTCACGCCGTTGAGCCAGCGGTCAATCTTCTCCGCCATGCCCGGTCCTGCTTGTGCGCCCGGGTTCATGGCTCCCGCGACGGCAGAGCCAAGTTGGCTTTGAACCTGGCCCATCAACTGCGGGGCAATCTTGGCTGCAAGCTGCGTGCCTAGGCTGGATGAATCGTCCACCTTTCCCAGCAGACTTCCCATGAGCGATCCCATCAGCATGTTGGTCAGCCCGCTCAGGGCCTGCGAGCCCAGACTTGAGATGAGATTGCCACCACTCAGGCTGCTGAGAAGCTGCGGACTCAGGCCTTTGCCACTGGCCAGATCCGTCACGAACTGCGTGGCAAGCTGCTGCCCGACGCTCGCAATCGTGGCTTCCAGCGTGCCCGGCGAGCGACCACCCGCGGCGGTGTTGTCATTGCTCGCTGACCCCTGCGGCCCGTCAGTGGGCATGTCGGTCGAAGTCCGGGGTGTTCCCGATGCATCTGGTCGCTTTTCCGTTTCGGGTGACCAGGGCACATATGGCTGCACAACGGGCTTGCCGTTCTGCACCCCCATCTCGTACAGCGCCCCGTCCTCGTCCGTCAGCAGAATTCGGGTCGGAGAGACCGCCTGCGGCAGACTCGACACCTGAACGAACCCGGATTGCTGCGAACGCAGGGCCCGAATCATCGCTTCTTCCCGCGCGGCACGTTCCTCCTGGCTCATCATTTCCACCCGGGCGATTCGCAGCTTCCTCGCCACTGCGGGCGAGGATGTCATGGAGGATGCCGACACGTGTTGCTGAGCACTCATTTGATGACTCCTGGGTGTGGCCGCGTACTCAGTTGAGCTTGACCTGCTTGCCTTGCACGACCGCATCGCCGCTCGCGACCAACTCGCCCTGGCCGCTTGAGTTGAGGCTCAGCAGGTTCGAGGCGGTGGTCCGGCAGACCGCGCCAAAGGAGAGATTTGCAGCCCCCGCCATCGTCAGCAGCACCGCGCCCGTCACATTGGTGATCGGCGCTGTCATGCTGGTGTTCACCGTACCCACGACTGAGATCACCGAGCCGCTGATCGTGATGAAGCCTGCCTGGTTCATGTGGATGCTCGCGGCACCGCACTTGAGCGTGATCGAGGTGCCCGCTTCGATGACGATGTTCTCGCCGACCGTGACATTCTGGTTCGTGCCGACCTTTCGGGTTTCATTGACGCCGATGTCAACGCTTTCGTTGTTTCCGACCGTTCGTGTCCGATCATTCTGCACCAGGTGCACCTCATCCTTCTGCGCCCTGATGAAGAGCTTCTCCGCACCTCCCGCATCATGCATCGTGATCTCGTTGTGCCCGCCACTCCCGCCCAGGCTCTGTGACCGCATCGTCATCTGCATCGCCGCTTCCATCATGTTCAGCGGGTTCGCCTCGCCCTTGGCAGGGTCCCGTCCCGCGCCCGACACCGGCGGCATGCTTCCCGCGTTGTAGACGCGCCCCGTGATGATCGGTCGATCCGGGTCGGCTTCGAGGCATTCCACGATCACTTCCTGGCCGATGCGTGGGATCTGCACGCCGCCCCAGCCCTTGCCCGCCCAGGGCTGGCTCACACGCACCCAGCACGAGGAGTGTTCGTCATTTCGCCCGTAGCGGTCCCAGTGGAACTGCAGCTTCACCCGTCCGAACTCATCGGTATGAATCTCCTGGCCGGCCGGACCCGTCACGACCGCGGTCTGGGGCCCGCGGATCTGCGGCTGCGGCGTCTTGCGCTCGAGCCGGAAGGGGGTGGAGGAAGGAATGCACTCGAATCGACAGGTGAAGACGAATCCGTCCTGGCCCTCCTCGCTCCCCTCAAATCCACCCGCATCCGCCGCGATCTCCACACGCGTGGCGAGATAGTCGCGGTTCTGGTCGCGCCGAGGATGTTCGCTGACGGTGATGCCGCTGCCCGCCCGAACGCCGCGGCAGGCCGTCATCCCCACGTACACATCCTGCCGGCAGACCAGTTCCTCAAGCCGCGTCCGGACATATGCATCGCCCGCCGCGTGCCCGTCATATTTTCCGGGGAACTCAAAGACCTCCGCATCGCTGAGCTGGTGCACCTTGGACCGCTCCGCCTTGGCAAGCAGCGAGGTCTCGGGCTCCTTGAAGTTGAAGTCGGTGCTGTGAAATCTCCCGGTGCGCACGTGCCCCCGATGCCGCCACTGATGCAGTGCGCGCGGGTCGGACTTGGATTCACTCCCCGGCACGAAGCGCAGGGAGACCTGCGGATGCTCCCGCGCCGCCACAGCGTTGTCGTCCAGCAGCAGCAGCGTGTGCTGCTCTTGCGTGTGAGCGAAGCTGTAGAACATCCCCTCGTGCTCAAGGAGCCGGTGGATGAATGCGTGGTCGCTTTCCCGGTACTGCACCTTGTACTCATAGGGCAAGTAGCGGCGCACCAGCTTCTGGGATGAAGACGCGGTAGGGGAGTCCTTGAAGACTCTCGAGATGATCCCCGCGGCACTCTCCTCCTGGAAGATCCGGCAGTCCTCTGTTCGAGCGAGGAACCATGTCCACGGAACGATCAACGCCTCGTACCCAGCCAGCCCCCCGCGCATCGCTTCGGTCTGTTCGAACTCGGCGATATACCCGTGGAACCAGCGAACGGAACCATCCGGAGCATTGACCCTGATCGCCGCGGTCTGGCCCAGAACCTGAGACGCCGCGATCTCGTGGCTGGCGCTGCGCATCACCGCCACGCCACGGAATGGACGACCCAGCTCCTCCTTCCATTCGAAGCGGCACAGCAGCAGTGAGTCCTCGGGCATGCCACCTACCGTGATCGCGATCGGTCGATTGGCCTGGGACCAGCGCGTAGCGCTCCCTCCCTGCGCATCGGAGCTGGGACGCTCTGGCTTTTGCCCATTCGCGGGGGAATTCTTGTGACCTGCCGCACGATCGCGGCGACGGTTCTGGAGTGCGTGATCTGATGTGTATGCGTGAGTTGCCATGGTTTGGTTTCCTTCTCCAACTTACAGAGCGAAAGCGGCGACTCTCGACCGCAGCCACCGGCTCCGATTCTCTGAAAGTGGCTCGCCTGCAGGGGTTGGCGTTACGGCCGAAGTGGGGGGCAGCCAAGTGGCGTCGACCTGAGTCCGAACTTTGACCGAATCCTCCAAAGTGAGGCGCAAATCTCCTGCCAAGCGGTGCCTCGTCAGCGGGCCTGACCCCGCCCAACGCGGGCAGCTTTCACCCCCTGACGGCCTACCCTCCTCCCCAGTGATGCTGAGGATCAGGCCGGGCCAACTCCAGGAACTCTCGCGAGCTCAGATGGAGCAGTTCGCTCAGAAACTGGCCGCGCAGATCTCCGGGAGCACGCAGGCCGACGTTGCCCGCATCATCAAGCGCCTCGCCGCGGCACGCATTGTCAATGAACAGGACGTTTCCCTGCTTGCCCCGATCCTCTGGCAGGCATCGCGGCCTGATGGCGATCGCGCACTGTCTGAGTCGATCGAGCAGGTGCTTGGTCATCAGCACTTGAGCGCGAGGGCGAAAGTGGACGCAGTGCACGGTGCTGCACTCTTTGGCTCCGATGGCTCGGATTCGCAGGGGGGGGTTCCATGACCCGGCGCGCCAAGTTTCCCCTTGACCCCGAGGCACGAGCGAAGGCAGATGCGGAGATCTTCGCGAAGACGGGCCGTCGAAAGCTGACGATGGACCCGGCCGATGGCGAGGCACGCAAGGTGTGGATGAATGCGTACGTTCGCGAAGGCGGCATAGTTGACGAGCCAAGTGCGGTCGACAAGCCCGTGGGGGCTGCTGTGCAGCCGTGCCCGCTGGACGCGGCGAACGCGGCGAAGATGCGGTCCGATGCGAGGAAGAAACTCGCGCATGATTCCCGAGTCGCCGCGGAGAAGATGCCGCCGGGCCCGGAGAAGGATCGGATCATCGCGGCTGCGGATCGGCTGGACAAGTTTGACGGCGCGGCACGCGATGCGGCGCTGGCTTCTTCAGTGTACGAAAACGAAGGCGCTCCGCCGGGCTTTACCCGCCTGGATGCCGCCAAGGTGCTCGGGCACGCGGATACCCGGGGCATGGAATATGCGCTCTACCAGGATGACAAAACCGGCGAAATCGCTCTTGCCTTCCGGGGAACGGAGAAGAGCAAGTTCATTCGAGATTTCTCTGAGAATCTTGGTCAGGCCTTCGGAATAGGGTCAGAGGATTATCGTCAATCCATGATCGTTGCCGCCAAAGCAAGTGAGTTTGCTGCGGGGCTGCAGCCGCCGCGGACCATCAAGATCGTTGGACATTCCAAGGGGGGCGGACAGGCAATCGCGGCTGCGACTGTTGCGCCGGGCGCTCGCACGACGGTGTTCAACCCGGCATATGTGAACCCTCGCACCGTTGAACGATCCACGGCCAAGGACATGTGGGCTCAGGTGCTCGGTCGCAAGACCGATGATTCGGCGGGCCTGATGGCATCGAGATCGGAGCTTGGCAAAGGTGTCGACAGTTTCGTGGTCAAGGGCGAGGCGCTCGATCTGGCGCAGAGATATGGCCCGGTCGCAGCCGTTGCCGCGGGATACGGTTTGGCGGGACCGCTTGGCGGAGCTGCGGTCGCTTCAGGTGCCGCACGCCCAGATCTCGTGAGCCCAAGTTCGAGGACAGACCTCGCTGCCGACCGTTCCGCTGGGCCGATTGATCGCCACGGGATGGCTTCGGTGCAGCAAGGGCTGCTGGGTCAAATGGAAAGCGATGTGGGCTTTCTTGGCGGTGACCCTTCGTCCATGATCAACCCTGCAGACTATGAGAATCACTAGCCAATGGTCGGATCAATGTGTGCGATCGGCCCGCCAACGAGCCGCTCCCTTAGGTGCTCTGGTTGGCAGCGCGGGAACCAGGGATGCGTGTGGTGGAGAAAGGTGATCGAACCATGAAGATAGATCAGGTGTTTCCCGACGACGGCGCGCGGCAGGCGATTGAACAGGCATGCCGCGGTAACACGGTCGCCGTTCGCGACGCGATCGCTCAGGGCTGGGATGTCAATGCCCCGGGCGAAGGCGGCATCACGCCACTCATCTACGCGCTTTCGCAGACGAGTGTCAGTGGCGTGAGGACGCTGTTGGCCGCGGGTGCGGACCCCAATCGTCCGATGGAAGGAGGGCACACCGCGGCATCGCTCGCCACCCGCCTTGAAGATCCGGCGTTTTTGGAGATCCTGCTCGAGCACGGCGTTGATCCAAACACACGCGTGAACGATCGTCCGCTCAGCTTCACGGCGGCGGGCCAGGGTCGCTGGGCCAACGTTCGCCTTCTGCTTGATTCGGGGGCAGACATCAATGCGCTTTCCGAGAACGGCGACACAATGGCGATGGAAGCGGCGTTTGTAGGCGAGTATGACGTGCTCCTCAAACTGCTGAAGGCGGGAGCCGATGCGAAGATCCCCGCCGCGGGCGGTGCCACGGTTGCCGGTGTGATCGGGCGGGCCAGGCCGGAGCCCAACAGCACTCCCGGGATCTTGCACAGACGCGTTATTGATGAGCTCAGGGCACGGGGGGTGCGGGTGGAAGAGCCGGAACAACCTGCGGGGCAGTGAGGACAAGCCGGGTGGAGATGCGTCGAATCGGTGGTCGACTGGTCGTGCCCAGCGCCTGTGCCAAGATGGTGAACGAAGTGGATGGTTTTGATCAGAACGGTTGTCTTGAGGTCAGCAGGAAGCGGTGATCAACAGACGTCAAGCGAGAGGAGGCATGAACTCATGGAAATTGACCAGGCGACATTGCGCAGGTTAAGTCGCCAGGGGAAGCAACCCGACCCGGAATCACGGTCCGACTTCTGGCCTGCCGTGGGTGTGGCGTTGGGTGGAACAGCGATTCTGGTCGGTTCAACAACGGTGGCACTGGAGAGCCTCGCCTACGCCAAGGTGCACCTGGCGGTTCTGATTGGCGGCGGTGGCGTGGTGGCGGTGCTTTATCTGTTCAGCATGATTCGTGATGGTGACTGGGACGCACTTTCCCGCATTTTTGTTCGTCGCTCAGCGCTGGCGGACATCCTTGCAGGAACGGAAGATCGCAGTTGGATGGCCATCGCAAAGCCGTGGCTGCTGGCAGTGGCGGTGGCGAGCGTGGTCCGAATCTGCGTGCAGCATCCGGAGCTGCGGAGCCCCTTTCACAAAGATCGCGGGACGATGAACAAGATGCTGGTGCCGTGAGTGGCCGGTCCACCAACCATACCCCGTCGCCCCTACGCGGCCCGCTCACCAGTGCCCTCGTCAGGTACTCTGTGCGTTCAAGCCGTGACGCTTGTATGTCACGGTAAATCCTGAGAGAATTGCCGCGGTCTCGCCTCCGCGTTATTTACTCACAAACAGACCGTTCTTGCGGTTGAGCACCACGCGCCTCATGTCGCGTTCGCTGGCGCTGTTGTCGACGTGCACCCGCTGATCGCCCGCGAAGACGCTCAGCTCCTGCCAGTGGTTCAAAGCGCAGTTCACCGCCTTGGCCATCTCAGGCTTGGGCACCGGTCCACGCGGGAGTGGGATCGACGGGTCTGGGGAGTATTTGTATTTCGTTTGGGTTTAATCTAATCTGGTGGTATGAATTTGCTTCTGTCCGCTGCATTTTGGTCCCGAAGCGATGTGTCGCGGATCGGTCATGGGTGAGGGGGTCGTGGTGTTGGGCTTGGATGAGGTGAGATTCACCGGGTGATTGAGTCGGGGCGGGCGGCGACACGCTGCACCGTTGGAATATGTGCCATCCAAAGCGAGTTTGCTCGCAAGGCGTAGGCTCTGCCGCGTTGGAGGCTGGATTTTCTGGAGGGCTGATGTTTCGAGTTTCCAATCAGAGCATGAAGGAGTTGGCGAAGCATCACGAACGGGGCATCTCCAGTTCCGTTCGCGGAGTGCTGGCGACAACTGCGGCCGGGTGCCGCACGGTTGAGGACGATGCCCTTTGGGATCAATGGTGGCAAGAGGCATCGAAGGCGAGCGCGCGGGCTGGAGCCCGGAACTCGCGCGACATGTGTCTTCACGCAGCGAGCTCATTGCACTTTGGCCCGGAGTTCGCCAGCCGGACCGAACTGACGTGGCTGCATGAGGCGCTCAGCGTGAATGAAAAGGGGGCGATCGACTGGCAGCAGATTGATGAGTTCGAGGAGCTGGTAGTTGAAGTGCTGGGTGCAGGCATTCAGGCACACAGCCCCGTTGCGAAGGCCGCACAAGCGACAGGAGAGCAAAGGCCGGAAGGGCAAGCGAGCGGACAGCAGGCCGCTGCGTTCAAGAAAGCGGTGAACAGCATGCCCCGTGCCAGCCCGGGAGCTGTCGTGCCCTGTCCGAAATCCCATGAGCTTGGCTTCGTAGTCCGTGATGAGGAATCCCGCAAACCACTTGCTGGCAAGCGATACAGGATCGAAGGGCCCGGCGTTAATGTCGAGGGCGTCACCGATGTCCACGGAGCGACGACACGGGTCAATACTGGTGAAAAGCAGGTGGAGCTGCGACTGTTCCTGCTCGACGATGAGCAGCCCGAGCCGGAGATGTCGCACGACACTGACCAGGAATGTTGAAGTAGCCGCCACCAAGCCAGAGCGATGCAAAGCCGCCGTTGACCGACCCGGACCCACTCCCTTCTCATGCCATGAGTACCAAAGAGCCCAACAAATCCACGGAAACCGCTGGTCCATCGAAGCCAGTACCGAACGCGACCGCACCGACGGAACCGACTCCCAAAGGTGCAACAAAAACATCCGATCAGAAGCGCCTCTTTCGTGTGTTCGTGTATTTTGTGCCACATAACAGCGATCTGGCCAAGGCGGAGAATCGGGGCAGCAGCTTGCGCGGCGCCACGTTCTGGGGCGGCGAGGAGGGCAACCTGGTGCGGCAGTCGGGCGGGAAGCTCTCATCGGCAACGGGTTGCCGCGGTTCGGTGGTGCGAACGCCGCTGCGCTCGTTGGGGAGGGAAACTGTCTTGACGAGTTCAAGAACCTGCGGTCCAATCAGCATTTCAGACACGGCCCACTTGAGCATCATCCTGATTCGCCCCATGCGGTCTCGAATGGTCGAGCGAGCGTTGCCGCGGTCAATCAGCACTTTCTGGAGCGCGCGGATGTGGCATGGTTGGAACTCGGCGGCGAGAACGGTCCGCAACGAGCCACCGATGAGCGCGGCAATCTGCTTGGCTCCGTCGATGCTCGAAGCACTCCCATTTTCGTTGAGGTACTCAAGGTACCGGCAGGCCACCTCTACCAGCAGCGTGTCAGTTCGCAGCGCAGTGTCAATCGCCCGGTGTCCGTTGGCCTCGTAGACCCGCACGAAGTCCGAATAGCGTTGGATGGCTTCTGTGCTACCCCACGAGCCGAAGTAGACATTCCGGTAGCGAACATGTCGCCCCCTCAAATCTGGTTCGCTCAGAGGCTCAGGAACGCGGCAAAATGCCTGTTTGGTCGCGTGGCGACACAACTTGGGAAGGGGAAAACGATGGGGAACTTTGGGGGAACGGGAGGTGATGGGCATATCGCGAACTCCAGTGTCGCGCGGGTAGTGCTACCCGCGCAAAGACCTTCGAGCCGCGCTGCTCTTCCAAGAGCAGGTAAGCAGGAATCCCCTGCTTTCAGCCTCAAAACCGAGATTTTCCGAAGTGGAGCGGACGTGAGTCGAACACGCGACCTCATCATTGCGAACGATGCGCTCTACCAACTGAGCTACCGCCCCAGCACAACTTGTTCCGCCTTCCACTCACGCAGAAGGC
>JBILUL010000026.1:0-45959 GCA_044371005.1 Phycisphaerales bacterium | reverse complement strand
TTCATTCTTGTTGCCGCAGCCCCCGCCGCGGCACGCCCTGCGATGTGGGCAAAGGCCGGAACCGTCGCGGGCTGGGATGCTTTCCTTGCCGACGAGAACACCAATGACTACGAAGGGTGGTTTGACATCAGCAACGCGGCTGCGAACCAGGCCATGACCGGAGCCAATGGCGGGGTGCTTGAAGGCACCATCAACCTGGCTCAGGAACTGGGAGTGTCAACGCTGCCGGAATACATCTACTTGGCAGTGGCACCCTTTGGAAATGCTGACGGCGGTTCGCTGGTGAGCGCATTCCAGGTACCGGCGAGTGTGAATGGAAATGGCAATCTTGACGCTGCGGAGTACATCCGCGTGCCGCTCTGTTCGCTCACTGCTGCGGGCTGTCTGCCACCCCCGCCGTGTCCTGCGGACTTCAATCAGGACGGCGGAGTCGATGGGGCCGATGTCGGGGCCTTCTTCGAGGCATGGGAACAGGGCGAATCGGGAGCAGACATCAATCAGGATGGCGGTGTGGACGGATCGGATGTGGCCGCGTTCTTCGGATTCTGGGAGCTGGGTGGCTGCTGAACCAGAACCACCACGGCCGTTGCTTCGTCATCGCACACTTCTGTGCGTCGGAATTCGCGTGCGATCGCATACCCGGGGCGTGAACTCGCGGGGCACACTGGCACTACACTTGGGCATGAATACCACTTTCCGCCATGGAATGATCCTGATCGCTGGCGTTGCGTTCGGACTCGCGGCATGCGAAGAGAAGGCAGCTCCTCCGACCCCCGCAGCACCTGCCAGCACGCCCTCCCAGGCCACGGTCCCCGGACTTGTGCCCGCGCCCGCAGCGGTGCCCTCACCGGTCTCGCCGGCAGCCGCAGTAGCGCCGATCGCCGGCGGCAATCAGATGACCGTCATGGGAGTCAGCTTCCCCCTGCCCGAGGGATTCAAGCAGTATCCGCCGTCCAACAGCATGCGTCTGGCCGATGTGCGCGTGGATGACGCCACGGGTTCCTCCCCGACCGCATGTGTGATTGCCGTCTCGACCGCCGGTGGCGGGGTCGATTCCAATCTCGACCGCTGGGCAGGTCAGGTGCTCGATGCCGGGGGCAACCCGTTCAAGCGGGTTCCTGCGGCACCCAAGGTCGTTTCCGGCCTCAAGGTGAGCACGGTTGAACTGACTGGTACGTTCGTCGGGATGGGCGATGGCGCCCCGAAGACGAACTGGACGCTGCATGGGGCCATCGTTGAGACGCCCGAGGGCCTGCTGTTCCTCAAGATGACCGGGCCAGCCGATGGAATGAAAGCCGCGGCGGGCCGGTTCCAGGCCATGCTCGACGGGCTCAAGGCCAACTGATCCACTGGGTTTGGAGTGGCAAACCGTCACTTCCCACCAAATCCGACCATTTTCCAAACGACCGATTGAGGAATGTGTGCAAAGTAGGGGGTTGTTGGGAGATGCAGAGCCTTGCCTCCGGGTGGGCAGCACGCTATCCTAATGGTCCGCACGATATATCTAAGGATTCAGTAAGACATGGCACTTCTCGCAGAACACCGTAGCACGATCGTCTCGACCCATCAGCGTCACAAGAAGGACTCCGGCTCTGTCGAAGTTCAGGTGGCGATGTTGACGGCTGAGATCAACGCCGTGTCGGATCACCTCAAGGGTCACGACAAGGATCACCACTCTCGCCGCGGCCTGCTGGGCAAGGTCGGACAGCGCAACCGTCTGCTCAAGTACCTCGCCAGAACAGCTCCGGCGCGTTACCAGGGCCTGATTGCAAAGCTCGGCCTGCGTAAGTAATCAAGCAACGTTCACGGCCCGAAGACCTCAAGGTCTTCGGGCCGCTTTGTTAGTCGGTGACAGATTGGTCGATGTACGAACCCTCCCCCGTCGACAGGGACGAAAGCGGGCAGTAGGCACATCGCAGCGGGACTTGCGTTTCACCCTTCTGCGACAATGCCCTTTGCCTTTGGCGTTTCCTTCGGCGGGGGTTGCCAGCGGATCCGCGGCAACCCTGTGAGCACGTCCCCCGGCAATGCCGCGTCGCGTGCGCCCAGTTCTGGCCCCAGGATTCTTCGACCTTGGCGTAAAGGTTCCGGCATTCATTCTGGTTCGGAACAAGCAGGCAAGGAATCCACATTATGGCACAACTGATTTCTCTCGCGGAGAGCGTGGTGAGGGTACAGACTGAGGTCGGCGGTCGCACGCTGATGCTCGAGACCGGCGTCATTGGCAAGCAGGCCAATGCAGCGGTCATGGCCCACTACGCTGGTACGACCGTGCTCGCCACCGTCGTCCGCGCCAAGCCGCGTGACGGCATCGACTTCTTCCCCCTCACTGTTGACTATCGCGAGAAGACCAGCGCTGCGGGCAAGTTCCCGGGCGGCTTCAAGAAGCGCGAAGGCCCACCGAGCGAGAAGGAAATCCTCACGATGCGGATGATCGATCGCCCGATCCGTCCGCTCTTCCCCGACGGGTTCCTGGACGAAGTCCTGGTTCAGGTCTGGGTCATGAGCCACGACGGCGAGAATGACGCCGATGTGCTCGCAGCGACCGCCGCGTCGGCTGCGCTGGCCATCAGCGACATCCCCTTCGAGGGCCCCACCGCGACCGTTCGCGTCGCCCGCATTCACACCGATGACGGTCCTCAGTTCGTCGTCAACCCCACGGTCTCGCAGCTTGACTACAGCGATCTGGACATCGTCCTCGCCGGTCACAGCGACGGCCTGAACATGATCGAAGTCGGCGCCGCCGAGATTCCCGATGCCGATGTGCTCTCGGGTCTCGAGTACGGCTACGGCGAGATCAAGAAGGTCCTCTCGCTCATCAACGACTTCTCCGCCAAGGCCGCCAAGGCCAAGGTCGCTGGCGAGCTCTTCCTGCCCCCCGCCGACATCACCGAGAAGGTCGCCAAGCTCTGCGATGCAGACCTCACCAAGGCTCGCCAGATCAAGGTGAAGAAGGAACGCAGCGAAGCCGTCGATGCAGTTCGCACCAAGCTGCTTGATACGCACTTTGTCCTCAACTCCGGCGGCACCTACGGCGATTACGCCGCGAGCGTGAAGGCCCGCGCCCACGCCAAGGAAGCCTTCCGTCGCCTTGAGGAGAAGGTCACCCGCCGCCTCATCGTCAAGGACAAGATCCGCGCCGACGGCCGCGATGCGACCAGCATCCGCCCCATCGGTGGCGCGGTGGGCATCTTCGCCCGCACGCACGGCTCGTCCCTCTTCCAGCGCGGCGAGACGCAGAGCCTCGTCAGCGTCACTCTGGGCACCGGCAAGGATGAGCAGATCATCGACGGCCTGCTCCCCGAGTACAGCAAGAAGTTCACGCTGCACTACAACTTCCCGCCCTTCTCGACGGGCGAAGTGAAGCGTCTCTCGGCCCCCGGTCGCCGCGAAATCGGCCACGGTGCACTGGCGGAGCGTTCGCTCCTGGCGATCATCCCCAGCCCCGAGGACTTCCCCTACACCATCCGCGTCGTCAGCGACATCACCGAGAGCAACGGCTCCTCGTCGATGGCCAGCGTCTGCGGCGGCTGCCTTGCCCTCATGGATGCAGGCGTCCCCATCCGCGGCACCTGCGCGGGCATCTCCGTCGGCCGCTTCGCCGATGACAACGATCAGAACGAACTCTTCGTCACCGACATCATCGGTGAAGAGGACTTCTTCGGCGACATGGACTTCAAGGTCTCCGGTACCCGCGAAGGCATCACCGGCATCCAGCTCGACCTCAAGACCCGTGGCCTGAACCTCGCACAGATCGAGAAGATCTTCGCGCAGGCCAAGAAGGGCCGCCTCGAGATCATCGAAGTCATGGAGCAGATCATCCCGGCTCCTCGCGCCGAGATCAGCCCCCTGGCTCCTCGCCTGGTCACCATCAACATCGACCCCGAGAAGATCGGCAAGCTGATCGGACCCGGCGGCAAGATGATCCGCGGCCTGCAGGACAAGTACAGCGTCACCATCGACGTCGAAGACGATGGCACGGTGCAGATCGCTGCCACCAACGCCGACTCGCTCAACGCTGCCAAGTCCGAGATCGAAGCCCTCTGCGAAGAGGTCAAGGTCGGTCAGATCTACAGCGGCAAGGTTGTCAGCATGAAGGACTTCGGTGCCTTCATCGAACTGGCACCCGGCACCGATGGCATGTGCCACATCTCGGAACTCGCCGAGGGCTATGTCAAGAGCGTCGCCGATGTCGTCAAGCTGGGCGATGTGGTGAAGGTCAAGGTCATCAACGTCGATGATCAGGGTCGCATCAAGCTCAGCCGCAAGGCCGTCCTCCGCGATGAAGGCGGCGCCCCGGCCCCCGCCGCGGCTCCCAAGCCCCAGGGTCAGCCCGCCTGAGCCACCTGAGGTTTCCCCCACGCTGGCCTTCCGGTCAGCTTTCGTAGAACACTTCTAAAACCAGCCCGAAAGGGCTGGTTTTTTCTTTGGGTGGAACGGTTTCAAAAATAAATCGGGCCCAGAATCGTTGAACCACGCGCAAATATCTTGACCCGAACATCTCTCTTTTGGTACTGTAGAAGCCAGAGCGAGAGATCCACGCGTCGTGGCGTGGGGGTATATGTGTGCAGTGTCCGGGTTGGTTCGGGTGCTGACGGGAGTGGATGAAGCCCTGGAAGGGCCGTGGATGTCTGTGTGCCTTGGCAGCCAGAATGCTGTCGTGACCCGCTGATGTGCATGAATCCACACCGGTCAATCGGGCCGACCAGGGGCTGCGTGTGGCGACAAGGCGTTCCCGCCTCGGAGGATGAGAGGGACCGGGAGGTCCGTTATGGGCGACCATGGGTTGCTTCAGCTCGAGGGCATTGAAGGCACTGTGAAGTGGTTTGATCCCAGAAAGGGATTCGGCTTCATCGTCGGGCCACAGGGTCAGGACATCTTCACGCATTTCAGCGTGATCCAGGGCGATGGCTTCAAGGTCCTCAAGGACGGAAGCACCGTCGTCTACGATGCCGTTCGCAGCGATAAGGGCTGGAAAGCGACCAAAGTCATGCGTCAGGAGATTGTCGAGGTCACCGAATCGGTGCGCAAGACCTACTCCCGAACGCCGCGGCGCTGAGAGAGTCCCAGGGTGGATGCACCGTCCTCCCTGCCCTCACTCGGCCGCTCGCCGGGTCATGATCCTTCGGACATCCAGCCGCCGCGAGACCGGGGTATACTGCCCGTTCACTCGTGGAATGGCCCCCCCTCATGTTCGGTCTTGGCTGTGCGGTCGGCGTGGTGGTCGCGACTGTTGCAGCGCGCTGGCAGATCCGCCGATCGCTGACCCGTGTTCGAGCCGCGGAACGCAGAGCCCGGGCAGCCGAACGCCTCGCCGAAATCGGGGCCATGACCGGCGGCCTCGCCCACGAGATCAAGAACCCCCTCTCCACGATCGGACTCAACGCCCAGCTTCTGGCCGAGGCTGTGGATGAACTCCCCTCGGATCGGCCGCCAGAGCCCGATGTCCGCAACCGGATGCTCAAGCGGATCAACTCACTGCGCCGCGAGGTCGAACGCCTCCGAGGCATCCTCACCGACTTTCTCTCCTACGCCGGCGAACTCCGCCTTGATGTCCAACCCACCGACATCAACCTCCTGGTTGAGGAACTTGCCGACTTCCTCCTGCCTCAGACTGAATCACATGGCATTCGCCTTCGCACCGATCTGGCGCCCGGCCCCCTCATGGCCAGCGTCGATGTCGGACACATCAAGCAGGCGATTCTCAACCTGATGCTCAACGCCATTCAGGCCATGGGTCCGGCCCTCACGCCCCCGACCGATGCACCCCGGGAACTCATCCTGCGCACCGAACCTTTCGCGGAGAAACTGCTCGGACACACCGTAGAGCAGTGCGTTCGCATCCACGTGATCGATACAGGCCCGGGCATCAAGCCCGAGGTACTCGAAAAGCTCTTCACCCCGTACTTCACGACCAAGTCCGGCGGCACGGGCCTGGGCCTCCCCACCACTCGACGAATCGTTGAGTCACATCACGGCCGCATCGAGCCGTACACCGAAGTGGGAAGGGGCACCGACTTTGTCATCACCCTGCCCAAGCAGCCTCCCGCCGCGGCGGTCACCGTGGTACCCGTCGCCCCCTCCGCCTGATCAAGCGTTCAAGCAGCAGCAGACGCACCGCTACCATCGCTCTTTCTCCGACATTCCTCACGGATCGCACGCCAACTCGCCATGTCAAGCAGCACCCCCAACCCGCACCATCCCGCCCCTTCAGCTCAGCCCGGCAACCCCGCAGCCGCGGCAGGCATGGTGACCGATCTCAAGGACAAGCTCGATTACGCCTCCTACCTCGCGCTTGACCAACTCCTGGGCGCCCAGCGCACCCTGAGCACGCCCGAGCATCACGACGAACTCCTCTTCATCATCCAGCATCAGACCAGCGAACTCTGGATGAAGCTGGTGGTGCATGAACTCAAGGAAGCCGTGCGACTCACGCGCGAAGACCGCCTTGAAGCCACCTTCAAGATCCTCGCCCGCGTCAAGCACATCCAGGCTCAGCTTCTCAATCAGTGGAGCGTACTTGCGACTCTGACTCCCAGCGAGTACGTGCAGTTCCGGCACGTCCTTGGCCCGGCCAGCGGACTTCAGAGCTACCAGCATCGCATGATCGAGTTCCTCCTTGGCCGCAAGGATGTGCGCATGATGCCACTGTTCAAGCACCGGGCAGACATCTACGGGCAGCTGGAGGCGATTCTCAATGCTCCGAGCATCTATGACGAGTTCCTGAGGCTTCTGGCCCGCCGCGGGATGGCGATTCCAGCCGAGTCGGTCGAGCGCGACTTCACCCAGCCCTACCAGTCCAACCCTGCAGTCACCGCCGTCTTCAAGCACATCTACGAGAACCCGCACGCGCACTGGGACTTCTACGAGATGTGCGAAAAGCTGGTCGATGTCGATGAGCAGTACGCGCTGTGGAAGCACCGGCACATGAAGGTAGTGGAGCGTGTCATCGGCTACAAGCGTGGCACCGGCGGCACGGCCGGCGTTGCCTACCTCAAGGACCGCGTTGATGACCGGCTCTTCCCGGAGCTCTGGGATGTCCGCACTGAGATCACCGGCTGAACAAAGCCATGTCCGATCCAATGAAAAACGCTCCCATCGACGGGAGCGTTTTTCGTTGCGTTTCGTTGTGGTACACGGCACCGACCACCATCGGCCAATGCCACGAGATTCAGACTTCAATGACCATCGCAACGCTGTTGCCGCCGCCAAGGCAAAGCGAGGCCACGCCGCGCTTGCCGCCAGTGCGGTGCAGCTGGTGGATCAGTGTCGTGAGCACGCGAGCGCCGCTGCCGCCGATCGGGTGACCCAGGGCGATGCCGCCGCCGCAGATGTTGAGCTTGGCTTCGCTGACGCCCAGCACCTTGATGTTGCACAGGACCTGCGCTGCGAACGCCTCATTGATTTCGAAGAGGTCGATGTCGTTCACGGAGAGACCGGCCTTGGCGAGTGCGCCCTGGATGCCGGTGATGGGTGCCGCGAAGATGTCCTTGGGCGACACGCCGCTGGTGTGGTAGGACACGATCTTCGCGATCGGCTTTGCACCAAGCTTCTCGGCCGCCGCGGCTGACGCCACGACCAACGCCGCGGCACCATCGCTGATCTGGCTCGCATTCGCGGCCGTGATCGTTTCGTGACCGGGAATCGTGCGGAGCTTCGCCACCGACTCGAGCGTCGTCTCGGCACGGATGCCTTCATCGGCGCTCACGCCCGGGCTCTTCTTGTCCATGCACTGCTCGCCGGTAAGCGCGAGGATCTCGTTCTTGAACCAGCCCTGCTTGGTCGCCTCGGCCGCGCGCTGATGGCTCTGCACCGAGAAGCGATCCTGCTCTGCACGCGAGATCTCGTACTTCTTGGCGATGTGGTCGGCGCCGTTGGTCATGGCCCAGCACTCGAACGCGCAGCGAAGGCCGTCCCAGGCCATCACATCTTCCATGCTCGTGGGGCCGTACTTGACACCTTCACGCACGCGGGCAAAGTGCGGAGCGCCCGTCATGTTCTCGAAACCGCCGGCGATGACGACCTGGTTGTCACCAGCCTTGATGCTCTGGGCCGCCTGCATGACTGCCTGAAGGCCAGAACCGCAGACCTTGTTGACGGTCACTGCGCTCAGGGTGTCGGGCAGACCAGCCTTGAGACCGGCCTGACGGGCGGGGTTCTGACCCAGACCGGCCTGAAGCACGCAGCCCATGATGCACTCATCCACCATCGCCGCGGCACCGGGCACAGCGTCAAGAGCCGCCTTGATCGCATACGAGCCCAGGATCGGAGAATGAACCTTCGAGAGGCCACCGAAAAAGCGGCCGATGGGAGTACGTTTCGCGGCGAGAATCACGGGCATCGACATGGAGCTGCTCCTGGTTGAGAATTGGCCCCCATTCTAGGAATCATGACAAACAAAGACCAATCGCCCGGAGCCCCCAATCATGCGGCCCCCCGGGACAACCCGCATTCAAACAGACCTCGCACTCCCTGAAACCAAGCCCCCCCGAACTCCGAACAAGAGTGCCGTGCCAGCCGAGCAAGATCCCTGCGCCTTTCGCCCAGGGTGGGACGCCGCCGCCGATGCCCAGAGCATCGCCGTCGAGCCCGCCGAGCGGCGCTATCGACTGGTCGAGTTCACCGGCCTGTTCATCCTCATGCCCGCGCTGCTGGCGCTTCGCACGGTGCACATCCCGTTCATCGCGCTCCTCTACAGCGCATTTGGCATCTGCCTGTTCCTCCTGCTGCGCGACCGCACGTTCAACAGGAGCCACCTCTGGTCGCCCTCTGCCATCCGCAATGGCCTGGGCAGAATGCTCGGCTTGTACGCTGCGGGTGCCTTCTTTCTGGCAGCCCTGGTCTACCGCCTTCTGCCTGACCAGTTCCTGCGCTTTCCGCTCGAACGCCCGCTGGTGTGGGCCGCGGTGATGATCCTCTATCCACTGCTTTCAGTCTGGCCGCAGAACGTGATTTACCGGTGCTTCATTTTCCACCGGTACCAGTGCCTTTTCACCACGCCCAACGCGATGCTCTGGGCCAGTGCCCTTGCCTTCTCATGGGCGCATGTCATCTTCCAGAACTGGGTGGCACTTGCGATCACGCTGCCCGGAGGGCTGATCTTCGCCGCGACCTACATGCGGACTCGCTCGGCGTTCGCCGCGTCCGTGGAACATGCCCTCTACGGCTGTCTGGTGTTCACGGTTGGTCTGGGGCAGAGCCTCTACTACGCCGCGACGCTTGCATCGCAGCAGGGACGATGAGCGGGCTGCCGCGGCTCATCGCACAGAGTTGATTCTCATCGCTGTACGAAGCGAGAATCGAATGCCGGAGGAGGGACTTGAACCCTCACACCTTTAGGGGGTACCGGATTTTGAATCCGGCGCGTCTGCCATTCCGCCACTCCGGCGAGTGTTGGGGGCAAGTATAGACCCCTTGCCCGCAGCCCTGCCAGGGATTCAACGCCCCTGGCGCGGCTTACCGGCCGTGCCGAAGTTGATGTTCCAGTGCCTCAGACACAAGCCGCGGCTGCTCGCTGCCTGCCATCCATGCCCGCACCGCAGCGATGCTCGCCGGGAACTCCGTTAACCGCAGCCCCGCCCCCACCGCCCGCTGATTGCAGACATCCATCAGCCCACTCCGGGGCCCTCGCTCGGCCCTGTAGAGCGGGAACTCAAACTCAGTCAGCCCGGCTTGCCGCAAGCGGGGTTCTGGAACCCAGAAGAGGTCCTTCGCCCCCAGCAACGACATGAACGCGGCCCACGTGAGCCGCGGACCGGCAAGGTTGAACGGGCCGGAAAGCCCACGCTCCGCCGCGAGGCAGCCAAACGCAGCAAGATCGCTGACATCGATGCACTGCACATGGTCGGTGCCGTCGCCCGGCGCGAGAATTGGCCCCTGAGCCGCGGCGTGGGCAAGCCATCGTGTCAGCCTGCCACTGGGGTCACCGGGCCCGATGACGATCTGTGGCCGAAGCATCGCCGCGGCATCGCCGTGGAGTTCCTCCACGATGTTCTCGCACGTTACCTTGAGCCGGCCGTACATCTCACCCACCACTTCCGTGACACTCTCGGGTGCCGGTTCACTTCGAGGATGACTCTCTCGCACCGGCCGCTCCTGCGGGTCGCCATACACGCTGACGGCACTGATGTACACATACCGCCTGATGCACCCTTGCAGCAGCGTGGCACTCGAACGCACATGCACGGCGGTGTAGCCGCTGACATCAATGCACACATCCCAGGTCCGCCCCCGGAGCGAACCCAGGCCTTCTGGGCCAAGGTCGCGGTCACCATGCAACCGTTCGACTTCACGTGGCAGTGCATCGGGAGTAACGCCCCGATTGAACACTGTGACGCGATGACCCCGCCCCAGCAGTGCGCTGGCGATGTGATGGCCGATGAACTGCGTGCCGCCGAGAATCAGAATGTCCATGCCTCGCGGCTCCTGTGGATGAGTGGACCAGACGCGCTGGATTCAATGCAACAGGGACAGTAAGGGCCACTGGGTCGGATGAACGCGGCTTCAGCCACCTCAATCCATGTCGGACACCTCGCCGAGCTTGGACAGCCACTGGGAATGCTCACTTGGCGACCGGGGGAGAATTCGATCGCGGCAGGCTCGCTTGGCTTCACGAGGGGGAATCCTGCAACTGGGGAACTCCTTCGCCCACCGAGCACGCTCCGCATCATCCATGTGGAACCGCAAGAGCAGCTCGATATCTTCCTCGCTCCCACTATCGAGCAGTCCCAAATAGCACGCCCAACCGGAGCCTGGGGGCAGAACTACCGATCCGTTTCGCAAAGTGTTATTCCACAACTCTTCATACAACTCCCGATCAGTGAGATGATCGGTGTAGCTCAAGTACGCGTCCACCGCGGCGAGCGCGTAGATGATGCCCCAGAGTTTGACCGTGAGCTTCCGGTCGCTCAGCGTCTCGGGCGCCGGCATGTCGATGCCCATGCGCCGAAGCTGGTCAAACCGCGGCGAGCGTGGGCCGCGCTCGAGAAGCTCCAGGCCGCGAAGCCAATCTTCATGTTCAGTGGCCGTCAATGCCGAATCGGAATCGCCTGAGGCTGAGTGCCCAGTTGACCCGGCTTGGTCATGAAGCGAAGCCAGGATCTGCGGGTCATGTTGCGCGTCGTTGTTCTCCTGCATTGCCGTTCCCCATCGGTCGCTGCCGCGTTGCTGCGTCCTGAGCAAGCATCACCTCGATGCCAGACACTCGCACGCCACGCCCGGGCAAGACGGACCACGAAGAATGCTACCGACCCTAACGAACTCGATGCCGTGCGCCTGGGCTGCTGAATTATTCGCCGCGGTAACTTCAGGCCAAGGCCGGGTGAGGGGCCTCTCCATTCGCTCCATACGATTCGCCCCATGCACGATTTGCCTGCACTCCTGAAAGTCCTGAGCCGCACGCCCAGCGTGCTGCACACCCTTCTCAGCGATCTTGACACGCAGTGGACGCACGTCAACTACGGCGACGGCACATGGAGCGCCTACGAGGTGGTCGGCCACCTCATCGCGGCGGAACTGGACGACTGGATGCCCAGAGTCCGGCGCATTGTCGCACATGGCAACTCACTTGCGTTTGACCCCTTCGCTCATCAGGCAACGACCTCACCCTCAAGCGGCCGCCCGCTGCATGACCTGCTCGAGCAGTTCGGCTTGCTCCGATCGACGAATCTGCGGGAGTTGTCCGCCATGGCGCTCACGCCACCCGACCTTGATCGCCGCGGGCTTCACCCGGCCCTGGGCGAGGTCACGCTCCGTCAACTGCTGACAACATGGACGGTCCATGACCTGCACCACCTGCGGCAGATCTCGCTGGCGATGGCCTGGCAGGCTCGTGACGAGGTTGGCCCGTGGCGGGAGTATCTCAACACACTTCACCGGTAGCCTGCCTGCACGCACGAAACACAATACCCTCATCTGGACATGGAACACCGACCGACGATTGACCCTGAGGAACTCTGGCGAGCACGAGAGCCCATCGTGCTTGCCCCGCACGATCCGCGCTGGCTCATCGCGGCGATTGATGAAGGGTGCTGCATCGCGCAAGCCTGCGGTACGCCGCTGATCCGCGTTGAACACATCGGCAGCACCTCGGTCCCTGGGTTGATCGCAAAGCCGGTGCTCGACCTCATGCCGGTCCTTCGTTCCCATGACGCAGGCTATTCGTGCGTGGCGCCGATGCGTGCACTCGGCTACTGGTACGCCGGCGATTTCGGCATCGCAGGGCGGCACTTCTTCATCAAGGGCTCACCCCGCACGCACCACGTTCACATGCTTGTGGAGGGCTCAAAGGAAGCAAAGCGACATCTGGCGGTGCGCGATGTGCTGCGTGCAAGCCCCGCCGCGGCGGCGAAGTACGCCACGCTGAAGACCGACCTTGCGGCTCAGTTCGGCGACGATCGCGAGGGATACGCGCAGGCCAAAGCCGCATTCATGCGAGAACTCTTCGATGCGGCGGGCGTCGAATAGCCCTCGCCGACTTCGCGGCAGTTCTCAACGCTCCCCTGCACCTGCAACCACCTCCCACACGACCGCCCGACCACCCATGCACACGCCCGCAACACCCTGGATTCAGCCCACCACTCTCGAATGCCCCGGCCTCGTACGGACAATCCGTCTGGTGCCCCTTGAGGCCCGCCACGCCAATGAGGTCTTCCCGCTGGCCGACCCCGAGCTCTTTCGCCACAGCACGCAAGCTCCCGCAGAATGGTCGGTCCGCGGCTTCGAGGCTGAGTTCGAGAAAGTCCGATCGATGGACGGTGTCGTTGCCTTCGCAATCGTGCTTGCTTCTGGGCCAAACGCGGGGCAGGCCATCGGCCGCACAACGTACATGGACATCCGCGCCGAACACCGGGGCGTTGAGATCGGTCGCACGTGGATCGCCCGCGCGTACCACGGCACGAGAGTGAATCCCGAGGCCAAGTACCTCATGCTCCGCCACGCCTTCGAGGGTCTCTCCCCCACCGCGATCCGGGTGCAGTTCACCACCAGTGGCACGAACCTGCACAGTCAGACCGCCATCGCCAAGCTCGGCGCTGTGAAGGAGGGCGTCCTTCGCAAGGCCAGAATCATGCCGCCTGCGCTGGATCGCACCGAACCAGCAGTTCGCGACGGGGTGTACTACAGCATCATCGACGATGAATGGCCAGCCGCACGCGCACGCCTTGAACAACGCCTGCACTCGATGGCCTGATCACGATAGATCTTGCATGAGGGCCAGAGCGGCCTCACTTCGACGCCTGCGCCGGTGTGTTCTTCTCGTTCATCCGCTTGAGCGACTGCATCAGGAAGTCCACATCGGTGAACGGGTCGCCGCCGGTTCTCTTCCAGTGCACCCGGCCATTCACATCGATGAGAATCGTCGAGTGAAGTTCCAGATCCTCGAAATCGTCGTACGACGTGAAGCGGCGGGCGTTGGCGTGCTCCTGGTCGGAGAGCAGCACCATCGACAGCTTGCCGAGCTTTTCCGATTCCTTGTTCTTCTCCGGAGTCGCGCTGCTGACCGCGAGCACCACGGTATTCTGCATCTTCAGGTCCTCGGCACGGGCGTTGATCGCGATCAGCTGCTCGACACAGTGCACGCAGTGATCGCCCAGGTAGAAGACCAGAATGACGTTCTTTCCTTTGTAGTCCGCAAGGCGAACGGTCTTGCCGTCCACATCCAGACATTCAAGCGCGGGTGCCGCGAAGGGTTCCCAGTTGAGCGGCCCGATGGCGGACTGCACATCAAGGGTGTACGGACGCTCGGGAGCGGGTGTGTTCGAGATCGCAGGTGCCTTGAGCCCCAGTGCATCAACCTGCGCCTTCCAGCGCAGCCCCGGATCGGCATTTGACCAGACATGCGCGAATCGTCCCGCATACACCGTGGCCCGCTCGCGGTTTCCTGACTGGGCATGGGCCTGCGCGAGCCCGGCGAGCGCAAACGCATCGTTGTGCTCCTGCTCGAGCGAACGTTCGTAGGCTTCGATGGCCAGCCTGTTCTCGCCGGCCTTCAGATACACATCACCCAGCAGGCGGTTGGCCGGCCACGGCGACATCGGCGGATCGTTCATGTACATGGCGGTGTCGCGCTGCTTCTTCTCGATGGCCGCAGCCGCGGCAAGCAAGCGGGTGGCGTCGAGCAGATTGCCCTCCGCTGCGTAGACCAGCCCCTCAGCGGTGCTCGAGATCATCGCAAGATCTTCTTCCATGTGCTTGACGATGGCCGTATCCAGCACCTTCGCCGCAGCACCGCCCTGCGCCGCCGCGGCTTGCATCAGTTCCTTCATTTCTGCAAGCCGTGCCCGGGCATCAACGACCTTCCCTTGCCCCGCCAAGGCAACGGTTTCGACAAACGCCCGCTGCGCCTTGTCCTGGTCATCATCGTTCCAGCGGATGGTGCCCGGCTTGAGAATCTCATCCCATCGCTCGAACTTGATCAACGCGCGGATCTGCGCGATTCGCCCCTCCTGGAACGCGCCGTACTCCTTGTCCTTGTTGCGCTGCGGATCGAGCGGCGCGGCCTGGAGATCCGCCGCCCCCTGGAGCGATGCCGCGGCCATCCCGAGCTGCTCGTGGATGTAGCACAGATAGTTGCGGTTGTGGCTGAAGTTCCAGGTCTCAAACGGCAGCGCAAGCCGCTCGTTCATGTACCGAAGCTCCACCCGCGTGGCTGCATCCATCGAACGCGCCGCTTCGTGCCACATCCCAAGCTTCGTGTAGTTGTGCCCCGGCATGTGATTCGAGTGCCCGATCGCTGGTGCGACGCGGCCGTACACCTCGCAACTCGCCATCGCCTGCGAGGCAAACGGCCCATCCCAGTTGTGAATCCTCGCGTGGTGAGCGCCCGGATGATCCGGCGCCTTGCTCAGGATCTCCCGGATGAGCATCTCCGTGCCCATGGAGTTGCCTGCTTCAATCGAAAAGAGCGCCAGAAGAGTCTTGGCCTCGAGGTCGTCAGGGAACTTGAGCACCAACTCGAGCAGCTGACGATTGAGTGTCTTGACCCGCTCAGGCCCCTGGGCCTTCATCGCCTCATCCCACGCCTCAATGTACATCCGCTCACGGGGCGTCACTTCTCCCTTGCGCCGCACCGCCTCCTTGAGAAAGTCCTTGTAGCGTTTCACCTCAGGAAAGTCACTCAACCCGGTCGACCAGCTGAGGCCCGTGCGCGCCAATCCCCAATACGCCATCGCACAGTTGGGATCGAGCTTCAGGCACCAGCGAAACGACCGCTCTGCCTCTTCATACCAGAATGAATGCAGCAGCGCGTTGCCCTGGTCGAACCACACTTGGGCCTCGGGAACGCTTGTGGTGATCGGAAAGTGCGCTGTACCGATACCTTCCATCGGCCAGGGCTTCTGACGCAGCCCGGTATCAAACGCACTGCCATGCCGCGAGTGGCCCGCGGAATCGTCCGCAACCGCGGCGTGCGTTGCAACAATCACGAAGAAGGCCGCCAACAGCTTCCGCAGGACCATCATGGGCGCTCCGTCTTCTCGCTCACGTGATTGCCACTTTGACCAGTCAAAGGAATGCCGCGATGAGCGGCCTCAGGAGTGAAAACTCGGCTTCGATCAGTCAGCGGCCCCTGAACGCTTGCGAGTCGATCGTACCCCCGTTATTGCCATTGCGCCCCCGATGCCAAATCGCCCAGATTGACGTGCTACCCGGCATGCCGCCATCGCCCTCAAGCCCGCCGCGGCGGCGTCTGGCCCAGGACAATCCAGCCCGGCCGCACCACCACTTCATTTTGACGGGCCGTGTCCGCCAACGCACACCTCACAGTTCATCCCACTGCACCGTGACAGCCAGCCGCTCTGCGATCTCGGCGAGGGTGCCGCTGAGTCCGCGCGTTTCGAGCGAGACCGCCAGTTCGGGAATCTGGGTACGCTGGTCGGCCTGGGAGCGACGCCAGAGGCCGATGTGAACCGTGACGGCCTCAGAGGCCGTCCATTCGACGCTGGTGACTTCCGCAGTATCCGTGGGGGCCACACGATGGTCCCACTCGATGCCGCGGATACGGGCGACCACAAGCCCGCTGGCGGCATCCAAAGCCGCGGCAGGGCCTTGGGCAGTCGCGTCCCACATCGGAGCCGCGGCAGGGGCATACTGCTTCCAAGTGCCCGGAGCCTGGGCTACGAAGGCCAGCAGAACCTCGCGGGAGCCACTTCTGAGTTTCTCGAAGGTCTCGGGCCGGATGCCCTTCCCTTCGCTGCGACGGATGGCAAAAACGGGCGGCTGCCAGCGAGGCCAGGATTCTGCATCATCTGGCTTTGCCTCGGAGCTCGCCGCGGCGGTGAGATCCTCTCGCTTGATCACCGAGCTTGAAGGTGCCTGCTCCCAGGTGTGCACATCCCAGGGCTCCCCATCCACCACCGTGAACTGCGTTGAACCTGACTTGGTGGAACGCAGCTGATAGAGCGGACGTCCGCCCGGCACCACCGGCATGAACAGCTCCCGCGCGATGAGCCGGAAGGTGTACTCCCCCGGTCGAAGCCATCCACCGGGACCATATCCAGGACTGCTCAGTCGCAGCATCTGCCCCTTGTGCAGGGGCCCGGGGCCCCACTCTTGCTTGCTGTCGTCATGCCAGAACGTGGTCGTGGCGGTGTAGGTGTTGCCCTGGACCGTGAGTGCATCGATGGTGAAGTCGAACCCGCCGACACCCACACCGCCATCGAAACCGTTGCTCAGTGGCGGGCTGACGAGGAAGGCACACGTATCTTCGTCTTTGGCCGAGGGGCGGGGGCGAACGTTGCCCAGAAGATACCCGGTCATTGCAGCGGAGTATTTGTTCGGCTTGCAAGGGCACGGGAGCACAAGCTGATCGGCGGCTGTCAAGGCGAGGCGATCGGCGTCGTACTCGCGGTAGCAATGGCCGCCTGTGAACAGCGTGCCGATGACTGCCGCGGGGGCTCGTCCTGCCGGGCTGCCGGCGCAATCGACGATGTGTACCGG
Organism: Phycisphaerales bacterium; assembly: GCA_044371005.1. Taxonomy (GTDB): domain Bacteria; phylum Planctomycetota; class Phycisphaerae; order Phycisphaerales; family UBA1924; genus UBA2402. Next base: position 29,024 of record JBILUL010000026.1, on the reverse strand, counting down.
AAGGCGGTACATCGGAGCCGGCGCTGCGGGCTGAGCACCTGATGCGAACGCGACCAATCCAGCAATCCACATGAGTGCGTGCGGGCTCAACATCTCTCGCTCCAACCCCGATCACTGACCGGTCAGCGACTTCACCACGCGGCGATGCTCACCGAATCCTGTTGCGTTGCAGTGTACCACGAAGGCTTGGATTCACCAAGTGCAGGCGCGTCACGAGCCGGTAACAACGCACCATGGCAATGATCGAATCAAATCGAGCGCACCTTGGGTACTTGAAGTGACCCACGATGACCGAGTGCGTATGGCCGCCGCCGAGTCGTGTGCGAACAGGACTCCCGGCGACCAACGCCGCTGAGGTCTTGCCCGCCGCGGCTTGGTATGGCCTGCATCGCGACCGTTGCTTCCGACACCGTTCACCGCTTCGGGCTTGCCACATGCTGGTCAAAGAGAATGGGGTTGCCATCCGGATCCGTGAGCATGAAGTAGGCCGGACCTGCCGTCGCCTCGTCCGCGGCAGGGTTCGGCGAGAGCCCCTTGGCCTTGACGGCCTTCTGGAGTTCTCGCACATCATCAAAGTCCGGCAGCGTTGCCTTGGTGCTGTCCCAGCCGGGGTTGAAGGTCAGCATGTTGCGTTCGAACATGCCCTGGAAGAGGCCGATCGTGCAAGTGCCGTTCATCATGATTGCCCATTTCGTGCCGTCACCGCCGGTCATCTTGAAACCGAGCTTCTCGTAGAACGCTCGTGACACGGCGAGGTCCTTGACGGTGAGACTGACGGAGAAATTGCCAAGTCGCATGGGAGAAACTCCTGATGTGTGGGCGGCTTCCGGCTTGGGTGCGTTCACGCGAGCGCACGCTCCCAGCGAGCCGACGATGACGAGTGCAGTGACGATCAGATGGATCTGCTTCATGATGGACCCAGTATGCAATGTGGTTGACGACCGATGTGAGGTGCGTGCTCGACCGTCGCTCACGCCTTGCGCTTCACCATAGCCTCGACCCACACCGGAACGTAGGGCGGGGTGCACCCCTTCGAGACGGGCCAGTCGCTATAGAGCCCGATTTTCTCGCCGATGGCCACAGCCCGCTTGCGATGCTCGGCATGCTTGATGCCGATGGCTCCCAGCGCGTTGTTCATCGTCCACTGCACTTCCGGCTTGGCCTTGGGGAGTTCCTTCTCGATGCGGTCCAGCAATGCCGCGAGGTCCAGCCCCTCGGCCCCCTTGTTCACGCGGCTTGCCGTGAAGTGCCACCCGGCCCGCAGGGCCCAGCGGTCCTTGTCCTTCATCCACTTCACCCGCAGTGCTTCGTTCTCGGGATGCTCGGCCACAACATAGCTGTTCATCCAGTCGGCAACCTGGGCGCACGTCGTCGTGCGCGTCATGGCATCGATGTCCTGCACTGAAAGCACCTTGGGCTTGAGAAGCAGGGTTGCCAGCAGCTGCGCATCAACGTTGCCAGTTTCCCAGAGCTTGACCGCCATCGCATGGTCGGCCTTGACCTTCTTGGCGATGGTGCGGATATCGCCGAGCTTGACACCATACTGGTTGTCGGGTGCACCGGCCTTGGTGTTGTGCTTGCGGCGAGCTTCATCGCCCTTGGCTTCGAGTTGTGCGAGGATTTCCTTGACGGTCATGGCTGGCATGGTATGGACGTCGGGTGCACGCGTTAGGCCGCGATGCCGGACACACGTGCCCATCTGACGCGGCCAGCGAACGGTCACTGCACGAGTTGCCTCAGGCAGTCGCCAACGACCTTTCGCCCGACGCGAGTGCGGCATCGCTGCGGCCGTCGACGCCGCCGGGCGTGGAGTCGGCATGCTCATCGCGCGGGCGAGCTTCATTGAGTCGCTGATCCTTCCTTCCGACCAGTTCGTCCAAACCTCGAGAGGATGACGCGACGACTCTCGCCCCACCGTCACGAGTAGCTTCCAACCGGCACAAAGCATGCACAGGTGGATCGGACTTCGAGATGCCATGCGCTCCGCAGCACGTGTGCATGGAGATCCACATCGCGCAACGCACCTGCGTCGGTGGCGTAGACTGCCCGATGCTCAAGCCCGCGCTGCTGTACTTCGCCATCACCTTTGCTGCGGGATTCATCCTCGGCACGATTCGCACGCTGATCGTGGCACCTCGGCTCGGCGAAGTCGCTGCGGTGCTGATCGAGTGCCCGTTCATGCTCCTGGCCTCCTTCCTCGTCGCCCGTTGGGTCCTCGAGCACTGTGCGCACGACGCGAACGCGAGCCGCCGCCTCCTGATCGGATTGCTCGCCTTCGCCATGCTCATGTGTGCTGAGCTGCTCATGGCCTGGGTATTCAATCGGTCCCCCCGGGAATACGGAGCATCACTGCTGACGACGGCGGGAGCTATCGGCCTGGCTGCCCAGTCTGTCTTTGCGATCATCCCAGCATTCATTCGACCTCGCGGCTTGAGGTAATCAGCACTGCCAGCCTGCATCACGAAACGGTGCCGAAGGCATCACGTTCAGGAGCCGACGGCAAGCAGCGCTTCGCTGCGCGGCCGCCGGTCAGCGTCAACGCAAGACCTCAGCCCTGAAAGGGCTGCATTGGTGACGGCCTCAAAGCAACTGCCCGCTGAGGTCCGTTCCACAAAAGAGCACACACCACCACCGGTCAGGTTTGCCCGCTGTTGTGGGGTTGGAACTATCATGCCCAACGACCGCCCAAGAACACTCTCGATCGCCATTCATCATCCGGAGTTGCACGTCATGACTACTACCTCTAAAACGGCCCCCCAATCCGCGGCAGAGCGACGCACGGCCCAAGCCGAACTGGGCACCCTCATCGCCAAGTTCGCGCCTTCACACGTCCGACTCGTCGCCGCTGCACGCCGCGCCCTGCGCAAGCGTCTGCCCACATCGCACGAAGTGGTTTACGAATATCGCAACTGCTTCGTCATCAGCTATTCACCCAGCGGTCACGGATACGAGGGTGTTCTGGCACTACGCGCCAACGAGGAAGGCGTGCGGCTCTATTTCAACGGCGGCAAGAGCCTGCCCGACCCGGCGAAACTGCTCACCGGATCGGGAACGCAAGCGCGTTGGTTGCTCCTTGAGAGTGCCGCCACCCTCAAGCGGCCCGAGGTCTCGAGCCTGATCGAGCAAGCCATCGGGCAGAGTCGCGTGCCCTTCGCCGCGGCGGGCCGAGGCACTGTGGTGGTGCGACTGACCACGGCCGCAAAGCGCACTCAAAAGAAGCCAGCGGCCAGGAAAGTCGCCGCGGTCAAGACACCACGCAAGAGGATGATCAAGGCAAAAGCGGCGAAGCGCCGTTCCTGAGTACGCTGGTGTGACATCTGACACCAACTCGCGGCGGCGATCGGCATGGGCTGCAGGCCGCACCGGTCTTTACGACGTGTCGCCAAGCAAGGCGAGCGAAGTCAAAGGTCGCTTATTCGGTCTCCCGCTTCCACTCAAACCGCCGCGGCGTGCCGCCCTTCATGTACCCGATCGTCGCGTTCAGGCCCCCTTCGGCCGAGAGTTCGTAGACGATGCGTTTGGGGTAGCATCATCAGACGTTCGCACTCACCTGGATTGGTTCAAACCTCGAGCATGAACTTCGGCAATCGCCAAGGCGACAATCGCGAACATCCTCGTCAGCGATGGCATCGTTCCAAGATCAACCCAGAATAGAAACGCATGACCTGTCACCGGGACACGGCATCCCGACCTTGGGAGCTCTCAGGGTTTGCCGTCTTGGGGCGGGGTATTGGCGGGCGGTTCGAGGGCCACTCGCCTGCCCAGCACGAAGCAGTTGAAAAGCGCTCTGCCAGCTTCATCGCGCGTCATGAACGCGTTGCTGCCGGCAACTTCATCCAGCGATACGACCACTCGCTGATCGAGCGGGAAGAGCTTGACGGCGAGGGTATCGTGCTGCCAGACCGCCGGGTTGGTCAGATCAATGTCCGATGCAAACCGGATCAGCATGCGGCCCGTTTCCCAGAAGACCCACGTTTCGTTGGCAATCGGCGAGAGGGGTGCGAGGTAGACGACCTGCGGCTCCGTGGGGACTGGCACCGGGGCACGCTCGACCTCCTTCTGGATCTTGGCACGCACAGCACCACGCAGTCGCTCCAGAAGTTCGCCCTCGGGAAACCCCGCTGCGTTGCGAGTGCGGAAGAGCTCGTCGCGCAGTTCGGTGTAGTTCGCACGAATCTCGACCGACGCCTCCGGCTTGGACTTCGGAGCCTCAATCCTCCCGACGCTCACGATGCGGAATGCTGCGTTCTTGACCGTGGCGTTCAGTTCCGGGATGGTGTAATCCGACTGCTTGACCCTGACAACGAGGGAGAACTGCGGCAGTACGACCTCAGCGAACCGGCTGCGGTCGCCCTCATCCAGCTGCGGCTTCAACTCCCGCACCCAGAAAATCACCTCGTCGGCCTTGATCACGGTGTCGATATCGCGTTCGTCGATGTACCATCGGTACAGATGGCGCACGATTTCGTTGAGCCATGCTTTGGAGGTGAGTTCTGGCGGCATTTCGGCCGCGGGCTGGCGAGGAGAATCACCGGTCAATCGCGCCGGTGCGGCGGCCAAGAGCGCCACCGCAGCGGCCAGGGAGAGCAGGATCATGCACGTTTGTCTCATCGCATCTTCCTCAGTGTGAAGAACCGATTCCCTCCCAAGCTCCCTTCATCTGAATCTGAGATTCTGACGAAGTTACCGCCCGGGCTATAGCAATCGCGGTCTGTCATCCATGAATAGGCACGCCCGGTCACGGGCTCGCCCCCCACCGCTTTCAGCGCCACAAATCGATCCGTCTCCGCCATGCCGCTCTTGACATAGGTCGTGGACAGTTGCGACGCATATTCAAGCAACCTTGCGAATCGTCCGGGCTGGCCGCGACCGGCGCAGTCCTCCAGGTATTTGACGCGCTCGTGCACACGGTCCACGGCCACGAACACCCCGCGATCGTTCCGGTAGAACCCATCGCACTGGCCTTTTTCACCACCCGCCGTGATCACGTCAATGATGTCCTTGCATCGCTGCGAAGCCACCTGTTCCTGCGTGTATCCCTGCGGGATATGCCGCAGGCGGCTCTCCAGCACCCACAGGATCGCCAGCATCCCGTTCTTGGTGTCGGCCTCGCTGACCCATCCGCGCTCACCGGGGAACGGATTCTCGTTGACGAGCAGAAGCGCAACGTACCCCGAGACAGTGCTGCTGGGCGGCAGCTGTTTATCGCGGCGACCACTTCCCACCAGGAATACAAGCCCCAGAACAGCGATCATGTGGACTGCACGAAAGCAGCCGCGGCTCCAACGAGATCGGACTTCCAAAGCAACGAGTGAGCGCATCATGACGATCTCCAATCCCCCGCCGCAAGAACGGGGCAACTCATGGCGAGTGCCATCCAAACATGACGCCGAAACGAATCAGAGCGATCGTACGCCAATAGAAGTTTCATTGGCGAGCGTGCGGGGTTGGGAGCCCGGGATGACCAGATGAATGATCTGAAAGCGCACAGGGGGCCAGATCGGGACCACATCTGCCTTGGCTCGGTTCACCCGCCCCCGACGCGCCCATTCGCGCCGGTTGAGCATGGCCACCTCCTCATTCACAGGCTCCGCTTCAGCAACGAACCCTCACCGACAGGCCCGAGCCAGCCATTGGGCAGCGCGGGCGCGGGAGGCCTGGCTCGCGCTCGCCCCCACCGATGAGGGCTCGCCGCCGCGGAACACCGACCCACGCGATGGTCAATCGGGATACCGCTTCCTCGCGCAGAGTTCTTGCTGCAACCTGAAGGCCGAGTTCAACTCGCAGGACAAGGGCAAGACCGCCTACTACGCCCTGCACCGGGTCAGTGCCCGCAGCGGGAAGAAAGCCGTGGAGCCAGGTGGCGATGGCAGCGGCGTGATGTGGAGGACATCGCGAACGGAATGAGCTGAGCGGGCGTTGAGCAGCGCATCGTCTCTCGCCCCCTCGCCGACCGCTGACATACTCGCGGCGATGATTGTCATTCGGAATGTGAGAAACGTCGATGCGTTCACCACGAGTGGAACTCAAGGTCGCTTACTTGGCCTCACGCTTCCACTCAAACCGCCGCGGCGTGCCACCCTTGATGTACCCGATCGTCGCGCTCAGGCCCCCTTCGGCCGAGAGTTCGTAGACGATGCGCTTGGGGTAGTCATGCCGCGGGTTATCGAACACGGCCCGCGTTGGGCTCACCTCCGTCAGCACGAACTCAGTCGCCTTTGCGCCCCCGGGCTGCGCGACATAGACCAAGCCCCCGTCGCGTTCGACGATCCGCAGATACTCGAACGCCGACATCTTGCCGCTGGTGTTCACGGTGCGCGACACGGCGAGCATCGCCCCACCACGCGGCGGGCTCCATCGCTCTTCAATCGAAGACCCCGAGCCGCGTGTTCCGACCCATTGGCCCGCCAGCCAGGACAGATCGGTGATTGAAGCCTTGGCCGCTTCTGGCATCGGGATGTCCTCGGCATGACGATACAGCCCGACCGATTCCGTTCCTGATGAAGGTTCGAACGAAACGCGGACGATCAGTCCTTCATCGGTCATGCGAAAGCTGCGTTTGATCAGTCGCAGCGACGCATCAGAGGCAGTGCCGGGGGCACGTTCGAAATCAACCTGGTATGCGAACGTGCCATCTTTCCATGAGCCACGATAGCGAGAGGTGGTCTTTGGTTCCACGATTTCAGTCGCCGCGCCGTCGAGCGCCACGCGCACATCACGGTGCCCGGAGCCGTGCCCGTTCAGGACCACAGCACCCTCTTCGATGCGCATCGAGAACTTCGATGACATCGGGGGGCCCGACTGCTCAAGGGCTCGCCCCTGGGTCTTGTCCTCAACGTAGATCCACTCGCCGTCCAAGGCTCGGACATCATCGAGCGGGATGTTGGGCTTCGCCGCGGGCTCGCTCGTGGGCTGCGCCGACGAGGTGCTTGCCGGCTGCATCGAACCTGCCGCGGGAACCTCTGCCGATGCCCGCGGGAATGCAGGGAGAAGTCCGGTTGCCGCCACCAAGAAGAACGCGGCAAGGATGCTGCTGCGGTGCGTCTGGGTGCGTGAGGAAGTTTCGTCCAAGCACAGTCTCCTGGTTTCGGGGAAGGGCGAGTATACGGCGTCTCGTACAGCCTCTTCACGCCGAAGGCGTCGCCGGACCTCGCCGGGCCGTGGAGCGCGTCTTCGGCGACACCCCCGGTATGCGACGCCAAGTTCGGTTCCGCCTCCTGAATGGCTGGTCGTTACTCCCGTGTTCCCAGGGGGTCCACGCTCACGAACATACTGGCACACCTGGCGTGCTCCATCACTGACCACTGAACCCAAGCACATCCCCGCTCAACCGGGCCATTGTCCTGCGCGAAGTGAGGCCACAGCCTGCGGAGTCGGCTTGGCGAATCGGTCGGTTCCCCACTGCCAGATGAGCACACATCGCTCATCAATGAAGTGGCTGGCGACTCGCAGCACGTTTCGAAGATGAAGTTCCGCTGCTTCCGCCTCCGTGTACCATGCCAAAGAATCGATGTACAGCCAAGCACGATGGGAAATCCACGCCTCGAACGATATCAGATCTTGCGGACCCGATTCCAGTCGCATGGTTGGCTTGACGTGCCCTGCGGCCGGGTCGGCGCAGTGTGCCTGACCTGCGCTGGCCGCCGGGACGTATGGCTCCGATGACGTACCAAGGTTGTACCAGACATCACCAACGCGCCAGGTGAGGTACGACATGCCCGTCACTTCCTCCCGGATGACGCGGACCGTCTGACCAACCTCGTCGCCGAGCTCGTGGGAAACAACCCGTTGGGCTTCAGATTCGCTGACGCGTCGAACCGAAGTCATCAGAAGCATGACCATTGGGATCATTTACACATGCTCCGTTCAACTTGATTCACGGAATGGATTGTCCTAATGCTACGCGGAGTTTGTAGCCGGTCTCTGACGGGAGTATCGTCGCAATGCCTCCTGCACGCCGTTGCTATTGGCGATCAGCCCTTTGTGCTGCAGCACAATCTGGCACGACTTTCAAGTCTCGGTTGGTTCATCGCGAAGTTGTTCAGCAAGGTCGAGGAGTATCTCAGCTCGTGAACGCAGCAACGGTGCGAGCTGAGCTGTCTGGTCAGGCGTACCGATCCCGACATGTTGCCCTCGCGACATGGCTTCTGCCGCGTCCAGCCATCTGGCACCAAATGCAGCGAGCACATCGGCTTCAGACCGTATCTCGCGGGTGGCCGTCATGTAGTCGGTCGGAACATCGCCCGAGATGGCCCACCATCCAACCGCACCGGGGTTGGATTTCGAACGTACCGCCCACACCGCGATGTAGGGTGGCAGATACCAGCGGGGCTCCAGAGAGACGCCCGCGTGATTGCATTGCTGAAGGCTCAGATACGCTTCCACGCCCCGGCGCTGCGCATCCGCCCACTGAGCGTCTTCGGCATTGTCGATTGTTCTTTCTTCATCGCCATTGGCCATCTACCAAGGTAGGCTTCGTGAGAAGATGGAGTCAGACTACGCAGGTGCATGAACGTGGAACATCTTTGGCACAGGAGCCACGAGCCCCGCGATCAAAGTTGTTTCAGGAAAGACCAGGTCGGCTTCGAGTGAAGTCACTCAACCAGTCACACTTGGGTCCAACGGACGCGTCAAAGTTGGTCGTGCAAATGCCTCATGGCGCCGGCGTAAAGGTATACCCACGGCAGGTGTATTCGAACGCCTGTGGCAGCACCAAGCTACTCCCTGACTTGGTCTTCGCGAGGCACTTTCGGAAGTGGTATTGAATCCGATTGGAGAGCACCTTCAGTTCCGGCCAATCAACACCCTCGGCCACTCCCCATGCTTCAGCACGCATCTGACTTTGATGGCCAAGGTGGGAACGGGTGATCGTCTGGGCACACAGCCCGCCCAGAAGGAAAGGCCGTGTGCTGAGCGTTGATGCGCATCAAAACATGGGGTTGGTCGAAAGCGGGAACAGGTGAGGACAGCGGAGAACCGTGGCTCCCTGCGTTCGGATGCCTGGGGTTCAAGGCGTCTCATCGCTCACTGCTGGTGCTCCGAATCTTGCGACGTAGTGCCATACGCGTTTGAGACTCTGAGCATCGTACTTGCCCGTGCGAGAGGCATCCCCGATGTCCTTGGGAGTCAGCCACCCATCTCGGGAAAGGGAGAGACCCAGTTCAACGTACTCGCGTCCGCGGTACTCCGGATTCTGTGCGAGCTCGGCCGAACTCAAGCGGAACCCCTCATGCCACTCCACGCTGCACGGCAGAGTGCGGGCATGGTGCTCGACTTCTGTTCCCCGGTAGCACGGGTCAAGAACGATCGCCTCGACGTCGTCAGCAAACCGAAGCGGACCGTGGGTCTGTGCCTCGATGTAGCCATCCAGAGGATCGCTCGGGATCGACTCGGCGAGCGGGATCAACGCCATGCGCTCGGCGACGCCGAAATGCTTTGGTTCAAAGACGCTGTCGGGATAGCAGAACGTGGTGCGAGCGAGGGTGTGCACCGCGAGCCGCAGAAAAGCGGAGCCGAATCGTGGCGACGCACCGACGCGGCTGCGCCGAAAGTTGAGGGCACCATACTTAGGACGCTCCGCCGGCGATGCACCGTCGTAGGCACCCGCGAAGATCCGGCTTTCCCATCGCCACCGGTCTCCACCCGGATAGGCTGTCAATCCGCCGTTGCTTGTTCCGGTCTCAAACTGCGAGCGGTAGAGGCCGTCGCGAATCATCGAGGTGAGAATGGGCTCGCCGCGATAGGTTCGATCCGGGTGAAAATGCACATTGACCCGAAGGCTGGGGTCTATGGGGGCGCCCGTTGCCAGGGTCGACACGACCGCGACCGCCCTCCGGGCAGCAGTCTCCACTTCGCGTGTTGGATCGAGCGGCGTCTGCATGGTCGCCATCGAGTTTACGTCTTGTGTCGCTTGCAGAAAGCAGCACCGATTCCAAAAGAACGATCGGCAGCAATCAGGCCGCAAGTTCTTGACCTGCGGGACCATGCAATCGAATCAGGGTGACAGGATTTGAACCTGCGGCCTTCTGGACCCAAACCAGACGCTCTACCAAGCTGAGCTACACCCTGGGTTGAGGCAGAGTATAGGACCGATCAGAGCGGCCTGAAAGCCAACCTGCTGGTCTTGATGGCCCCCACACGGTCCCCACCACTGCTCCAAAACGAAAGAAGGCACGCCGCGGGGCGTGCCTTCTTGAAAGCGAGTGAACTGAACCGGAGGGCCTGCCATCCCGATCCTGAAGACCCGACCGTGCGGGCCTCAGAACAGGCCGGGCATGCCCCGGGACGACTCAGCGACCCTTGTAGGGCACTTCCTTGAAGAGCAGGACGTTGGGCTTGTCGCCGGTCTTGACGACGTTGGAGCGGTCGACGACCATCATGAAGCGGCGGGCGATGCTGGGGGTGAGCACATCACCGGCCCCGAGGCTCTCGACATCCGACTGCTGATAGCCGTGCACGACGAACCAGGCGATGTAGTAATCGCTGCGGGTGGAGGTCGTGTTCACGACGGCGTTGGCAATGGCGAGCTTTTCCTTGAACTCGTCATTGATGCCGTCGACCGACGCCACGTCCTTGCTTGGCGTCGGCAGCGTGAAGCCCTGGACGGGAAGGGTCTTGCCCATCAGGACGCTGTCGATACCGATGGCGCTCTGGTTGTGATTGAAGAACCCGGTCGCGTCCTGCGGGATGTCGTTGGTGCGGTAGCCCATGTAGTCGATGCTGGTCCGCATCGAACCTTCGAAGGGGTCCAGGCCACCCAGGTTCCGTCCGCGATACCGCAGGGTCATGAGTGCGCCCAGCGACTGGAAGCCGGGAGTCTCGCTGACGGCCGGGATATCCGATTCGTTGGCGCGGCTGATGAGGTCATCGACGTTGTGATCGGGGTTGGCAAACCCGGCGGCCGAATCGAGGCCCAGGTAGCGGACCGACTGGAGCGGAATGTCGAGCGAGTCGGGCAGGAACTGGGACCAGCTCTGGGGCCGCAGGGGCACTTCGATCTTGTCGCGATTGGCGACCAGCGTCGCCGCGAGGTCGACGGACTGATCGATTCCGGGGCCTTCAGCGAAGAAGCCAGGACCGATCCGAACACCAGACCCCTCCACGACAGTGAGGGGCGTGCCGCCCGTACATGTGAGGAAGTTGGCCGCAAGGTCAGCGGTGCTGAGAGCACCGGTGAATGTGATGACGTAATCGCAGCCCGCATAGGGGACCAGCGTGCCGGGCCAGCCAGCGCCCGTGTTGTTCCGATCACGATCGCCCGCGCTGACCACCACATTGCCCTTGCCGATCCCGGGCAACGCCTCGAGTGCGGCCTGAATGATGGCAGGCGAGGCGCCCACGTCGATGTTGGGGGTGGTGGCTGAGTTCACGGTGAACGTGTATGTAGAACCCGCTGACGCGGTGATTTTCAGCACCAGAACTTCACTGTTGGTGGGCCGAGTCATCGGACTCAGCAATGGCAGCGCACGAGCCACGGCCAGCGGCGCCGAGTTGATGTTGACCAGTCCGGGCACCGAACGCGTGATCGTCTCATCACCCGCCACGGCCGCACTGAACATCTCCAGGACGTTGAGAGCAAGGGGAATCTGGGTGAACATCCGCTGATCGCGGTTCGCACCAGCGCGGAAGATGCCCTCGGCATCGCCATCGGTGTTGTAGAAGGGGGCAAAGTCATCGAGGACCAGATTGCCCCGGTCGAACATGTGACGCCAGCGATTGCGATTGGCCGTGAAGGGGTCGGCACCGATCTGCACGGGGCGGAGCATGTTGGCGGCATCGCCAACAAGGCCGGTCCACGCCGAGCTCGGCGGGTCATTCACGGGCACGTCATAGCCCATCGCAATGGTGATTGCTTCACCCAGCGTGGTCCACCGCACGTTGAGGTCATCAACGACGGCTCCGGACGCATCAATGGGCGCCTCCACCGGACCGATGCCCATCGGAAGCAGCAGATCGCCCACGCGAAGCGTCGAATGCGACGGCGCAGAGCCCGTGCCCGACTGCACGCGGAACGTGCTGGTGAAGCGATCGGCACCAGCCACCGATGAAGTCGGGCTGTTGCTTGCGAGCACCTGCGCGTATTGCTCGTTGTACGGAAGATCGGCGCGAAGCGTGGTCTTGTTCTCGGGGAGGTCGCGCGCAGCAGTCGACTCCTCCCAGCTATCGATGGCCGGGAGCTTCTGCGTGCTCGAGTAGGCGATGAGGCTGCAATGCTGGGTCGTCAGCGTCTGCTGCGCCCATGAACGCAAGGTCAGCCCCGCCGCTTTTCCATAGGCTGATGGGCTGCTGAAATAGCCGTACTTGAGCCGCGCCGCAGTCCAACCGATGCCTCCGGTCTGATCCTGACGAGCAAAGAGGTTCCAGGATTCAACAACCGGCGAAGCCAGATAGTCGCCTGGATTCTTTGATTCAAGGCAGAACGCCGGCAGCGCTCCGACCGGCAACGGCTGATCGTTCTTGATGGAGGGATCCTGAGGACGGCGGGCACCGGCCCAGTAGAGCAGCGTCAGCCCGTCGAGCGACGCCTGATCTGACTCGCTGTCCGCCACCTTGACATCGTCAGAGAACGCTCCCGGATCAACCTTGATTCGGGCATCCAGATCGACATAGGTATCATCGGACGACTTGAGGGGCACTCGCATCCGATCCACAAGCTGGTCGTTCTTGTAATCATTGCGCACGTACACGCGAGCCGACGTGCCTGGCATGGGAATCGATCCGTCCCACGACGAGCCGGGAACCGCGATGCTGGTCGCGGCGTTGTACTCGCCCGCGACCACCGGGTCACTTGCACCGGGTACGCCGTCACGAACAGCTCGCCACAGCTGCACTTCCGTGTTGAGGATCAATGCCCGCTCTTCTGCGACACTGCTCTGCGCAAACTCCTTCTTGATCGGCACATCGTCCACCACCTGCTGCATCAGCTGCCCGAAGGCCAGGGGATCAAGCGTGCCCGAAGGCCCAACCCAAGGCTTGAACACGCCCTGACCGTTGGGAAGCGGCACACTCGTGGCGTTGGCCGGCGACTGACTCAAGACGCCGACGGAACCCGACGAGGGGCTCGAAGGATCAACATCGATCTCGGGAATCCAGAAATAGGCATCATCCGAGTTCGCATTCGCGCCGGCCTTGAACTGACGCTCGATGAGTCCGCGAATGAGGGCCCGCTTGTTCCCGCCCGACACGATGAACCCCGGATCCGCAGTGAGGATGTTGCGTTCGATGATCGTGCGGGGAATCTGCGAGGTTGCATAGACCACCGCAGAAGCGCCAGCCTTGATGATGAGCGGCTGCGCGGTGATGTCGAGGCCACCACCGATGGGCGTCGGGGCGTAATCGCCCGTCGCGGTGTCGGCTTCCTCACGCAGCGCCGTCAGCATGAACGTGCGACCGCCGAACTTGAGGTAGTAGAAGTCCTTCTGTCGATCCAGCGACATCGCGCCGGCATCACCCAGATCGATCTGGCTCGCCAGCGCGCCGATCTGGGCGGACGTCACATCCGTCAGATTGAAGACGGCCCGCGGGTCACCCAGCGTGATATCCACTGCGAAGGGATTGTGCAGACGGAACGCCAGCACACGATACATGAAGTCGTAGTTGAACTCCGAGACATCCGGACGGATATCCACAGGCTCTGGCGTGTCACCCGAATCAGAAGGATCCCACCCGTCACGGCTGCCCGCTGGCGTTGCAGTCTCAGGACGATCCGTATACACCGTGAACGTCGCAACCGCCGTCACAAAAGGCTGAGGCTCGACGCCATAGATGTTGACCGCCGGCGCCACCAGTGAACCACCTGTCGCGGCAGTCGCCAGACGAGTCTGGCCCGTATCGCGGATGCCCACCGCGGCATCGAGATCAAGGCGCCGCCCATCGCCCGCGCCCACACTGCTCTCCGTCCAAGGGTGGAAGAGCGTGCTCGTAGACACGGTGTTGAACGAGGCATTGTTCAACAGCAGCGTCCAGGCACCTGGCGTGGAGTCGTCATCGGCCAGGTCGGCCATGTTCGCCGCCATGTGTGCCGCGGCGTAGATCGCAGGCTCAGAACCCGCGTACCCATAGCTGAGAGTCTTGAAGTTGTCGAACTGCCCGCCCGCACTGTCCCATGTGCCAGCGATGCCCGAGAAAGGCAGCAACGCATCGCAATACCCGCCAAAGAGCGTGTTGACCGAGCTCAGCGCCACCGGCTGATTGGGGAAACTCACGATGTTCTGCAGTAGCCCAGCCGCGTTGGTCTTGATCTCGCCCGTCTCGATGCGATCGAAGTTCACATCACGCCGCGTCGTCAGCGAGCGTGCACCACTGATGGTCGTGAGCCGCTGACGCACATCGGCATCGAGCTGCAGACGCGCCGCCATGTCGGCACGGCCATCCGCGCCAGCGGTCTGATCGCGAGTTCCGCTGGCGGTATCGCGCACCAGTTCAAGGTCAGGACCGCGGTTGCTGCGCAGCGGATCGAACTTGCGGGGATTGATCGCCGCATCAGCAGCCGCTACCCCGGAAGCGATGAGCCAGTCGCGGCCACCGAGCACTCGCTCGAGATTCGACAGCACATCGATGTCGTTGCTGGCGCGGTAGGTGAGCAGCTCCCCAAGGTCATCGATGCCGAACGTGCCCGCGGGCTGGAACTGCGAGAGGTTATTGCCGTTGGCTGCAATCAGTGCAGACTGCGTGCTCAGGATGGCGCTCGCCTGCGACGTGTAGTACTGACGGCGCCGTGCTGGCAGCGACGGATACAGCGACTCGCCCGCTCCGGCGGTGAAGTTCGGCGGCGAGTGCGGGTTGGTTGTTTCGGTCTGGATGCCCGCGGTCTGGTAATCGCTCGCGCGAGCAAACACAGCACCGTAGCTGTCTTGACCGGGTGTGAAATCCCACAACCTTCGAGCAATCGGGTCGCGGACATCGCGATTCTCAAGTGTGCCCGCGGTGTTGTACCCATACCGGTTGAAGGCATCCGTTGCGAAGGCCAGCGGCAGATTGATGCCACGATACTCAACCGCGGGATCAACCGCACTGGCCAACGGCACAAACGTGCCCGCGGCGAGCGAAAGACGAAGCGACATGTAGGCAGACGATCCCACCGTGTACGCCCGGATCGCGTCGTAGCCAGCATCCATCGCCGGCGGCATGCCGGCGTTCGGCGGCGCGTTGTTGACTGCACCGTAGTTGTCTGCACGAGTACCCGTCGGATCCGCCGCGGCGGAAGGGTTCTTGATGGCGTCATAGCCCGCCTGCGTACGCCCCAGAAGCCCGGCGAACTGCGTGGGCTTGGCCCGAATTCCGTCATACACATCGTGCAGCGTGAGCAGGCGGCGCAGATCAATATCAGCAGGCGTCAGACCCACCGGGTTGGCCGCGTCCGGCGCCGCGGCGAGGTCCGCGGCGGTATTCACATTCACCATGCCCGACGCATCGATGATTCGCACCGCGAAGAAGTAGCGGAACTTTCCATCGGACTCGAGCAGATTGACGATGCGCGAGGCATCGTTGGTCGCGTCGTAGAGACGGGAATCCGAGAGCTCCA
Source organism: Phycisphaerales bacterium (assembly GCA_044371005.1). Classification (GTDB taxonomy): domain Bacteria; phylum Planctomycetota; class Phycisphaerae; order Phycisphaerales; family UBA1924; genus UBA2402. Next base: position 13,501 of record JBILUL010000026.1, on the reverse strand, counting down.
TCCATCGCGAATCGAGCATGCCGTCGCCATCGGCATCGGCAAACTGGTAGGGCAGGTAGTCGCCCGCTCCAGGATCACCCAGCGAATCGTCCGATGGACGGAAGAGACCACGCTGCCACGAATCGTAGTAAGCGGGGAAGTTGCGCCGCGCGCCGGTCACGGCCGTGCCCCAGACCGTCGTGGTGCCGCGGGTATCAGCCTCAGCCGCGTTGTCGCCGCCGTCTCCCAGCAGGATCAGCCCTTCAGACAACCGGGGCAATGCGCCGAACCCGTCGTCTGAAGTACCCAGCCCGGGCTTGGCATTGATGTTCCCTACGCGACGCGGGCCCACCAATGGCGCCAGGTTGTAGAGGTTCACGAACTTGCCATCGGGCGCCACATTGGAGATGTGCAGCCAATCCTTCTTGATCCGCGCGGGCTCATAGCTTGCAGGCTCGAGCAGCCCCGCCGTGAAATCATTGCCGCCACCCGCCTTGAACCCCAGCCATGTCGGCTCGTTGGATGCGAGCCAGGGATCGCTGGGGACCCAGCGGGCAGGTGCGTTGCCGAAGAAGATCGGATCCGGATTCTCCCGGGTGGGAGGCATCGGGGGCACCGTCTCGGGAAGGCGCACGAACGAACCGATGGGCGTGAAGGCCGTCGCCCGATCCAGCGTGTCGCTGCGGCGACGCCAGTCGGTATAGCCGTAGTCAAACGCCTCGCGCAGCAGCACAGGCTCGTTGGCCTGAGCGTCGGCGCGGGTCGAGGGGATGCCCGCGTTGTCGTAGTAGGTCGAAAGGACGTCGGCACCGATCACTCGAACGGACAGATAGTCAGCAAACTGCTGGGGAACATCGTCGAGCCGCTCACGCCGGGCCAGTGCCGCCTTGGTCGCGGTGTCCTGATTGCCGACGCTCACGTAGACCAGCATCACGACTGCGAGCAACGCAAGCGTGCCCACGACCATGACGAGGAATGAGCCGCGGCGTTGCTCACGCCACGCTGCGGGTGCGCCCGCTGCACTGCGCACCGCCGCGGCGAGACTGTTCGTCTCCGCCGCGATCTTGGGCTGCAGTTGGTTCATCACTTCGCCGGTCTTGCTGCTGGACATGAAACACTCCATTCCTTCTCACTCGCGAACCCGCACATCGTGGCGGACCCGGTTGGCATTCTGAATCTCTGAATCACCCCGCCCCCAAAGCCCGGACGCCGCGGATCACCCGGTCAGGGCTGTGCGACGATCGCGGCATCGGCCGGCAGGCTGAACACGAACTGGAACGTGTTCTCCACCGCAGGTTCCGCCGCGTCCGACAGCGTGATCGTGATGCGCACCATCTTGGGCCACGCCCAGGGAATCGTCGTTGCGGCCGGCTCACCGGGGCGTACTTCGCCCAGTTCAATCTGCCCGTCGCCGTCGTCGTCGAACTGATGGCCGTAGTCCTTGATGCCGTCGCCCGCGGGCGTCAGCACGAAGTTCCGCGACGAAGTGCTCCACCGCAGCACATCCTGCTTGTAGGTCGGGTCGGCATACCCGAAGTGCGCGGTCGTTGAGACTTCGGCGCTCGACGGGTTGTACCCGTAGATGAGCCGCGGGGAGATCACATGATCGAAGAAACGCGCCGCCTCGGGCAGCAGCACTTCCGCAATCGGCTGGGCCGCGGGTGAATCAAGCAGCTTGGCGGGCAAGCGCGGAACCTGAACCGAGTAGACACTGGCTGCCTGCGTGGGGCTGAGCACATTGAACGGATACGAGAGTGACCCGTAGGCATCCGCGGGATCGACCGTTCCATCGCCGTTGCTGTCGTAGCGAGCCGTCGGTCCGTACCAGATGGTCTCCTTCAGCACCGGATCAACAAGACCAAACGACCACTCGACGATGAACTCGCTGCAGTGCGGCAGGAAGCCGTTGCCCGCGAGCATCATCTGGTCCATGCGCTCGAGCGCGACCTGCTGATCGGCCGACACCTGACCGCCCGCGGCGGACCGAAGGTCGTTGCCCAGCGTGCTGATCAGATCCACGGGCTGGGGCTCCACCCGCATGCGAACGCCCCACGGATCGGCCGCGCGGAGTGCCGCGGTGTTGCCGATGGCAGGTCCCATGGGCGATTCGCCCGGGAAGGCCTGTTCCATCCACACATGCATCACATCCAGATCCGTATCCTCGGAGAGGGCCGAGTTGGGATCGGTCCATGCCCACGAGTAGTAGAGCAGTTCAAGGTCGATGCCGGGCGCGGAGGTGAGGTCGAAGAAGCCGGGCAGCACGCGATCGCCGCCGATCCGCCGCGGTGCCGGAGTCCCGCTCGCCTGCGGCACCTGGCCACCGAAGCCCTCCACGATCGACTTGATCTCCCGCAGGCTGGTCGCCGCGACGTCAACGATGCCCGAGGTGAGATTCGGACGGCGGGGCTCGCGGAAGCTCTCTGTCGCCGGCGGCAGCACGCCACCGATGCGAGAGGGGTAGTAGCGATTCAAGGCCCGGAAGACCGAGCGTGCCGCGGGCTGCAGCCCGATCTGGTATTCGTAGTCGCGCAGACGCCGCTGATCGGCCACGTTGCTCGGATCGAGCGTGTCGCTTCCGAACTGAAGCACACCTGGCACAGAAACACCGCTCGTCGACTTGGGCTTGGCAAGCAGCGTCGCGTGGCGCACCAGCGTCCAGTCGGCGGGGTAGTAGTTGGGATTGGTCGAGAGCGGCCCGTTGGTCGGCGCTGCGCCCAGGCGACTCTCCCGAACGTTGAAGTTGTCCGAGTTGTTGTCATCAACCTTGGGCTGGTAGTAGATGACATCAGGCTGCGTCGGGTTGCCGGTTGCCGGATCCACTCGCACCGAATCGCGGCGACGCCGCTGCCCGTGTCCGTAGTAGATCATTGCCGAGTCGCTCGAAACCACGACATCGGGGTGCACGGGCTGGCGCGCAGTCTCATGCTTTCCATTCGAGAAGAAGATGATCTGATCGCACCGACGAGCACGCGGATTGGGATCGTCCGCGTAGAGCGGAATGCGATCGACGTTGGGATCGAACTGTCCGTCCTGGTTCTTGTCGGCCCACTCGTGGCGGATCGTCAGGAACCCATCGCGCGTGATCTCGCTGAAGTCCTTGCGCATCTGGTTCTCCACCAGACCCGCATACTGGTTCAGGAGGCTGACGCGCTTGCCACCCTTGACCGTCTTGCCCACGGCATCGAAGATGTTGGCCAGCCCCACCGCCACCAGCGCGACGGCGGCAACAGCCACGATCGTCTCGATGAGTGTGAAGCCTCGCTGCCTGGGGCCCTGGCCGACACCGGGCGCAGTCCCGGCATGTTCCGTCAGAAGGCGTGGAGTCGCCGCGGCGGAATCAAACTGCACACTGCCGGACTTGCGGGACCAGGCCTTCATGTACCACTCTCCATCAAAGGTGCGGGACGCGCTGCTCGTTGTCCCGCACGGATCGGGGCACGCCTGCGCGTGCCCCGTGAAAGACTTCAACACATTCCTCCCCCCCACCCTTACCCATCGCTGCTTCTGGTTGTCCTTCCCGCCGCGGCATTCCGCGGCACCGAAGACCGCCGCGATCAGCGCCGGATCGTCACGACAGAGACCGATGCCGGTACCTGGCTCGTGAAGAAGATCGTCGCCGGACGCACCGCACCATCTTCCATCGCCACACCCTGCTCGAGCGGAGGATCAATCGTGAGTTGAGTCGGGGTCACATCACGGTTCACGCGGATCACCTCGTGGACGATTCCACGGGCATCAACGAACTTCTGACCAAGCTGCTCAAGATACGGACGGATCGCCGCAGGAACCGCGGTGGTCGGAATCGTGACGATGTTCAGGTTGGGACGGCTCGTGTCGGTGTTCATGGTCACCTCCACCGCGCCGCTGCGGATGGGTGAGTAGCGAGGAGCCGTGCCACGGCCCACGCCATCGAACGTCGGACGCCCATCGGCATCCTCGGCCACCGGAACCACGCGGCGATTGGTCTCGGAGAGCACGCCGCCAAGCGTCTGATTGCCGGTCACACGGATGCCCGAGTCGATGCGGCGGACGAAGACCGCCAGCTGAAGGGTGTCGTCATCAAAGCGGAAGAAGTTGGAGACATTGCTGCCGCCGGCGAGCGGACGCTCACCCGCATTGACGCGGCGTGCAACGAAATCCCAGACAAAGCGGGGCTCGATGCCGTTCGCAGCCGAAGGCCGCGGAATCAAACGCTCAGCGAGAGGAAGCTCGATCACATTGGGAGCGGTGCCGATGCCAACGAACATGTCGCCCGAGCGCGTGTTCAAGGTGACGCCCGAATCGGTGGGGTCGCCGGACGTGAGCTCATTCGCCTCAACCCACTCGCCCCGGGGGGAGAAGTTGGCATCGCCTGCGATCACAGCCCAGCCACGTGGGTTGATCGTCACGTTGCCGTTGGCGGCCACGGTGACGACGTTCTTCTGAGTCAGCTGCGAGTTGCCCCGGAGCAGTTCCTCGACGGAGCGCTGAATCGAGATGCCCTGCACCGTATCGGTGGCCTGGCGCTGCTGACGGACGACGGCCGGAAAGACCGCAGCGACGCCGAGCAGACCCAGCGCGAGCACGAAGATCGCAATCAGCACCTCAACGAGCGAGAAGCCCGATGCGTGCCTGAACGTTCTGTGTGTCTGGTGCATGTTCATTGAAGTAGCCCGCCCCTTGTAGATTCACCGCATCTGACCATCTCTGCCCGAAGTGTCCGAAACTCATCCGGACTTCGTGTGATCGATGGCCTCATGCCGTCGATCAGTCCCTGAGTTCCTGAACCTGTCCCAGGTACCTCTGCAGCGTGAAGATCCGCGAGTCGGTCTCGATCAGATCTCCGCCTGAAGAGTTGCCTTCCCGAAGCCGCCCCTCGATCCAACGCCCGATGGCGTCGTTCACCGAGAGCAGATCCGCCCCACCAGCTGCAAAGAGCGTGCTGTCCAGCTCCGGACCATCTGACTGAGCCGGATCTGAGTACATCGTGCCGGTCACTCGATTTGTGCCCCGATACTGCAACGCACTTGCAAGCCCCGCTGTAAGACTTCGTTCGTTATACACTGAAAGTTCCGTCACCGGACGGGCGAGGATTGAATCTATTGATGTGTCACCCAGCACTTTGAGGCGATCGTTCTGGTCGGTGACTGATAGGGTCTTGGCCTCGAGCAGACGCCGAACGGACGAAGCGAGGTCAGAGGCCTGATCAAGGCGGAACTGGCTGTAGGGAGCGGAGGTGCGGAACCCCTCGGAAGCGATCGGATCGATCACCAGGCAGAGGGTTCGGTTGCTCGCATCCAGCTCGCCAGTGCCGTTCTTGAAGCGGACCATGAAGGTCTGGCGCTGCCAGCCGTTCGACTCGATCGTCGCCGCGGCGGCGTTGAAGAAGTTGGTTTCGGGGAAGATCCAGTGCCCCGTCGCCGAGGGGTCAGAGCCAGGGCCCCCTCCCAGCGAGAGCGAGTCGTACCAGCCGTTGGCGTTCCCGGTGGCCGGGTCGGCATTGGAGCCCGAAACGGTGTTGGCGGGCGTGTAGGCCCGCACCATCCAGTTCCGCGGCAGTTGCACCGGAGTGCCGGTAGCCAGCGGCACGAAGACTTCACGGTCAGCGCCGGTCCTTCCGGTAGCGGTTGAACCGTTCATCTCCCGGTCGCCCAGGAAGCCGACGGAAATGCAGGGGACGATGGAGAGGCGACCGCCGGGTTCGAAGAAGAAGACCGCCGCGGCGTCCGCGGCAGGATTCTGGATCGCCGCGTTGCGTGCCGCGGAAAGCCCGACGCGAAGCTGGTTCTCAGCAAGCGCGCGTTCGGACGACTCGATCATGCTCTTGAAGGCCGGAATCGCGATGCCGATGATGAGCACGAAGATCACGATCACGACGAGCAGCTCGGTGATGGTGAAACCCCGCACGCGGCGGCTTGCATTCGTTGCCATGGCGGGTGATGTACTCACTTGCCCACCTCCACTACGTTGTCCTTCTCGGCATCGATCCGAACCTTGCGTTCGTCGGTGATGGTGACGCCCAGCCGCTTGGCGAGCACAGGCAGTGGTTCATCACCAAAGGCCCCATCGGGGCCCGCGGCGACAATCGCCCATGTTGCACTGCGGAGTTCGGGATTCTTCTCGGTATCGCGATCCTGGGGCGTGCCCGGGAAGTTCGATCCCTTGCGGCCGACGATCGGCGGCAGCCGCAGATCATCGATGGTGCGGACGTCGTAGATCGTCTGGGCACCCTGTGTGTACTGGCCGCCGTTGATCCAGCGGTAGAACCGGACGGGAACCTTGCGTGAATCGCGGACTTCCACCCAGCGGAGCTTGCCAGCATCAGCACCGTTGTCACCATCGACCGGGTCGTTGGCGGAGACATGCAGCGGATCACGCGCGTAGCTGTAGAGCGTGAGGTACTTCTTCGAGAGGTCGATCAGCGATTCAAACTTCGAGCCTGCACCGCGTGCCGTCGTCGCCGCACCGCCCTTGCGGACATCGGCGGGCACTTCGAAGGAACCATCGACGCGTGCCTTGTAGAAGCCCGGGCCCGAAACGCCGTCGATGGGCAGTTCCTTGGCGCGGGGGTCGGCATCACCGGGCTTGCCCGGAACATCGCACGCGCCGGCGATGTAGACGGCCAATGTGCGTTCGCTGAAGCGCCGGTCCAGGAACGGGTTGATATCGCCGGGCTGCGCGAGCGTGGCCGGCCGCAGCAGCGTCAGATCGGCGTTGGCTGCTGCGTCCATCGAGAAGTTGTAGACCGAGAAGCGCATCAGGCCCGAGCCGTCGGAGAAGACGGTCCGAGGCTGATTCTGCGCCTGATCGCGGATGAGCGGAGGCGCGAACCCGCACTCATCGACGAACCGGCTGACGCCCATCTTGATCGTCGCCACCGCATCGCGGTCCGCCACCGAACTGGCGAACTTGCGCGTCGAGCGGAAGGCCACGAAGAGCAGTCCCATCAGGATGCCCAGAATGAGGATCGAGAAGAGAATCTCGACCAGCGTGAACGCTCTGGCGCTGCCCGAGCGGGAGATGTTGGACGTTCTGACCATGGTGAGCACTTCCTGACGCGGTGCGGACATCAGACGGCGCCGCCGCCCTGGAGCGACTGGATCATGGCGACCAGCGGGAGGAACATGGCGACGACGATGGTACCGACGATGCCGCCGAGCACGACGACCATCAGAGGTTCGAGGAGGCTGACCAGCGAGGCCACGGCCACGTCGACTTCTTCATCGTAGTTGTCCGCGATCTTGAGGAGCATCGCGTCCAGTTCACCGGTTTCCTCACCGACGTCGATCATGTTCACGACGATGGCGTCACAGGTCTTGCTTTCGCGCAGCGGTGCCGCGAACCCTTCACCTTCACGGATGCTGTCATGCACCTTCTGCAGTGCCTTCTCGAAGACGTAGTTGCCGCTGGTTTCCTTGGTGATCTTCACAGCCTCGAGGATCGGAACGCCGGCCGAGACCAGCGTGCCCAGCGTACGGGTGAAGCGAGCGATGACGGTCTTGCGGATGAGCTTGCCGAAGATCGGCGAGAAGAGCAGCATCGTGTCGGTGATGGCCCGACCCGGGCCGGCCTTGCGGACGAGCTTCCAACCGATCCACAGAACGATCGGCGCGGGGAGCGAAATGACCCAGCCGGGGATGGACTGTCCGACGTTGGTGCCCGCGAACCAGCGGCTGCTGTTGATCAGCCAGCGCGTCAGGAAGGGGAGGGCCACACCGAAGTCCGTGAAGATTTCCTCGAACTTGGGAATGATGAAGATCATGATGCCCGTCAGAATCAGACCGGCGATGGCGATGACGACCACGGGGTACACCATCGCGCCCTTGATCTTGCGCTTCAGGCGTTCGCTCTTTTCCATGAACTCGGCCAGACGCTGGAGGATGATGTCCAGCACGCCGCCGACCTCGCCTGCCGCCACCATCTTGGTGTAGAGGTGGTTGAAGGCCTTGGGGAACTTGCTCATCGATTCAGAGAGGGATGAGCCGCCTTCGACTTCCTCGCAGACGCCCATCAGGATGTTCTTGAACTTGCCGGGCTTGAGCTGGCTCTCGAGAATCTGGAGCGAGCGCAGCAGCGGAAGACCTGCATCCGACAGCGTTGACAGCTGACGCGTGAAAGTCGTCAACGCCTTCTGGCTGACGCCGCCGAAGCTGAAGCCGCCGCCAGCCTTCTTCTTGGCCTTGGCGTTGATCGCCGCGGCGTCGGGAGCGCCGCTGCCAGCGCCCTTCTTGGCCTGCTGCTCACGCACGCTGGTGGGATAGAACCCCTGCGACTTGATGCGGGCGATGGCCTCTTCGGTGTTTCCCGCCTCGATCGTGCCCTTCTGGGGCTTGCCGGCCGAGTTGAGCGCTTCATACACAAACGTTGCCATGGGTTACATTCCTCATCTGCTTGACGGAGCCTCGCGGCACACAGGCCCGCTCGCTCCGCCCAACGCCTTCACACGCCAACCGCCTCAACACCACGAACCGACTCTCTACTTCTACCGGCCGGTCCGCCGCGGCGTTCCGCACGCGGCACGCCGAACACACTCAGTCTTCATCCGAAATCGTCTCACGCACGACTTCGTCGATGGTCGTCTGCCCTTCATAGATGCCAAGCAGACCGCACTCACGCAGCGAACGCATTCCCCGCTTGCGGGCATGGGCCCGAAGCGTGGTGGTGTTGGCCTGCTTCATGATGAGGTCCCGCATCTCATCGTCCATCGTCATGATCTCGAACAGGGCCATGCGGCCGCGATACCCGCTCTTGTTGCAGTTGTCGCACCCCTTGCCCCGGAAGAATGACTTCCCACGCACCTGATCGGGGGTCATGTTGAGCTCCATGAGCTCCTCTTCCTTGGGCACATAGGGCTCTTTGCACTTCTTGCAGATCGTCCTCGCCAGTCGCTGGGCGACGATGCCTTCGATCGTCGCCGTCAGGAGGAAGGGCTCGAGGCCCAGATCCACCAGACGAATGATCGAGCTGGGAGCGTCGTTGGTGTGCAGCGTGCTGAGCACCAGGTGGCCTGTCAGCGAAGCCTGGACCGCGATCGACGCGGTCTCAAGGTCGCGGATTTCACCAACCAGGATCACGTCAGGGTCCTGACGAAGGAAGCTGCGCAGCGCCTTGCCGAAGGTCAGCCCCGCTTCTTCATTCACCTGCACCTGGCACAGACCGTCGATGTCGTATTCAACCGGGTCCTCAGCGGTGAGGATCTTGGTCTCGATGTCGTTGAGCCGCGCGAGCGCGGCGTAGAGCGTCGTCGTCTTGCCCGAACCCGTGGGGCCCGTCACCACGACAATGCCGTTGGGCTTGTGGATGAGGCGCTCAACGGTCTCGTAGTCATCCTGACGCAGACCGATGCGGTCCAATGCCAGTTCGACGTTGCTGCGGTCAAGCACGCGCATCACGCATGACTCACCGTAGATGGTCGGCAGAATTGCGATACGAAGGTCGACGGGGTTGCCGCCAAGCATGAGCTCGATGCGGCCGTCCTGAGGCAGTCGCCGTTCGGCGATGTCCAGGTTGCCCATGACCTTCACGCGGCTGATGATCGCCGGGCCCAGCTGCTTGGGCGGAGGCACCATCTCGTAGAGCACGCCGTCGATGCGGTAGCGCATCTTGAACTCGTGCTCGAAGGGCTCGAAGTGAATATCGCTGGCGCGGTCCTTGATCGCCTGCATCAGCACCAGGTTCAAGAGCTTGATGACCTGGTTGTCGCTCGCGGCATCCATCACCGCATCAAGGTCAATCGACTGGCCCGCAGCAATGCTGCCACTGACCTTCGTGAACTTCTCGTCGATCTTGATGTTGCTGATGACGTCGCTGACCGACTCTTGCTTCGAGTAGTACTTCTTGATCAGCGCATCGATGAGGTCGGGGTCGGCCACGACCGCCTCGACGTTGAAGCCCATCAGCATCCGCAGGTCGTCGACCGCGCGGAAGTTGTCCGGGCTCTTCATCGCGATCTTCAGCCGCTTGCTGGTGGGGTTGTACTCCACCGGCACGACCGAATAGGCGCGGATGTTGTCCGAGGGCACGATCTCCCGGAATGACTCGGGGATGTCGAAGCCGCGCAGGTCGGCATACACCATGCCCGCCTGACCGGCAAGCCCCTCGGCCACATCCGTCGAAGAGCAGTAGCCAAGCTCGACCAGGAGCTCGCCCAGCCGCATCTTGCGCGTCTTCTGGACTTCGAGCGCTTCATGCACGCGCTCACGGCTGACCTTGCCCAGCTTCGTCAGCACGCGGCCGATCTTGCGGCCCTTGAGTTCTGCGGGATCGATGCCCATGCGTCTAGTCTTCCTTCTGTCTGTCTGGTACTGGTCAAACCGCGACAGAAAGGCCGCGACAGGCTGGTCGAGAAATCACGCCTCAAGACCCACAACGGAGGCCCTTGCATGGAATCATTCGACCAGCATACACGTCCTGTTCGGGTAATGCCAGCAGTTGAACACGTCACGAACGATGTGCCAGTTGGATATTTTGTACCCGTGACCGACACTCCGGCACCTGCCGGATACCTTTCAGAATCCAAACCGATCTGACTCCAATCGAACACCGAACTTTGCCGGACCGGTCGCCGTCGACGACCGAATCAGGCGTTGCCTTCCTCTTCCTCGTCCCATTCCATGCGGCCCACCGTCCGGCCAAGCCGGTGAATGCGGCTGGTCAGTTCGGTCGGGTTCTTGCTCACGTCGATCATCTCCTCGGCACCGATCTTGCCCTGCGAGTAGAGCGACCAGAGGTGGTCGTCGAGCAGCTGCATGCCGAACTTCTTTCCGGTCTGGATCGCCGAGTCGATGCGGAACGTCTTGGCTTCGCGGATGAGGTTGGCCACGGCGGGCGTGATGACCAGGAACTCGTAGGCAGCGACCATGCCCGCCGTATCGACGCGTGTCAGCAGAGCCTGACTGAGGATGCACAGCAGCGCGGTTGAGAGCTGCACTCGGATCTGATTCTGCTGGGTCACGGGGAAGGCGTCGACCACGCGGTCGATCGTCTTGGCCGCACCGGTCGTGTGGAGGGTTCCGAACACAAGGTGGCCCGTTTCCGCGGCTCGCACCGCGGCTTCGATCGTCTCGAGGTCTCGCATTTCACCCACCAGGATCACGTCGGGGTCCTGACGCAGTGCTCGACGAAGTGCTTCGGAGAAGCTCGGGCTGTCGTTGCCGATTTCACGCTGGTTGCAGATCGACTTCTTGTGGGCGTGGTAATACTCGATGGGGTCTTCCATCGTGATGATGTGGCGGTCCATCGTCTCGTTGATGTAGTTGATCATGCACGCCAGCGTCGTGGTCTTTCCCGAACCGGTGGGCCCGGTCACCAGGAACATGCCACGGGGACGTCGGATCAGCTCCTGACAGACCTTCGGCAGACCGATCTGATCAAACGTCAGCAGTCGATTGGGAATCTGACGCAGAACGATCGCGAGATCGCCGCGCTGACGGAAGACCGACACACGGAAGCGGGCGGCATCGCCGTAGGCAAAGCCAAAGTCCGTCGTGCCTTCTTCCTGGAGTTCCTGCTGGTTGCGTTCGGGGGTGATCGCCTTCATCAGCGACACCATGTCGTCCGAGTCAAGGACCTTGGTCTGCAGGTTGCGAAGACCGCCGTGGTGACGGATGGTGGGCTGACGCCCGACGGTAAGGTGAAGGTCCGAGGCGCCGAGCTTGACGACGGTGTCGAGCAGGCGATCGATCTGCATGGTGGACATAGTGACCTCGACGAATCCAAATTCAGCCGTTCCCACACGCGGGTACCCGGCAGTTCCTGTTCCAAACGCCCCGGTTCATCGCTCCCTGTCCCGCCGCGGCACAAGGGCTTTCCGGCACACCAACCCCACGAACACCGGCCCGCCAGCGGGCCGGCAACGAATCACTGATTGTCGATGTCGACCTGCGTGGTCGACACGATTTCCGCCATCGTCGATGCTCCCTTGAGCACCTTGACCTTGCCGTCATGCACCAGCGGCTTCATGCCGTTGGCCAGCGCCGCCTTGCGCAGCTCCGAGATCGGCGCAAGCTTGAAGGCCAGCTCGCGGATGTGGTTGTTCATCATCATCATCTCGAAGATGGCCTGACGGCCGCGATACCCGGTGCTGTTGCAGTTGCCGCAGCCAACCGGCTTGAGCGCCTTGCCACGCGCCTCATCGGGCGTGATGCCCAGCAGTCGCATGATCTTGGGGTCATACTCGCTCTCATCGGCGACCTTCTTGCACTCCTTGCAGAGCACGCGGATGAGTCGCTGAGCCAGCACGGCCTGAATCGACGAAGCGACAAGGAAGGGCTTCACGCCCATGTCGATCAGACGCGTCATCGCGCTCGGCGCATCGTTGGTGTGCAGCGTACTGAACACCAGGTGGCCGGTCAGCGCGGCCTGGATCGCGATTTCAGCCACTTCCTTGTCTCGGATTTCACCCACCAGAATGATGTTGGGCGCCTGACGCAGCATCGAGCGGAGAATCGCCGGGAACGTCAGGCCGATGTGCTCACGCACCTGGCACTGGTTGATGCCCTCGAAGTTGTATTCGACCGGGTCCTCGGCGGTGATGATCTTCTTGTCGGGCCGGTTGAGCACGTCCAGCGCCGAGTACAGCGTCGTCGTCTTGCCCGAACCCGTAGGCCCCGTCACCAGGAAGATGCCGTTGGGCCGGCGGATGATCTTGTTGAACAGCGCCAGGTTGTCGGGCTCGAAGCCCAGATTCACCAGACCGATTCGCACCGAATCGGGACGCAGAATACGAAGCACCACGCTCTCGCCGTGATACGCCGGGCAGGTGCTCACACGGAAGTCGATCATCTTGTCATCGACGCCCAGCTTGATGCGGCCGTCCTGCGGGATCCGCTTTTCCGCAATGTTCACCGCCGCCATCAGCTTCATGCGGCTCAGCAGCGCATTCTGCATGCGCTTGGGCAGGTTGTCACGCTCCATGCACACACCGTCGATGCGATACCGAAGTCGGACGCGATCCTCCATCGGCTCGATGTGAATATCGCTCGCCCGCATGCGCACCGCCTCGGCGATGATGCGGTTGGCCAGCTTCACGATCGGCGCATCCTCGTCGGTCACGTCGATCGACTTGTCCATCGACTTGTCGACCGAACGATCCACCGAGCGATCCACCGACTTGTCGATCGAACCCGTCACCAGCGACTCATTGGCCGCGAACTTCTTCGCCGTGCCCTGCGCCGCCGCCTCGAGGTACTTGCGAATCTGCGTCTTGGCGGCAAGCCGCGGCTCAAGCTCCACGTTCAAGCGGAACCGAAGCATGTCGAACAGCTCCAGATCCATCGGGTCGTGCACCAGCAGCTGCAGACGATTACCCAGCTTCGCCAGCGGCAGAATCTGATGCTTCTTGATGAGGTCATCAGGGATCAGCTTCAGATCGATCTTGTCCGTGACGCCCCCTTGCGAGAGATCCACGAACTCCATCCCGAACTGATTCGCAAGCGCCTTGGCGACCTGGTCCTCCTTCGCAAAGCCCGCCTCGACCATCACCTCGCCCAGGCGCTTGCCCGACGACTTGGCCATCTGCGACGCCTTGTCGGCCTGCTCAGAC